>VGYW01000157.1 GCA_016872875.1 Planctomycetota bacterium | reverse complement strand
TCTCCTCTCACGCATCACGCGGCACGCGGCACGTCTTCTTCTCTTCTCACGCATCACGCATCACGCATCACGTCTTCTTCTCTTCTCACGCATCACGCATCACGCATCACGCTCTGCCTCGAGGGCCTCCTCCCACCCGAGACCTACGAGGGCGCAGCCGGCGCCACCGCCCCCAACCACGGCCTCCCACGCTTCCGCCACTGCTCCTTCCATGCCGCCTATCCCTTCGGCCAGGTGCTCCTCGCCGACCCCGACGTGCCGCTCGACGTCCGCATCGAGGCGTTCAACCCCCTCATCCCCGGCGACGCCGACCGCAGCGGCCTGCCCATCGCCGTCCTCCGCTTCGTCCTCACAAACCGCACGAAGCAGCCCGTTGACGCCGCCGTCTGCGGCTCCCTCCAGAACTTCATCGGCTCCGACGGCTCCAGCGGCAAGCCGCTCAAGAACGTCAACACCTTCCGCAAGGAGGGCAGGCTTCAGGGCATCTTCATGACCTCGGAAGGCGTTGACCCCAAGACCGAACAATGGGGCACAATGGCCATGGCCGTTCTTACCGGTGGGTCCCTTAGGTCCCTTGGGTCCCTTAGGTCCCTTGTCTCCCACCGCACCGCTTGGGCCAACCTGAGCTGGGGCGACTCGCTCCTTGATTTCTGGGACGACTTCTCCGCCGACGGCCGGCTAGATGAGCGTGACAGCGGCGGCGTGGACTCCCCTCAGGCCTCCCTCGCGGTCCGCCTTCGCATCCCGGCCCGCGCCGAGCGAGCCGTCACCTTCATCCTCGCCTGGCACTTCCCCAACCGCATGACCTGGACCCCTGCGAAGGATGCCTGTTGCGAGGCGAACCGCATCGGCAACTACTACACGACGCAATACGCGGACGCCTGGGACGCCGCGTCGAAGGCCGCCGCTGCGCTCCCCGGCCTCGAGGCCGACACGCTCGCATTCGTCCAAGCCTTCTGCCAGAGCGACCTGCCGGCCGCCGTCAAGCAGGCCGCGCTCTTCAACCTCTCGACCCTGCGCTCCCAAACCTGCTTCCGCACCGAGGACGGCCGCTTCTTCGGCTGGGAGGGCTGCGGCGACAAGGCCGGCTGCTGCCACGGCTCCTGCACCCACGTCTGGAACTACGAGCACGCCACCGCCTTCCTCTTTCCAGCCCTCGCCCGCTCGATGCGCGAGACCGAGTTCCTCCTCGCCACCGACGACGCCGGGCTGATGTCCTTCCGCGTCAACCTGCCCCTCGCCAAAGCGCAGGATTTCAAGCACGCCGCGGCCGACGGCCAACTGGGCTGCCTGATGAAGGTCTACCGCGACTGGCAGCTCTGCGGCGACGACGCCTGGCTCCGCCGCCTCTGGCCCCGCATCCGCAAGGCCATCGAGTTCTGCTGGGCGCCCGGCGGCTGGGACGCCGATCGCGACGGCGTGATGGAGGGCTGCCAGCACAACACGATGGACGTCGAGTACTACGGCCCGAACCCCCAGATGGGCGCCTGGTATCTCGGCGCACTCCGCGCCGTCGAGGAAATGGCCCGCCACCTTGCCAGGACGGCTCCGCTTCAGCCTTCTGAGGGGGTGGCACCCTCAAACTTGTTTGAGGGTGCGAACCGGCGCGAGCCCGGGAACACACCCTCAAGCGGACTTGAGGGTGCCACCCACCAGGGTCAGTCGCCCGAAGCGACGGAACTCACCGCGTTCGCCGACACGTGCCGCGCCATCTTCGAGCGCGGCAGCCGTTGGATGGACGAGCGCCTCTTCAACGGCGAGTACTACGAGCACGAGATTCGCCCGCCGGCCTCGCCTGACGCCATCGCCGCCGGCCTCCGCCTCAGCATGGGCGCAAAGGACCTCTCCGAGCCAGACCTCCAGCTCGGCGCAGGCTGCCTCGTGGACCAACTCGTCGGCCAATACACCGCCCACGTCCTCGGCCTCGGCTACCTCCTCGACCCCGAGCACGTCAGGGCCACCCACCGCGCCATCATGCGGCACAACTTCAAGCGTGGCCTCTACGGCCACTTCAACCATCTGCGAACCTTCGCCCTCAACGACGAATCGGCCCTCCTCATGGCCACCTACCCCCGCGGCCGCCGCCCCAACCGCCCATTCCCCTACTACAACGAAGTCATGACCGGCTTCGAGTACTGCGCGGCAGTCGGCATGCTCTACGAGGGCCAGACCGCGGCTGGCCTGGAGTGCATCGAGGCCATCCGCCGCCGCTACGACGGCCAGCGGCGCAACCCCTTCGACGAAGCCGAGTGCGGCCACCACTACGCCCGCGCGATGGCCTCCTGGTCAGCCCTCCTCGCCCTCACCGGCTTCCACTACTCCGCCGTCACCAAGACCATGACCTTCGCCGCCGCCTCCAAGCCCACCACCTGGTTCTGGTCAACAGGCTCCGCCTGGGGCACGGTCCGCCAGCGGCCCACCCGCCGTGGCATCGAGGTCCGCCTCGCCGTCCTCCACGGCTCCCTCGACCTCCGCACCCTGACCCTCACCGGCTTCGGCTCCGCGGCCATCAGGTTGAAACCCTCGCGGGGCACTGCTATACTTGTTGAAGCGGATGAGAAGTCTGTCGCGAAGGAGGACGAACATGTCTGCCGCCATAGACGTTGACGACCTGACCGAGGCCGAGGTCAACCTTGTCAAGGGCTTCGTCCAGTTGCTCCGGGGCCGGCATACTCCCCCCGCCGGCGACGCCGAGAGGGACCGCGACTGGGATCACCTCTCCGCCGCCAGCTTCGCCGAGGACTGGGACAATGACCAGGACGCCGCCTACGACAACTGGAGGGAGCGCTACGGTGTTCCAGAGAGGTGACGTCGTCCTCATCCCATTCCCCTTCACAGACCTCAGCAGCATCAAGACACGCCCCGCGGTCGTATTGAGCGTGGGTGACTTCGAGGCGGCGACGGGCGACCTCACCGTTGCCATGATCACATCGGTCCGGCACGATACACCCTTTGACTATGAACTGAAGGACTGGCGAGCGGCCAATCTGCTGGCCTCATCCTGGGTCCGCGCCAAGCTCGCCACGCTGAGCGCACGCCTCGTGCGCTACAGGCCGGGCCGCCTCAGCGACGCCGACCTGGCTGGGGTCGAGGAACGGATCCGCCAATCCCTGGGGCTATGAACGGGGAGCGAGGAGGCGACCAATGAAAAGCGGCAGACGGTTTGTCCTTGGAGGCATTCTGTGCCTGGCCTTGGTGCCGAACACAGCATGGGCACCCATCATTGACGGCGCGAACATCACGATTGAGTTCAGGAAGGATGCTCTCCCCTCCGAGGTCACGTTCTCGAAACACATGGGGCTCGCGGACGGCGGATTGGTCTATCAGGGCCGACCGCCGGTCCCCGGCACATGGGTGCAGAGTCATCCCATCCCAATCGGCTTCGCCTGGACCATTCCCAATGGCGTGAGCGTCTCGCTCTCGGTTGACCGGCGATACACGCTGGAGAAGGGCCGCCAGGGCCGCGACACGGATAGGCTGCGGCCCTACTTCCGCTACGGCGTGGACAAGGTTCACTGGTCCACTTGGATCCCCCTGCCCGAGAGCGCCGCGGACGCCAAGAGGCGTGGTGACTACGAGTTGTCTTACACCATCCCCGAAGCGGCTCGAGATGGTTGGCGGAAGCTGTCGCAGGAGTGGGCGGCCAAGGACAAGAGCTGGGACCTCAGCCGGTTCTTCGGCTGGATCGAGAGGTGCCACCCCGACTACCTGGCGAAAGAGATCCCATTTGTCGGCTACGTCCAGGTTCTTGTCGAATGGCCCGCCTACTCGCTGGAGACTCTGAGCATCAGCCAGATGAAGGTCCATCTGGGTTGGGGGCTCGGAGGGGCCGCGATGAACAGGCGCTCCGAGGACGGCACCCCCTTGGAGGATGTCAAGGGGGTGCCCCCACGATGGGGCTTCTCGATGCGCGCCACTGGAACCGGAGAAGCCCCCAAGGAGGGCGGGGGAGAAAACCCTCAGTGATCCCTCTGCCGCCAAGGGAGTGCCGACGGGAACGTGCCAGAGCATCCTCAAGGCCGCAGGGCTCAAGTGAGGAGGAGCCATAGCCATGATTGAACTGCCTTACTCTTTGGTGATCGAGGCCACGGAGGAGCCCGACTTCTTCGGCTTCTATTCCCCCGACCTTGAGGGGTTCACGGGCATCGGGCAATCCGTCGAGGACTGCCTGTATAAGGCCAAGTGGGGAATGAGGGAGCACGTGGCCTTGCTGAAGGAACATGGCCTTCCTGTGCCCCCAGAGAACCCCGATCCGGTGATCACCGTGCAGAATGCGAAGGAGCCGGTCCTCGCGTAGTTCCTGCTATGACGACTGGAGGGAACGCTATAGTGTCTCAGAGAGGTGATGTGTCTCTCCAGGGAGTCGCGCGTTGAGCCTGCCTAGAGCGGACGGGCGAACTGAGGCCGAGCGGTTCGAGGCGAGCCTGAGGCCGCGCGAGCGGCGGCTGGCCGCACGCTGGACCAGCCCAGTGGCTATCCAGGCGTTCCTCGACGCCATCCCCTACAGCACCGAGCCCATCTACCGCTGCCCGCTGCGCGTGGTGCGGGACAGGCGGGCGCACTGCTTCGACGGCGCGCTCTTCGCGGCCGCCGCGCTCCGCAGAATCGGCTTCCCGCCCCTCGTCCTCGAACTCGTCGCGCCCGAAGGGCTGGACGACGTCCACCTCCTCGCCCCCTTCCGGCGCGGTCGCCACTGGGGCGCCGTGGCCAAGAGCAACATCGTCGGCCTCCGCTTCCGCGACGCCATCTACCGCTCGTTCCGCGAACTCGCACTCTCCTTCTTCCCCTGCTACTTCAGCGTTCACCGCCTGCGGACCCTCCGCGGCTACCGCGGCCCGATGAACCTCCGAGCCTACGACAGGCTCCACTGGATGACGAGCGACGGGCACCTCGAGGCGATTGCCGACCGGATTGACGAGTTCCGCCTCGTCCGCCTCATCACCCCCGCGATGGCCGCGCGTCTCACCCTCGTGGACCAGCGGACCTACCGCGCCGGCCTCCTCGGCGCCGACCCGAAGGGCCTCTTCCGCCCATCGCGCAAGACACGATGAGGAGAGAGCATACTGTGCCAACCCCGCGCCCCTGGTGTTTGGCCCACTATGGGCGTCTTGGCGATCCGGACGCTTCCGGGGCGGTCCCGCCATACTGTGTCAACCCCAAACCTGACACACTACGGGCATCTTGGCGATCCGGACGCATCCGGGGCCGTTTTTCCCATAGTGTGTCAACTGCGCCACTGATGTTTGACACACTATGAGGGCGGTGGCGGGCAGAGCGAAGAGGAGGCGCGATGGCGCATGTGGGCGGCCTGATTCCCGGACTGACCGCGCAGGCCACCCCGTTCCTCAAGTGGGCGGGGGGCAAGGGGCAACTCCTCGCCCAGCTCGAACCCCTCCTGCCGGCCAGCTTCCGCCGCTACGTCGAGCCGTTCCTCGGCGGCGGCGCGCTCTTCTTCCGCCTCCGCAACTTGGGCCGCATCGAGCACGGCGCCACGCTCAGCGATGTCAATCCCGAGCTGATCAACTGCTACCGCGTCCTTCAGGACGCCGAGAGCGTTCCTGAGCTTCTTCGGCTGCTGCGGACGCACGCCCGGCACCGGCTCAGCGCAGAGCACTACTATAGCGTTCGGGCGTGGGACCGCGATCCCGCCTTCGTCCAGCGATTCAGCCCCGCGGAGCGGGCGGCACGGGCGATCTTCCTGAACCACACCTGCCCCCAGGAGGTGGGCAGGCCAGAGCAGAGAACGGCCCGAGAACCCGTCAGTAGTTCATGACCACCACTTCCTCAACAAGCTTCCTGCTGTCAGCCCTACTGCCGATGGCCCGGAAGGCAAGAACCTGCTGAATCCGGAACCCTTGGTAGAGGCTTCGCACAAAGGGAGTGGCGGAATTGCTGAGCATCAAGAGGCACCCTGCACGGTGCAGGGCGCGGAAGTCGTCGGACAGGCGTTTGTGGTCGTCTTCACCAAACTTGCTGCCGTTGTACGACGTGAAGAAAGAAGTGTTGCTTGGGGGGTCGTAGGGCGGATCAAGGTAGACGAAGTCCGCGGGGCGAGCGCGGCACAGGCACTTCTCAAAACTCCCCTCTGTGAGCTCGACGCCTTGAAGCGCGCGATGACATGCCCATAGGTTGTCTTGGCGGAATAGTCTCCTCGCACGTGAGCACTGAGCGTATGGGACGTTGAACCACCCTTTGCCGTTTATCCGATAGAGGCCGTTGTAGCATGTACGGTTGAGGAAGATGGTCCTCGCCGCGCGCTGGACCTTAGTGTGCTTCGCCATGAAGTCCGGAGAGCGATCCAAGGCTCGGAGTCTGTAGTAGAAACCTGGATCCTGGGTGTAGTGGGCATACCGACGGAGCAGCGAGATGAGGTCCGGGACACTCGCGGGGTCTTGAAGCACCCTGTAGCAGTTCATCAACTCCCGGTTTAGGTCGTTGAGGATGGCGCCAGAGGCAAGCCTACCGGCTGTGCTCAAGTGGAAGAAGAATGCTCCGCCGCCAACGAACGGCTCAATGTAGCGGTTGAACGCCTGCGGCAGGAATGGCTCAAGCTGGTGCAAGACGCGGCCCTTGCCGCCTGCCCACTTGAGGAACGGTGTCGCCATCGCCATGTCCAACAAGAGCCCGGTCGGGACTCTCGCGGCCGGGGCCATATCTGGGATCCTCCTTGCGGTGACGGCATTCTACGTAACCGCCACGATGGCGTCAAGCACGGATCACGCGGGTTCTTGATCCAACGGCCCTTTGGCGCTATCATCTGAAGGGTAAATGGTAGGAGATTAGCGACGCCTGCCAATGACTGCGGGACCACATTGGGAGGATGGTGCGGTCATGTCCAAGCTTCTCGTGTTCGCCGACGAAAGCGCCACATCACCTGACAGCCCCTGCTATGGCATTGGGGCGCTCGTTGTCCCATCAGTGGTCCAGGACGCCTTCGTGGACGCGTTCGACAAGCTCCGCGGCCAACACGGTGTTGCTCACGAGCTGAAGTGGAATGACATCGGGTCAAGCCATGGGTCCATCAACTTTGTCCTTGATTGGATGGGCATCATCCAGCAGACCAATCTGACCTTTGGCACCATCGTCGTTCACAAGGGTCACTACCGCCTCTGGAGTTCCCCAGGTGCCGACAGGGAGGAGGCATTCTACAAGACCTACACGTTGCTTATGAACGACTTGGCGAAGAGGCGACAGGGTGAGTTCGAAGTGTACATCGACCGTCGCACGGACCGGTACGAGAAGCATGACGAGGTCATGGAGAAGATCACGAACTACATGCTTGCAAGGATCGGCGCCCGCTCCAAGATCACGCACGTCACCAAGTCCGACTCAAAACTTGTGGCCGGCATTCAGATCGCCGACGTACTCACAGGGGCGATCACCGCCAGCCACCGCGAGTACCTGGCAGGCTCGTCGATGCTGCGGCGAGGCAAGCGCCTTCTTGTCAACCGGCTTGCCATGATGCTGGGGTGGGATGCGCTTTGGTACGACACGATGCCCAACTCGCACTTCAATATCTGGCACTTCCCACCGGAGGAGTTCAGGGCGAGGCCGAGAACACGAGAGGTTCGGCTGCACCGCGAGGTCCCCTACGTCAAGCCGCAGGACTTGGCGAGCAGCGATTGAAGGTTCGCCCGGGGAGGTCTCTGGTGGCAACTCGTTCTTCCGCCAGTTCTGGGATAACTGCCAGTATGGACTACTCCTCGCCGCGGGGCGATCAACTCCAGGGGCGGCGGCCGCGGGAAGATCGAGGAGCTCATCGTCCTGAACTACTAAACCCTGACTCGTGCGCGCCTTGCGCGCGTGTCGGCGAGGATGAATGGATGAATGGATGGGTGGATGAACTTCAGACAATCATCCATTCATCCACCCATCCAATCATCCTCTTTAGTTGCGGCCACAAGCCGCCTTGAGAAGAAAGGGGAAGAGATGAGGACGGTGGCGAGCGGCTACCAGGTGGAGGACACGAGCGCGGCAAGGCTCCAGGCCACGCCCGAGGGGGTCAAGGCGTTCGTGGACGCGCGGTTCGGCCTGTCGGTCCACTGGGGCCTTTACTCGCTCAACGGACGTGGCGAATGGGTCTACTACGTCGAGCGCATCCCGCTCGCCACTTACCGCGAGCGGCTCGGGCAGTTCAACCCCGTCCGCTTCTGCGCCGAGGAGTGGGCGGACCTGATGCTGGAAGCCGGCCAGAAGTTCCTCCTCATCACCTCCAAGCACCACGACGGCTTCTGCCTGTGGGACACCCCCTCGACCGATTGGAAGATCACGAGCACGCCGTTCAAGCGCGACGTGCTGGCGGAACTGGCCACGGCCCTCCGCGACCGCGGCATCGCACTCCACTTCTATTATTCGATCCTCGACTGGACGCATCCCGCCTACCGCGCCGACTGGCCGGCCTACGTCGCCTACTACCAGGGCCACGTCCGCGAGCTCTGCACCCGCTTCGGCAAGATCGGCGGCATCCTCTTCGACGGCTACTGGCCCCGCGCAGAGTTCGACACGCCCGACGAACAGCTCTACTTCCCGCCCCGCGGCCCGTGGCACCTCGCGGGCACCTACGACCTCATCCACTCCCTCCAGCCCGACGCCGTGGTGGTCAACAACACCCACGTCCTGCCGCTGCCCGGCGAGGACTACCAGGTGTGGGAGCTGGACATGCCGGGCGAGAACACGGTGGGCTTCAACACCACCGAGGTCGGCGACAAGCCGAAGGCGGTCTGGTGGAACCTCAACAGCGGCTGGGCCTACGCCCCCCGCAGCCACGCCGTGAAGGGCAGCGCCGACATCCTGCCGAAGCTCCGCGAAGCCAATCGCCGCGGCGCCACCTTCATGCTCAACGTCGGCCCCCGCCCCTACGGCGACATCCACCCCGACGAGGCCACCGCCCTCCGCCAGCTCGGCGCCGCGCTGCGGAGGGAGCCAACGCAGAAGTGATTCGGGCGTGGTCCGTGTTGGCCACCGCGAGTGTGCCGCCGGTGGGAGCGTGTGCCGGAGAGATAATTGCAGAGTCATATGACTCTGCAATTATCTTCTAGGAGCCCGTTCCTGGCTGCGAACCGCCAGTTCGCAACTCCTGGTCCTCCCTTGCTTCTCGCCTGCGCCGCGCCTGCCGCGCACCATTCCGGCCAAGGGGGCAGGGTGTGTCCGGAACGCACCACGCCCAAGCGATCCCCGCGGCTCAGGCTTGACTTTGCAGGCCCGCTCGTGTTAACTATGAAAGAAGGGAGGGCATGGAGAAAAGGGTAGACACCATGGCTGTGCCGAAGCTGAAGCCGAGTCCGGCGCCGCGAAGGCGAAGGCCACCCGCGTTAAGGGTGGACGAGGACGACATGGTGGATTGGGACTACCGCATCGCCAGCCCCCCGCGATGGCCGTCGCGGACAGTCTGGGTGCGGTTTGTCAAGGCTGGGAAGCTCCCGTTCCACGCCAGGGAAGAGCCACTCGACTAAGCAGATGGGTTCAACAACTGCCACGTCCAACCCATGGGATAAGCCGGTCTCCTGCCCTGATCTCTGGGCTTGACTTTTCCGGCCGGGCAGTGTTAACCATCGAGGAAGGGAGAACTTGGAGAAAGGGGTTGGCACCATGGCTGTGCCTAAGCAGAAATCTGTGTTGCGACCGACAAGGCAGGTGCATCTCACGACGAAAGCGGATGAGGAGGACATGCTTGATTGGGATACTGAGATAGATCCCCTTCCGCCTCGCCCGACTAGAGTGATCAGAGTCAGGATCGTCCACGGGCCGAAACGTCCTCCCAAGATAATCGAAGACGAACCAGACATGGTGGAGTGAGCGCATGGGACTCCCGCCACCGCCCACTTACCCCTGGTATGCGCAAGTTTCTGGACCGGACCTCGAACAGGGGGACATCCTGCTCGGGTGCCCGGTATTGGTTGTGCCGTCAGGCGTTCTTGGGGCACCTGATGCCGATCGGGATGTGGTCCTCCGTATGCAGAATGTCGTCGTCATGTCGCACTCGTGCGATCTCGTGGTTCGCGCGGACGGTTCCAGCGCCATTGACGAAGTCGTCCTTTGCCCTGTGTACTTCAAGCAGGAGTTGAGGGATGACCGGGTGTTTCGGAAACCCGAGAACTGGAATGCCGCGAAGAGGGGCAGGTTCTCCGCCTACCACGTCCTGAACCGGTGCGACATCGAAGGGGTGGAATGGACTACATGCTGGTCTCCTTGCGTCGTGTCTACAGCCTGAGCGTGCCGCTGGTCCGCAGGTTTGCTGCCAGCATCCCCGCCAGGGTGCGGTTGTGCCCCCCTTACCGCGAGCACCTTGCCCAGGCATTCGCGCGATTCTTCATGCGCGTCGGCCTGCCGGTGGATATTCCAGACTTCAGATAGGCCGCAAGAACACGGGCCGTGGGGTGATCATCGAATCGAAAGGAGCAGGAGATGATCCGCAGAGCGTGCGATCGCTCCGTGGCCATGCTATGCCTTCTCGGGTCCGCCTGGTGCGCCAGCAATGCTGCCGCCGAGGATGCGAAGCAGCCTGACCTCGATGTGCTGTTCATCAAGCGGCTGCCGAGCTACACGCCGGGGCCGTGGATATACCCCGCCTCGGGGGCGCAATACATGGGCGACCCGGCCACGGGGCGGCCGTTCACGGCCGAGGAGCTTCGCACCACGCACAAGCAGTGGCCCGACGCCGGCGAGAAGGTGGAGTTCCTCGCGGTCGTGGCCAACAAGAGCGACGCGGCCTCCGGGCGCTTCGACTACGTCTGGAGTCTCGACGGCCAGAAGGCCGGCTCGGGCGCAATCGAGCGACTCGAACCGTGGGGGCGGACCGAGCTGAGGCTGACGTGGGCCTGGGACACGCGCCGCCACACGGTCAGGCTCCAGGTGGACCCCGAGAACAAGATCGCGGAGCCGTGCGAGGCGAACAACGCCCTGGAAGACTTCACCGATGCGCTCTCGCTCCAGATGCGGATCACGCCGCAGCTCTACAAGGCATTCGATGGCAAGCCCAACAAGCTCGGCTCCCGGTCCTTCGAGGACTGGATTCAGCGGCACGTGAAGCTGATGAACGGCGTCTTCGCGGGGTGCAGGTATCCCGGCCTGACGCCCGACGGCATCGCCGAGCGGGTCCGCATCCAGGAAATCGTCCAGATGACCAAGGAGGAGATGAAGAAGATACCGCAAACCTTCGGCTGCGACGGCGGCTGGAACTTCTACGACGACAACTTCCCCGCCTGGTTCAAGTTCCACATCGAGGACGACTTCGTGGCGAAGGTGGACACCGGCCTCCTCCACGAACTCACCCACCAGCTTGGGATCATTGACATCTACTGCATCGTCGTTGCCGGCCACTGGAACCACGTGCGGGACGAGGAGGGCGGCCACTACTTCCTCGGCTACCACGCCCGCCAGCCCGACATGATGGGCGGGGCGGGGCCGTTCGTGGACAACGATGGCAACGTCGTCGAGTGCTTCACCTTCACTCCGCGGCCCGACGGGAGCGTGGACGTTGGCTTCGGCAAGACCTTCGCGGCCTACTCGCCTCAGACCGCCGGGGCCCTCCATCGCATGGCCGGCCTGCGTCGCGGACACTTCGGCCTCTACCTCTTCGACCTCCCGAAGGCCTCCGCGCTCCGAATCCTCGACAACGCCGGTAAGCCCGCCAAGGACATCTCGGTCCGCATCTACCAGCAGAGCCCGCACCCCGGCCCGCAGAGCATCCCGGACATCCCCACTATGCGCGGCCACACGAGCGCCGAGGGCATCACCCCCCTCGGCTCCGTGCCCTTCGGCAACATCAGCCCCATCGGCATCAACGGAGTCCTATTCCTCGTCATTGAGGGACGCGGCCACAGGGAGTGCCGCTTCCTCGACATCTCGACCTTCAACCTCGCCGCCTGGATGGGCTACAAGGACTACTGGCTTGCGTCGCTGAGGACTGGCGTGCCGCCCGAGGGCGCGCCCCAGGCCCCAAAGGGCCTCCGATGGGGGCTCCTCAAGCACGGAGCCAAGCCGCTCCTCCAGTGGGACCCCGTCCCCGGCGCAGCGGGCTACAACGTCTGCCGCCAGCGAACCTATGGCAAGCAGGAGGGGCCGACCAACCTCTCGGTCACGTTCGACACCCCCTACGTCAAGGTCGAGACCCTTCCCGCCGACAAGACCTCGGTTGAGATCACGCCAATCCCAGGCTACGCGGGCGCGAGCGAGCAGCCGCACTTCACGGTGACGGCAGTTGATGCCGATGGCCGCGAGAGCGCCCACGCCCGGAACAAGGAGCTGACCCGCTGGGGGCCGTGGCCCGTGCCCAACGTCGTCATCGAGCGGAAGGACGCGCAGACGGTGAAGGTCACGCTCGGCCGCGGCACGGGGGCGATCCAGGCGCGCAGCAGCTTCGTCGTCGAGCGCGGCTCAACCTTCCGCGTGCGGGCCAAGACCCTTTCGGAAGGAGCATCGGCCTTCAGGCTCAACGTCGCCGGCCTCGGCGAGGTCCAGATTCCCCTCACCGGCGCCGCGGCCCCCGGCGTCCCCGCCCTCACCCAGGCGAGCCTCAAGGCCGACGACCAGTGGCACGAGGTCGCCCTTGACCTCCGCGCCGCCCTCGACAAGCTGGCCCAGGAAAAGAAGGTCGCCCCCGCCCAGGCCCGCACCACCTGGAACGACGACTGGCTCGTCACCTCCTGCACCTTCGGCAACTGGGGCGACGCCTCCAAAGAGCAACAGGTCTACGACCTCGAAGGCCCGCAGATCACGAGGAGGTAGGACGGGCATGCTCGCACACCGAAATGAGCCTGTGAGAAAATGACACGGACGCACACGGACGGACACGGACTGCCGCCCGCAAGCCAGATGATCGCCCGTCCGTGTTTGTCGGTGCCTGTCCGTGTGATTCCTTCAGGGGCTAAACACCGGAACAAGGACTCCCCATGACCTTCAAGGACACCGCTCTCACTGCGGCGCGGGCCGCGGGGGAGATTCAGAAGCGCCTGTGGGGCACGCTGCTCGCCGTGGACCAGGCGACGCGGAACGACGTGAAGCTCGAGGCCGACCGCCTGTGCGAGAAGGCCATCATCGAGGCCATCCGCCGCGACTGGCCCGACCACGCCATCCTGACCGAGGAGGCGGGCGCGATTGGCGGCGAGGGCGATTGCTGGTGGCTTATTGACCCCCTCGACGGCACGGTGAACTTCTTCTACGGCCTCCCGTACTTCTGCACGTCAATCGCCTGCTACCGCCGGCCCGGCCAGAGGCCCGCGGCGTTTCCCCGTGGGCTGGAGTCGCTCGGCGAGCCGCTGGTCGGCGTGGTCTACGCTCCGCCGACCGATGAGCTCTTCGTCGCCGAGGCGGGCAAGGGGGCGACGCTGAACGGCAGGCCGATTGGACCCAGCAGCGTGGCGAAGCTCGAAGAGGCGATGGTCGGCACAGGCTTCGGGGCGAGGCCGGGGGCCGTCCGGCACTTCGTCCAGCAGGTCGGCCGGCTCGCCCCGCGGGTCCGCAAGGTGCGGGCGCTCGGCTCCGCCGCCTACGACCTGTGCAACGTCGCCTGCGGCCGCCTCACCGCCTTCTACGAGCAACGCCTCCGCAGTTGGGACATTGCGGCCGCCGCCGTCATCCTCCGCGAGGCCGGCGTCATCCTCGACGCCATCGAGACCTCCGAGGCCGAGTGGAACACCCTGGCCGCCGCCCCAGGCATCTACGAGGAACTCCGCGACCTGGTGAGGGGACGCTGAATGCTCCCCCGCGAAAGGGTCATCGCCGCTCTTGACTTCCGCCCGCCCGACGTGGTCCCGCTGCGGATTCTGCCGGCCGTCGGCGGACTCTACGAGCACGGGCAGAAGCTGCTCGACCTCACGCGGGCCTGCGGCCACGATTTCGGCGACCTGAGCGGCGTGGCGCTCCCCGCCGGCCCGCCGCCGACCGACTTCGACCCCGACGGCCGCTACCACGCCATCAAGACCGACGAGTGGGGCTCGACCTGGGAGTACCGCATCTTCGGCGTCTGGGGCCACCTGATTGACTGGCCCCTGCGCGACACAGCCAAGCTGAACACCTATGTGCCGCCACCACTACCTTCTCCCTCGCCCCTCGTCCCTCACCCCTCGTCCCTCTCCCGCCGCTGGTTCACCCTCGGCGGCAGCGGCAGCCTGATGGAGAAGCTCTGGTCGCTCCGCGGCTTCGAGGACACGCTGGTGGACATCCTCCGCGACACGCCGGAGATCAACCGCCTGGCGGATATGCTCGTCGAGCACGCCGCCGCAGGCGTCCGCCGCTCCCTCGCGCTCGATGTTGACGGCGTCGCCTTCGGCGACGACTTCGGGACGCAGAACGCGCTCATCTTCCCGCCGAAGGTCTGGCGCCGCTTCTACAAGCCGCGCTACGAGGCACTCTTCGCCCCCGTCCGCAAGGCCGGCAAGCGCATCTTCTTCCACTGCTGCGGCCAGATCGGCGACATCCTTGAGGACTTCGCCGAGCTTGGCGTGGACGCCCTCTGGCCCCAGCTCACGGTCTTCGACCTGCCCGACCTTGCAAAGCGCTGCCGCGAGCTTGGCCTCGCCCTTGAGCTTCACCCCGACCGCGGCGACCTCATGCAGCGCCGCTCGCCCGCCGAGGTCCGCGAACACGTTCTCCGCCTCGTGGACATCTTCCGTCCTTTGGAGGGCGGCTCCTGGCTCTACATTGAGATTGACCCGGGCTTCCCGTATGCTAACGCCGAGGCCCTGTTCCGCGTGGCCATGGAACTGCGTCCGGACGCGACGGCATAAGCGCGTCGCCCTACAAGTAGGGGGACAGGATGGCGGCTGTTTCGATCTCTTGCTCCCGAAGGGAGCACAGTGGGTAGCCGGCGGCTTCAGCCGCCGGACTCGCGCGCCAGAAGTAGAGAAGTCCCGAAGGGACGGCAGCGCCGTGCGCCGGGCCGTCTGCCGTGGGCGTCTGCCGTCCCTTCGGGACTGGCCTGTGTGCGCGCCCCGATCCGGCGGCTGAAGCCGCCGGCTATCAACTGCTGTCCCTTCGGGACTGCGGTTTTGTTCCCCTGTCTGTGGGGTGTTGTACAGAGAGAGGGAAACACTATGGCAAAACAGAGCATCGCGGCGGCGAGCCTGTGCCTCTGCGCTCCCAGCACCCTTGCAGCGGCGGAGAAGATGGTCTACCTCTTCACCTCGTTCCGCGGCAACGGAGAGGATGGGCTTCACCTCGCTTGGAGCGACGACGGCTATAAGTGGACTGACCTGAAGCGGGTCTTCCTCAAGCCGCAGGTGGGCCAGGGCAAGCTGATGCGCGACCCCTGCCTCCGCCAGGCGCCCGACGGCACGTTCCACATGGTCTGGACCACGGGCTGGTGGGAGCGCGGCTTCGGCCACGCAAGCTCCAAGCGACTCTGCCGAAGGCCCCTGGGCGGGCATGACCGAGCCCTTCACTGGCGACTGGGTGGAAGGCCCATCCGCCGTCAAGATCGTCGGTGAGTGGTTCGTCTACTTCGATCACTACGCCAATCCGCACTACTACGGCGCCGTCAAGTCGCCCGACCTCAAGGCCTGGACCGGCGTGTCGAAGCAGATGACCTTCCCGCCCGGCCATCGCCACGGCACCGTGGTCAGTGTGCCGAGGCGAGTGCTCGACGGTCTGCTGGAAGCAGCGAAGTAAGGAATCGGGAGGAAACCGCCCTATCTGCGGCCCATACAAGCGGGGCACATGCAGGTCATGTCCACTGTCTGGCGATGCACGAGACCGTGGAGCTTGCCCTCTTCCGCAACGAATCTTGAGAGTATAGGGTCAAGGTAGGAAGTATCACCCGCCTCGTAGCGTCGGAACACGGCGTAGGCAACGTGATCAGCCAATTGAAGCAGCCGCGAGGCGCGCGAGTCTACGAAGAGCGGCACCTCGACCAGGTTCCTGACCACATCCCAACGGGTGCCCAGAGAACGGAAGTCCCGTGCCAGCTTCTGAAGACTCGTTTCGTATGAACTCTCGTCAAGTATGATCAGGCCACGGTGTGGCTCACCCTCCGTGTGGTACAGACGCTTGAGATGTACATCGAACCTGCTGCACAGTTGCTCGAAGGCGAGTTCCATGGGGTCGGCGTCGGGGAAAGACGCCTTGTGAACGGCGCAGGCAAAAGCGCAAGTGCTCTTGTGGGAGCGGGCGAGCACTGCAAGAACGTCCCGGATGGCCTGACGTCGCTTGGCCTTGTCAGGTATGCCGTTCCAAGGGGGCTGTCTTCCGGAGAAGACGTCGGAAGCGTGGAATTCGACACACTCGGGGCTGGCAGGCCAGATCGCAGCGGCCAGCTTGTCCAACTCTTGCGAGATCCAGTGGACCTGCCTCTCGAACACGAGAACGCCGCCGAGAACCAGGTAATTCTCGTTCTTGTTGGCGGCCGATCCGGAGTCGTCGAGGTAGAGGAGGTACAAGGATCGCCCTCGCCTGAAAAGAAAAGTGCGGCCGAGTGGGGATACCCCAGCGGACCGCGCTTACGCGGCCCTCTCAACCGCATCATAATAATACCAAGCCAACGCGCTGTTGTCAAATGGAAGAACGGGTCAGGAAAGCCTGAGCCCTCCTTGACCCCCTTGGCTCCCTACGGTAGCATGACCGCCGTCCGACGTGCGCTGTAACGCCACCCCTGGACCAATGAGATGACCCGGCCACAGGTGCTGATGCTCCATAAGCCGAAAAGCGTCGTGGTCACGCGGCGCGACGAGCGCGGGCGGAGGACGGTCTACGACCTGCTGCCCGACTGGGCGCTGGCGGAGGGGTGGGTGCCGGTGGGACGCCTCGACCGCGAGAGCACGGGCCTGCTGCTGTTCGTGAAGGAGGGCGAACTGGTCGAACGCCTCACGCAGCCAGGGGCGTGCCCGAAGACCTATGAAGTGTGGGTGCGCGGGCGGGTGACGGAGGAGCACCTGGCGGCGATTCGCAGAGGCATCGCGTCGCCCGTCGGGCCGCTCAGGGCCATGAGCGTCGAAAGGCTCGGCGGCGCGGGGCCGAAGTCGCGCCTCCGCGTGACGCTGGACGAGGGGAAGAACCGCCACATCCGCCGCCTGTTCGGCGCGCTCCGCGACCCGAAGTTCGGCACGCCGCTGAAAGTGGTAGAATTGAGGCGCACGCACATCGGCCGCCTGGCCCTCGATGTGCCGTCGGGAACCTGGCGCTTTCTGGAGGAGCGCGAGGTGGAGGAACTTCTCGGAGGAAGGTGAATCCGGCGAGCGAACCAACACGATTGATCGGACGGATCCGACTGATCCGACTGATCCGACTGATCCGACCGATCGGCTCTTCCTCCCCACCCCGGCTTCAGGAGCCACCTGATGGCCCACGAAGTTGCGAACTACGACCCAAAGGAGCTCGACCGGGCGATGGCGCCCATCCCCGCCGGCAAGGTGCTCTTCGGCCTCAGGCCCGAGGAGAAGGCGGCTCAGGCACAGGCGGCGGGAGTGCACCCCGACATGCTGCACTTCCATTCGAACCGTCGCGAGCTGGAAGTGCCCGCCTTCTGGATGGACAGGCACCCCGTCACGCGCGGGCAGTTCCTGCGCTTCATGCAGGCCACGGGCTACAGCATCCTCTACAACGGCTGGCTCGTGGGC
>VGYW01000156.1 GCA_016872875.1 Planctomycetota bacterium | reverse complement strand
ACGTGCCGGTGGCCGAATGCGATAAATCCCAGGGGGTCTGGGGGACTGGTCCCCCAGAGGCGAGTTTGCCTTTGCGTTCCCGCGGCGCGGAGAGCGTCGCCCGGGGAGGCTCAAGAAGTTGGGACGTTCCCAATGGGTTTTGGGCTTTGGACATTGGCTTCCACCACATTCTGTCTTGGTCTGGCGGGCGGGCGGGCGCGCGGGCTTGTCTTGTTTGTTCGGAATTGCACGCCAGGCCGCCCATAGTGGGTCAAACATCAGTGGCGCAGTTGACACACTATGGGAAGAAACGGCCCCGGATGCGTCCGGACCGCCAAAATACCCATCGTGGGCCAGGTTGGGCTTGACACAGTATGGCGGGACCGCCCCGGAAGCGTGCGGAACGCCAGGATGCCCGTATTCGACCGGGTTCAGCACCATGGCTGAACCAGGCGGCCTCGGCAGGAGGACTTGCGCCCGAGACTTCGTTCGTTCCCACGCTGGAATGGGGGGCGGGAGAGGGCGCAACGGGGTCAGTAGGCGGGGCGGTGGCGGATGAACTTGGTGAGGGTGACGAGGTTTCCGGACTTGCTGTAGCGGATGCGGTCGGTGCATCGGATGAGCATGAGCATGCCGAGTCCGCCCTGGCCGCCTGCGCGGTGGCGCTCGCGTGCGGCCTTGGCGGCGTCGCGCAGGAGTGCCAGGCGCATGAAGTGTTCGGCGTCGAAGCCCGGCCCCTCGTCGCGGATGGAGACGGTGACGGTGGCGGGGTTCTGCCGGAGTTCGAGGTGGACGTGTTTTTCGGGGTCGTTCCTGTGGCCGTGCTGCATGGCGTTGCCGATGGCTTCGCGGACGGCGGCGAGGAGGTGGGTCTGGGCGACTTCGTCGAGGCCGCTGTGGCGGAGGAAGGCGGCGGCGATCTCGACGGCGCGCTCGAGGTCGGCCCGGCGGCTGGGGAGGACGCAGCAGACCTTGCGGGTGGAGGGGGCTTCCCTGGAGCGGACGGCCCTGCTCTCGGCGGCGGCGATGAGCTGGTGGATTTCGAGCGGCTCGCCGAGCTCGAGGTCCGCCTGCACGCGCAGTCGGGTGGGCCGCAGGGGTGCGACGGAGCGGGGGAAGACGGCTACGACGGGAATCCAGTTCGTGGCGGGATTGAGCTTGAGGGCGTGGAGGACCTCTTGTGCGCCGGGGAGGGCCATGTCGAGGACGACGAGAGCGACGGCCGGCCCCTGTGCGATCTCGGCGAGGGCCTCGGCGCGGTGGACGAGGACGGCGCCCCAGCCGGCGCCGGTGAAGCCCGACTGTATGATGGGCGCGAAGACGCCGTCCTCGGGGACGGCGAGGATGATGGCGCGCTGGGGGGCCGAGCCGTCGGGGGTTGCATCGCCCATGGCTGAACCGCCAGCCTCCCGTCTGCTGGCCTCCCGCGGGTTGGCGGCCCGCGGCAGGCTGGTCTGTCAGGCGAGGCGCACCGCGCGCAACGGGCCACGGGAGGCGTGGATGCTCTCCCAGCGCGGCTCGGGGCCGCGGAGGGCCTCGTCGTAGTCGGCCTCGGGGATGGGGACGGCGGCGACGACCTGGGCGACGGCGACCTCGCGGAGGAGGCGGCGGAGGAGGATTTCGATGTGGTGCGGCGGGCAGCCAAGGGCCTTGACGCGGAGGCCCGTGGCCTTGCGAATGGCCTCGGCGGCCTTCGGGTTCGGCTCGCCCGAGAAGGCCACGCACAACAGGTCGCCTATCTGCTCGATGGGCAGCATCTTATACTTCCGCAGCGTGTCCGCGGGCACGGAGCGAGCGACCGCCATTGGTATCTTGCACTGCTTGAGGTCCACCTGCGGCATCTCGTAGCCGCCCGCGAGGAGCCTGTAGAGCTTCGCCTCGGCGGGCGCGCGCACGCGGGCGAGGATGTGGCCCAGGTAGGAGTCGGCCTTGCCGCTCACGGTGAGCTGTTGCTGGATGAACTCGCGGGTGACGGGGCCTTCGGCCAGGAGGTGCCGCCCGAGGTTGGGGTCAACGGGGGCCTCGGGAGCCGCCTCCTCGGCGGGCTCGGGGGCCACCTGGCCCTCAAGCTCGCGCAAGACGTCGTCGGCTGTGCGGCCGCGCGCCGCCTCGGCGGCGGCGATGGGCTTGGGGGCCGGCGCGGCCGGCGCCGCCGGAGCCGCGGGCGCGGGGGCCTGCTTGGCCGCGTGCGCCGCGTGCGCCGCGCGCTCCGGCTCCGGGCCGCTGGGTTTCTTCTTCTTCTTCCCGCCGAATAGCCAGCCGAACATGGATAACTCTCCTGAGCCTGTTCCAAAGCGGCCGTTGGCCGCAGCAAGAGGGGATGATTGGATGGGTGGATGAATGGATGACTGTCTGACACCCATCCACCCATCCAAGCACCCATCCATCCCCTGCAGGCGCGCGAAGCGCGCAAGGGTGACAAACGCAGGGTCCAGCGTTCAGCGTGCCTGCATCGCCTTGGAGACGATCTCCTTGAAAGCGTCGGCGACCTGTTTCTGGCGCAGGACCTCGGCCTCGAGCTCGGCGATGCGCGCCTTGGCCTGGGCGAGTTCCGCGCGGAGCGCCGCCACGACGTCCGGGGCGGGTGCCGCAGCGGCCGCCTCCGCAGGCGCCACGAGCGCAGCCTCCAGTGCCGACGGCTCCGGGCCGAGCGGGGCCGGGGCATCGGCGTCGTCGTCCAGATTTATCTCGTCGGGCAGCGCCATGGGTGTGGGCTCCTGTTGTTGGCGGGTGCGGTCCTGAGCAGCAGCGGCCTGCGATGGGTCGGCGAACGCGCGGGCGGGCGGTTGCTCCAGGACGGTGGCCTCCTGGGGTGCGGGGGGTTCGGGGAGAGGCGCGGAGGGGGGCGGCTGGCCGAGGCCCTCGAGGGCGGCGCGAGCCCTGGCCTCTGCCTCGGGGTCGCGGAGGCGCGCGGTGAGGGCCACGGCCTGCTCGAGGAGCCGGCGCGCGTCGGCGTGCCGGCCGGCGGCAACGTGGGCCTGTGCGAGGGCGATGGTGCCGCGCGCCTCGCCGCCGGGGTCGCCGAACGAGTGGGCGAGTGCGACCGCTTGCTGGAGGCAACGGGCGGCCTCGTCGGGCTCGCCGAGCTTGATGTGCATGGCGCCCAGCGAGCGGAGGTCCTCGGCCTCCGCGTGGCGGTCCCCGAGGTTGTGGTCGAGCTCCAAGGCCTGTTCGAGGCAGGTGATGGCCTTCTCCATGTCGGCGAGCTCCTGGAAGACTGCGCCGAGGTTGCGCAGGTCGGCCACGGCGGCGCGGGTGGCGTTGCTGCGGCTGTTGAGGCGCCAGGCCTCCTGGTATCGGGAGACGGCGTCGCGCGGGTTGCCGAGCTTGCGGTGGAGGCCGGCCATGCGTGCGAGCTCGCTGGCGGCGTCGAGCTCGTTGCGGAGGCCGCGGAAGAGCTCGAGGGCGCGCTGGTGGGAGCGGAGGGCGTCGTGGAGGCGGCCGACCCGCTCCTGGAGAGCGCCGAGGCTCGCCAGGTCGGAGGCGAGGGCCGCCTTGTTCCCCGCCGCCTCGTTGATGGCCATCGCCTGCTCGAGGGACTTCACGGCCTCGTCGGGGTGCCCCATGTCGCACAGCACGCCGGCGATGCTGGCGAGCTGGGCCGCCGTGCTGTTCTTGTCGCTCTGCTTCTGGTAGACCTCCAGGGCGTCGCGGTGGTTCCGCAGGGCCTCCTGGTACTCCCCGAGCTGCTGGTAGATGCGCGCGAGGTGGGCCATGCACATCGGGCGGTTCACCGGCGCGTCGCCGCCGCGCGACCAGAGGAGCAGGAGCCGGTACTCGCTGGCCAGGAGGTGCAGGAGGCCCAGGTTCTGCTTCGGCTTCAGGGTCCTGGGGAAGTCCTGCATGAACTGCACCTTGTCGCCGGAGAGCCTGATGTGGTACGAGTGTGCGCCGAGGGCCTCGACGTTGCGGGGGTTCTTCTGCGCGGTGGCCAGGAAGTGCGCGGCCGCGCGCTTGTGGAAGGCGGCGACCTCCGGCCCGCGTTCGCCCAGGAACAGGTCGGCGAAGGTCTCGTGGAAGACCACGGCCTCGGCGCCGCCCGCCGCGCGCCGAGTCACCACCACGTTGCGGACCTCGTCCGACAGCAGCACGCGCTGGACATCCGTGTCGGCCATGTTGAGGAAGGCGCGCAGCGCCGCGGTGCCGAGGCCCGAGGGCACGCGCGCGACGCACTCGACCAGTGCGCGCGCCTCGTCCCTCGTGCGGGCCAGGAGCTGCTGGCAGAGGCCGGCGGCGGCCGCAGGCAGGTCCGCCAGGGCGCCCACGGGGTTCGGCGAGCCCGCCACCAGCTTCGCCGCCATATCGGTCAGAAGCGGGTTCCCGCGGAACTTCGCAATGGCCGGCGCCACGAGGGCATCCACTGGCGCGCCGCGCGGGTGGTGGAACTCCAGGAGGCGCTTGGCCTCCCCCTCGCCCAGGGGCGGCAGCTCGCGCACGAGCGTGGCGCCCGCCAGGCCCTCCACCCCCTCCGGCAGCTCGTTCGCGGCGATGGCAAGCTTCACGCGGTCGGGCAGGCGGCGCGCGAGGAACTCCACGGGGAAGGCATCCTTCCCCTCGGCGCGCCCGAGGTCGAGGAGGAGCACGAGGCAGGCGTCGTCGCTCAGGTGGTCGGAGGCCACGGCGAGGAGGCCCAGGAGCTTCTCGGCCACGGGGCGGCGGTCCTCGCCCAGCAGGTGGCCGAAGAACTCGCGGGGGTTCGGCACCAGGCGCACGGACATGCCGGCCTCGGCCGCCTCGCCGGGCCTGAGCACCGCGGCCTCGTGCGCCGCCGCCAGGGCGCCGATGACCGCGTACTGGCGCAGGTCGGCGTCGAGCAGGTGGCCCAGGCAGCAGTGCTGCACCACGTGGCGCCCCGCGCGCTCCGCCTCGTAGCGAAGTTGGCGCAGCAGGTGCGACTTCCCGGTGCCCTCGGCGCCGGCCACGAGGAACAGCTCCCCCCCTGGCCGGTCCAGCGCCTGCCGGAACGCGGCGAGCTCGGCCTCGCGCCCTACGAACGTGAATCCGGGCAAGGGCTACCTCCGGTTCCGCGCCTCTGGCCTGCGGGCACCCACGCGGGCCACGATTATACTGGCCGCCACTGAGCTTTGCAACCGGACTTTGCCGCGGTGATGGCCCACTTCCTCACGCGCCGCGCCAGGCCCGAAGCCCCACCACTATGACCCGATGGACCCACGTGAGTGGCTGCAACACTCACGCGCCGTTCCGAGGTACGGCCTTGCTGCCCGAAAGGTCTACATCAGACCTGGCGTACACTGCCTTGTCCTTCAGCTTCGAGGCAGGATTCCTGATGCCGAACGTGTGGGTGTGGGTGCGGCCGCCGCCGGTCGTCCCCGCCCGGCTCCCCTCATACTTCCAGTCGGACTTCTCGAAGAAGGCCACCTCCACCCGCCAGATGACCACGGGGCGGCCGGGCTCGAGGGAGCACGTCGGGTCAACCAGGTAGCGCCAGATGATGTACCAGCCGGGGTGGTCGTAGTGGGACTGGACGGCCCAGGGCCTCTTGCTCGCCTTGCACTCGAGGCAGTGCTCCGGCGGAGGGCTGCTCCCGCTCCCGCGCCGCTTCAGGTCGGGGAACCGCGTCTGGGCGAGGTCCGTGTGCCGGTGCTTCTCATACACGCTGTTGGCATCGAGCGCCCGCGTGGCGAAGATGCCCACCAGAGCGCTGAAGACGTTCGCCTGCTCGAGGTAGATCTCAACGGACTCCGCAAGCTCCCTTTCCACGTAGTCAATGGCCTTCTCGATGGCGGTCACGGTGAGACCCGGAGGCAGGGGCACCGTGCGGTTGAAGTCATCTTTTCGCGCCATTGCCGTTCGGCTCCGAGGGCTGAAGCGCCGCCAGCTTGGGGATGCACTCCAAGG
This sequence comes from Planctomycetota bacterium, assembly GCA_016872875.1. The sequence continues at coordinate 11,744 of VGYW01000156.1, read as the reverse complement.
CCATCACGAAGTACTCCGGGTTCAGTTCGATGCCAATGCTCCTGTATCCGCAGGCGATCGCGGCGGCGATGGTCGAGCCCGAGCCCATGAAGGGGTCCAGGATCACCCCTTCGCCCAGGGGCAGCGCGGCCCTGACGATGTGCCGCAGGAAATGTTGGGGCTTGAGCGAAGGGTGAGGGGCGACCTCGCGCTCTAGTCCCCTCGCAGGCGACGAGCGAATCAGGTCCTTGAAGGGCTCGGCAGGGGACACGCGCCGCAGCCCGCCGGTCTTCCACTTCCGCAGGTTATCCTGCACCCGCCCCTCGCAAGGCTTGCGGAAAAGACCCCAGGGCTCCCAGCAGGACCTCGGCATCACCGTGACCTCAGGGAACTCCCTGTGGGCATTCTTGGGGCGGTCCCCTCCGCGCAAAGTCATCACTTCCCGGATGACCTCGCCACGCTTCTCAAATCCTGCGGCCACAAGCGGCTCGTACACAAGGTAGGACAGGAGCGGATTGGTGGCGACGAAGATGTGCGCGCCGGGAACGAGCACTCGCATCAGCCGCTCAGCAAGCCCGTGGAAGAGCGCGCGGATCTTCTGCTTGTCCTCATCCTGGAGAACCGTGAACCGCGGAAGGGGGCGGCGTTGACAACCATCGTACGCCGGTGGAATTCGCCACACGCCGCCGCGCCCATTCCTCATCTTCTCCAGCTCTTTGGGCGTGTACTCCAGCACCCCGTAGGGCGGATCGGTGACAACCGCGTGGATAGAGTCTGGTTCCGCGCGGTCGAGCCATCGCAGCGCGTCGTCAAGGTAGACCTCGTAGCGCACCGGCGGGCCGGAGGCGCACTCGACCTCCCGAACAACGCACTCCAGCGCCCCGTCAACCGTTGGATACGCGCGCTTCACGATGGCGACCCGCCGATGTTCCCGGCACACCTGACCTCACTGGCAGTATAACGTGTCGCGCACCCGTCGTCAATGCCTATGCGCAGCACCTCAGAACAGCCCGTCGCGCTTTCGCTCGCGCCTGCCGGGCTGGGGGAGGGGCTTGGAGAACTCGTCGAGCAGCTCGCGCAGGCTGTGGCGCACGTAGGGCTGGTCGCAGGCGGGCGAGCGGCCCCGCGCGTTCGCGACGTGGAACACGAGGTCCTGGGGGACGAAGAGGACGTTGTGCAGGTTCGAGCGCATGGCCACGGGCCGCTTCATGAGCTCCATCGCGGCCTGCTCGTCTATCTTGCCGTAGCGCGCCTTGACGCTCTCGACGAGGCGCTGATACCTGTCGCCGGCTGAGAGGAGCACGGCGTCCTCAAGCGGCGTGGGGAGGAGGGGATGGGCCTCGCCGGGCTTGACGAACTCGATCTTCTCGGGCGTGGCGCCGACGCCGACGGCTGACGGCCCCTTGCCGTCGGAGATGACGTAGTAGTATTCGCAGGTGCGCTTGGCCTCGCGGAAGATGCGGACCGCGTCGTCGAGCGTCTTCGCCCGCTCGAGGCCCATGCGCATCAGGATGGCCATCGGCGTGCCGTCCCACTGGCCCTCGCCCCTTCCGCCCATCTCGCCGAAGGCGACCCCTTCGGCGTTCATGCCCGACACGCTGCCGATGAAGCCCGCGTAGCCCACGTTGGCGAAGGGGATGGCGTCCTTCTTCTTCACCACGAAGACCACGGCCTCGCGCTGGAAGCCGAGCTCGGTCATATAGTCGAGCACGCGGCCGTGGAGGAGCTTGCCGCCCGCGGTGGCCTTGCCGAAGAGGGCGAAGCCCGAGCAATGGAACAGCTCGGGGAACATGCTCGCCAGCCGCACCTCCTCGGGCGAGAGCTCCGAGCCGTTCGCAAGGCCCTGCATCTCGTCGAGGTACTCCTGCGGCACGTGCGGCTCGAGGCGCTTGTAGGCCCCGCGGAGCACGTCGAGGAACCACTCCCGCTTCGTCACCGTGTAGTAGATGCCAGCGACGTAGAGCACGGAGTCGGCGACGCGCCGCGCCTCGGCCGCGAGGAGCTTGCCGTGCTGGAAGCCGACCTCGAGGGGCGAGCCCTGGAGGAGCGCCACACGGCTCCCCTTCTGGACGATGAGCCGCCCCCGGTCGGCCACCCGCACCTCGTCCTTCAGCCGTCCCGCCGCCTGGTCGCCGGCGAGGATTTCCGCGGCGCGGGCCAGCCCGCGCCCGAGCGAGCGCTCGAGCTCCTCGCGCGCGACATTCACCACCACCAAGTCCGGCGCTGGCTCCGCCGGCCGCACCGCCGCCTCGTCCGAGATGGCGACCCCGACCGCCACCTCGCCGCCCTCTTTCCCGCGCCAGACCATCTGGCGGATCGCCTTGCCGTCGTCCGCCAGCTCGATCGAGAGCGTGCCACCGCCGAGGTCGCGCTTCGCGCGGAACAGAGCGGTGGCCTTGTCTGGCACGCGCTCCAGCCCGAGCAGCGTCTGCACGATGAGGGCCACGGCCCCCGGCTCTGCGACCTGCACCGCTCCGAGCACGGTGAGCGAGGCCGGCCAGGCTCCCGCCACGCGCGCGAAGAGCCTGCCGGGCTGAAGCTCCGAGTTCGCCGGCAGCGGCCCCCTCCCCACGATGGCCACCTTGAACGACGGCACGGCCAGCGCCGTCTCCTCCTTCGTCCGCTGGAGCGTGAAGGTGAACAGCTCGGTCTTCAGGTCCAGGCGGAACTGGTCGGCGTCGAGGCGGGCGATAGTCGCCTCGCCCGCCTGTTCCAGCTTGCCATCCGTGTAGCGGCCCGTCAGTTTGGCCGTGTAAGTGGGCACCTTGCCCTGCACGACCGCAACGGCCTTCTCCAGTGCCTTCGCCAGCAGATCGAGGTCGGTCGTCGCGGCCGGTGGCGCGGGCTCGGCCGCCATCGCCGCCCACGCCGCCAGAGCCAGAACCGCCGCCGCAGGGACTCGCAAGCGTGCTCTCAAGTGATGGCCTCCGAGAACGCCTCCCAACGCACCATCCCCTCGCGCCAGTATATCGCCGCTCGCGCGCGCGATCAACCGCCCCGGCCTACGCTTTCTTACCGTGGAAAAGCTCGGTTCCGGCGCCATCGTAGGCTGATCTCGAAGAAGTAGTGGCGGTAGCCTGGCTCGCCGAGTCCCGCCACCAGGCGCATCCCCAGCAGGTCGCGCCAGAAGCGGATTGTCGCATCCATGTCCCCCGTCGCCATTGCCAGGTGGTTGATGCCGTTGAAGCGCATTCCCGTCCTCCTTTCCCCTCCGCGCCTGGTTCCCTTGCCGCCGCTTATCCACTCTACCCCACCCCGCGCGCGGGTTCAAGAGTCTTGCATTCCTGGGCGCTCTGGTGTATCATCACGCGCAGAGAGGAGGCCAGTAAGAACATGGCAGCACCCGTTTCCCTCGCCGACGTGCTTAGCCTGAGCGTGGCCGAGCGCATCCAACTGGTTGAGGACATCTGGGACAGCATTGCGGCCGCGCCCGAGGCCGTAGCGCTTACCGACGAGCAGCGCGAGCAACTCGACCGCCGCCTGGACGCCTACCACCGCGACCGCGCCGCCGGCGCGCCGTGGGAAGAGGTCCGCGAACGCATCCTCACAGCATGATGGCGGGATGGCTTGATGGCCCAACAGATGTCGAAGGATCCGATCGTCGAAGAAATCCACGCCGTCCGAAGGCGCATCGCACGGAAATGCGGCTACGATACCGCCCGGATCATGGATCTCCTGCGAAAGAGCGAAGCCGAGCATCAGGAAGGACTGCCGACTCCCCGCAAGCAGGAGCCGCCGCATCAGCGGGTGCGTCGCCGCCGCGCCAGGAAACTGCCGGTGGCGACCTAGGCCTCCGCTGCCCGCAGTGCAGCGAGCGCTACGTCCACGCCCGCACCCTCGACAAGATTGACGCCCTCATCGAAGGCGAGCACGAGGTTAGGCAATCGGTCTTGGCAACGTGCATGGCGGGTGGGAGGGGCGAGGGACTATGGACTGCCGAAGGCATGACGCCCCGGGCTTTCAATCCCCTTCCACGTAGCGCTTCTCGCCCGTGATGCCCCACTCCAACCTATCCAGCGCGCTCGTCTCATCGAGCGATTTCATGAACCGGACCCAGTTCAACTCCTTCAGGAATAGCCATTGTTCCGGGGGGCTGCTCGCGCCTGGCAGTAGCACCGGGATCAGGCTCATTCCACGTTGAGTGCACTGGGTCATGAGAGTTCGCACTTCGGCCGTCTGCCACTTGCCTGGCCCCTTAGGCCCCAGGAACACCGCGGCTGACCTGACCTTTGTGATAGCCTGTTGGATCGAATCTTGGAAAGCCGTGCCGGGGGGCACCTGCTCCTCGTCAATCCAGGGTCTGACCTTCCGGCGTTTCAGTTGGCTGACCACCTCCATGACTTGTTGCTTGTCCTCGCTATTGTAGGCGATGAAGACGTCAAACTCACGTGGGGCACCGCGTGAACCAGCTCGTTCCGCGTCCAACAGAAGCATGAGCGCGAAGGCCGACGATAGGGATATGTCCTGCGGATTGTCGTTCTCGCCGAGAATGCTGTAGAAGTAATCGGGGGCCACGGGGACCTCGATCCCCATGCTCTCGTGGATCGCCTTCAGTTGCACTGGATCAAATGGTAGGGAACCATTGCCTTGCCATATGCAGCGAGGAGCTCGCAAAGGCACCCCCGCTGGCTCCTGCCAAGCTAGGTGGTACACAGCCCTGAGCCAGCAATCGGGAGGTGGCGGAGGCCCCGGCGAAGGAATGCCAAATAGTCCACCAGATGGAGTTCGCCTCCACCTGAATAGCTCTGGCTCGATCAACTCGCCCGGAAGCAGTGCTCGCACATGTGGTGGCGCCGCGAGCATAGTCTGCCAGGCGCCAGCGCTTAGCGACTTGAAGTGCCGACGAGCCTCCGAATCCCCCCAGAAGTGTGACGTCCGGATCACGGCCGGCACACGCACGCCCAACAGTTCCCGTTCCTTTCCGTCAGATGCCGCATAGAGGAAGTCTTCCCCGGGCTGGCCCCTGTTGGCCTGCTCCACCTCTTCTGGCGTCAATGGCCGTACGTCAGGGCCTGTGATCCCCATGGTGCTAAAGGCGATCTCAGGGCTATCGCCTCGCCAGAGAGCGGGCGGTGGTCCTTCCAGCCTATCGCGGCTCCTCTCCGATGTCTCGACCAGCATGCAGTACAACCCTGGGTATCTGAGGCTGTTACCCTCGAACTGCCTCTGGAGCAGTTCAAGGCTCTTCCGCCAAAGCTCTGACACAGGAACACTCCCTCGATAACGAAACTCCCGCCTCACGCTCCCAGCCCTTCCATGGCTGGTCCTTCACTGCGGCCCCTGTCCCCTCCGCGCCTCTGCGTGAGACGCTTCTCTCCGCTCCTCACAACAGCTTGGTCTGTCCCGGGATGTAAACGGGGTAGGAGCCGGTGGGGCCGGGCTTGGTGGGGGGCTCCATGTCGTTCTTGCAGTCCTCGGGCTTGGGGGGGTAGGCGAAGTCGCTCTTGGTCACTTCGTCCCAGGTGACGGCTTTGCCTGTGTAGCAGCTCATTTGGCCCATGATGGTGACGAGGGTGCTTCGGGCCATGTGGTAGCCGCTGGAGATTGGCTCGCCCTTGCGTATGGCGGCGAAGAGGGCGCGGTGCTCCTCGTGGGTGGCAGGGGGGCGGGGGCCGGAGTAGCGCCACTTGTTCTCGCCCTCGATGGCGCACTGGAAGAGGTTGCAGCGGCCCTTGGTGCCGAAGATGTAGCTGGAGGTCTCGTCGTAGCAGCCTGTGGTGGTGCGGCAGAAGGCGTAGATGCGGACGCCGTTAGGATAGACGTAAACGACGCTGTGGTGGTCGAAGACGTTGCCGTAGTCCTCGTGGGTCATTGAAGAGCGCCCGCCGAGGCCGTGACAGGTGGCGGGCGGCTCCTCCTTCATTGCCCAGAGGGAGCGGTCAATGTTGTGGACGAGGCTCTGCGGCACGTCGTCGCCGCTGAGCCAGGTGAAGTGGTACTGGTTGCTCACCTGGTACTGGAGCTCGGTGTGGCCCTTCTGGCGGCGGTAGACGCCGTAGGGTGCGCGGAGGAAGTTCTCCTCGATGGCCACGATGTCGCCGATGGCGCCGTCGTGGATGCGCTTCATGGTCTCCTGGAAGCCGAGGTCGAAGCGGCTTTGGAGGCCGGAGACGACGCAGAGCTTCTTGGTTGCGGCGAGCTTGAGGGCGTCCTCGAGCATCTTGATGCCGTAGGGGTCAATGCCGTGGGGCTTTTCGACGAAGACGTGTTTGCCCGCCTCGATGGCCGCCTTCGTGTGGAGGGGATGGAACTTGGCGGCGTTGGCGATGCAGACGGCGTCAACGTGCTTGATGACCTCCTTGTAGCCGTCGAAGCCGTCGAAGACGCGCTCGTCGGGGGCGTCCACCTGCTCTGGCTTCTGCTTCTTGAGGTGGTTGCGCGCGTTGCGGGCGCGGTCCATGAACATGTCGCAGACGGCGACGAGTTTGACGCCTGGGTCCACGGTCATGGCGTCCATCGCGGCCCCGGTGCAGCGCCCCCCCGCGCCGATCATGCCGATCTTGATCGTGTCGTCGCCCCGGGCGTAGGCGCCGGTGGGTGCGCCGAAGTTAGCCAGCGCCGCGCCCGAGGCCGCCACTGCCGAAGTCCTCAGGAAGTGCCGCCGAGAAGAGCCTTCGAGCCTTGCTCCCTTTGCCAACGTCATGCTGGCCTCCTTTCGTACTCCCAGGTCCAATTGGAATCCGCGTCGGGGACCGCCTCGATGTCCCACGGCAGCGTCGAGTCGCAGCGAAGTGTGAGGCGCGAGATGATGTCGCGCCCGAGCGTGATATGTCGGCGCGGCCTACGCGGGTCTTCGTCTTCAGGCGCGATGACACGGGCTCTGAACAGGGCTAGGCCCGGTATGCCGATGAGAACGTGGTACCAAGGGAAGTGCCCGGAGTTACGGTCGAAGGCGCGAAGAGTTCTGGTCTTGCCACTTGGTTGGCAGCCGACCTCCTCGATAAAGGCGTGTGGGACCACGCTTATGGCCCCGCCTGTGTCCCACAGGGCGCGCCAGAGTCTTTCCCGCCCGGCTGTTCGGGCGAAGCGGCCGCTCACTGTCAGGAGCCGCACTTCGCCGAGCATGGGCATGAAGTCAAAGTAAGGGAAATCGGGAAAGCTGGTCAATAATGTACGCTGGCAGGCGAACCTCACTCAGCCACCTCCTCCGGGTAGACAGAGTCGAAGTGGACGAAGGGCTCGTCCCCCTCCTCAACTCTCTCGTGTTCGCATACTCTACAGATGGCGATAGGTCCTTCACGGCGTGCCAGGTCCTCCACCTGAGCGGCGAGGCGGAAGTCGTCCGCGTCGGCGGCGAGCACGGCGCCGTGGTGGATCGCCACGAACAGGCCAGGGTGGGTCTTGAGCAGCTCCGGCCTCAGCCGCTCGAAGGCCCTTAGCTCCAGGTCCAGTTTCCTCATTTGTCGCCGGGCCACGGCCTTTGGGTCGCGGGACAGTGTCTTGGGAGCAGCCATGCGTGGTCCTCCGAGGCGCCCCGCCCCACCCCCTGAATGATAGCCCGCGTCGGCGGCGGAGTCAAGCGCAGGGAAGCCAAAACAAGCGGAGCGGGCCGCCGAGTGCCGGCAAGCCCGCTCCGGGGGGAACACAAGGGGTCAGCCGCGCGGCGGCTACTCCTCGGTCTTTTCCTTCCTGAGGGGGGTGGTCCAGAGGTAGACCTTGTGCTCGGTGCCGTCCTTGCTGTTGACGGTGGCGAGGACGTCGGGCTTGACGCCCTTCATGTCGAAGTCGTGGGAGACGATTCGGCAGCCGGGCTTCATCTTGTCGAGCTGGGGGATGAGCTTGACGTTGAGGCTGGGCAGAAGGTAGAGGGTGATGACGCTGGCCTTGGCGAGGTCGAGGGTGAAGATGTCCTTCTGCTCGATGGCCACGAGGCCCTCGACCTTTTCCTTCTTGACGTTTTCGAGGGACTCCTTGACGCGGGCGGGGTCAATGTCGTAGCCCCAGGCTTTGCAGCCGGCCTTTTTTGCGGCGGCGATGACGATGCGGCCGTCGCCGCAGCCCAGGTCATACGTGATGTCGTCCTTCTTCACGTCGGCCAGCCGCAGCATGACCTCCACCACCTCGTGGGGGGTGGGGACGTAGATGACGTCGGGCTTGCGCTCCTCCTTGGCCTCCTCGCCGGCCCAGCCGGCGGTGACGAGCAGGGCGGCGGCCACCGCCGCGACCCAGATCCAACTCAGACGCCGCTTTACCACGCTGTCAACTCCTTTCCTGGCCCGGCAGGGCCATTGCCTGGCCCGCGCTCTGCACGTGGCGCGGGGTTTGGGAAATCCCAGATTACAAATCCCAAGGCGGCCAGTGGCCACAACCAAAGAGGATGGTTGGATGGGTGGAGGGATGGACGATTCGCAGACGGGATGAATGGATGTATGGATGAGTGGATGAATGCAAGAGTCGGTCGTTCTGACATCCATCCACCCATCCAATCATCCATTCATCCAGCTCTTCCTCATCCATCCACCCATCCATCCATCCATTCATCCATTCATCCCCCACACATGCGCGCGAAGCGCGCATGTGTCGCGATCGAAGACGCTAATCCTCCTTTTCCTTATTCAGCGGGGTGGTCCAGAGGTAGACCTTGCGCTCGTTGCCGTCCTTGCAGGCCACGGTGGCCACGACGTCGGGCTTGCAGCCGCGCATGTCGAAGGCGTGGGAGACGATGCGGCAGCCGGGCTTCATCTTCTCGAGCTGCGGGATGAGCTTCACGTTGAGGCTCGGCAGCAGGTAGAGGGTGATGACGCTCGCCTTGGTGAGGTCGAGGGTGAAGATGTCCTTCTCCTCGATGGTGACGAGGTCTTCGACCTTCTCCTTCTTGACGTTTTCGAGCGATTCCTTGACGCGGGCGGGGTCAATGTCGTAGCCCGTGGCCTTGCAGCCGGCCTTCTTTGCGGCGGCGATGACGATGCGGCCGTCGCCGCAGCCCAGGTCGTACGTGATGTCGTCCTTCTTCACTTCGGCCAGCCGCAGCATGACCTCCACGACCTCGTGCGGGGTGGGGACGAAGTGGACGTCGGGCCTCCGCTCGGGCTTCTTCTCCTCGTCCTCGCCGGCCCAGCCCGTGGGGCAGAGCGCAGCCGCAATGGCCAGCGCCATCGCGACGCCAAACCAACGCCATCGTCTCATGCTCTCAACTCCTTTCGTCTCACCATGGTGCCAGCCCCGGGCAGCGGCCCGTTCGGCTACTGCCGAGGAGCGGCTTCGCCCGAGGCGGCCTGCCCCGGCCACAGCCGGCGGCTGGCAAAGTACAGGGGCACACCGAGCGCGAGCGGCACCAGGCCGAAGAGCGACAGCCAGCCCGCATACGTCAGGCTCGAGTGCAGCATGTAGACGCACGTCAGGCAGAACACGAACGGGAAGAGCGGGTAGCAGGGCACCGTGAAGGGCCGCCCGATCCCGTGGTCCTTCTCCCGCAAGGCGAAGAGCGCGAGCCCGACCGCCAGGAAGAAGAGCCAGAAGACAGGCGCCGTGCCGGCCACGAGGGTTTCGAAGCCGCCATAGTAATCCTCCCACGGCACCACACCCAGCCCCATGCTCGACAGGGCGGAGTCGAACGCGGTGCGTCCGGCCACGGTGCCTACGGCAAGAATCATGACGATGGCCACGAGGCCCTGGAGGACGAGGGACCAGACGGGGGTGCCGCGCGTTGGGTGCCAGCGGCCGAGCATGGCGAAGACCCGGTGGTCCGCCCCCAGGGCCGCGAACACCCGCGAGCCGGTGAGGATGAGGCCGTTGACTGCGCCCAGGGCCGAGAGCATGACGAGGATGCACATCGCGTTGGCCCCGCCCTTGCCCAGCATTCGCGCCAACACGTCGGCCGCCGGCGCCTGTCCGGCTTTGCGCAACCCCTCGAATCCCAGGCCCACCAGGTACGCCAGGTTCACCAGCAGGTAGATGCCCATCACCCCCGCCGTGCCCAGGAGCAGCACGCGCGGGATGTTGCGATGGTGGTCGCGCACCTCGGCGGCCACGAACGCCGCGTCGTTCCAGCCCCCATAGGCGTACAGGATGAAGATCATCGCCAGGCCGAAGCCCGGGCCGCCCATCGGCTTCTCGACCGTGAACGCCCCACCCTGCCCCCAGAAGAAGCCGGCCACCACGATGCCGAGCAGCCCCAGCACCTTGGCCAGCGTGAGGACATTCTGCGCCCCCTTGCCGATGACCACCCCCAGGAGATTGACGACGGAAAGGCTGACGACGGCAGCAATGGCGAACCCCACGGCCTGGGAGGGGGAGCCGCCGGTCAGCTTCGTCGCGTAGTCGGCGAACGCATAGGCCATCACCCCAATGCTGCCGGTGAGCACGGCGACGAGCTGAGCCCAGGCGAAGAGGAACGCGGACGACGAGCCGTAGGCCCGCTTCAGCCACGCATAGTCCCCGCCAGCGTGCGGATACGTCGTCGCCAGCTCCGCGTAGCACAGCGCCCCCACGACGCACAGCGCGCCGCCCAGCAGCCACGCCCCCAGGCCCACCCAAGGACCGGAGACATTTGAGAAGATCGAGGGCGGCATCTTGAAGATCGACGTGCCCACCACGATGCCCACGATGATGCTCACGCCGTCCCAGAGGCCGATCTGTGCCGACACGCCTCCGCCCTGGTCCGCCGCCTTCGCACCCGAGCCTTCCGTGCTCATGCTGTCCTTCCGGGGGCTGGTGTGGAGTCCAAAGCGTCCACTCACCAAAACAAGAAGCTGCATGATACGCAGGCGGGGCGCAAAGTCAAGTGGGCATGCGTCAGTCGGCCGCGCCTCGCTTGCGGGCGCGGAGCTCGAGGCGGATGGGCACCTCGGAAAAGGGCAGGCGCTGGCGAAGGGCGTTGGCCAGGTAGCGGCGGTAGGGCTGGCTGACGAGGCTGGGGTCGTTGGCGAACGCCACGATGGTCGGGGGGGCAACGTCCACCTGCGTGGCGTAGAAGAACTTGGCGCGGCGGCCGCGCCTCGGCTCGGGGCTGCGTGCTCGCGCGACCGCCTGGAGGGCGCGCGTGACCGCCGCGGTGGGGGCGCGATGCCGGGCCTGCTTGAAGAGCTGCTGGGCAAGCTCTATCGTCGGCCACACACGCCGACCGGTCCGCGCGGTGGTGAACGTGATCGGCGCATAGCTGAGGACTGGGAACACCTTTTCGAGGTACTCGGCGTACTGGCCCGTGGTGATCTTACCCTTCGCAATGTCCCACTTGTTGACGACGATGACGCAGGGCTTGAGGTGGGCGGCGATCTCGGCGGCGAGACGCTTGTCCACGTCCACGATGTCCGCCTGGGCGTCGAGGAGGAGGAGCACCATGTCGGCCCGTGCGATGGATTGGCGGGCGCGGACGAGGCTGTAGAAATCTATGGAGGACTTGAGGTGCTTCTCCTTGTGGACGCCGGCGGTGTCAATGACGACGAAGGTCTTGCCGTCCTTCGTGAAGCGGACGTCCACGGCGTCGCGGGTGGTGCCCGGGCTTTCGCTGACGATCATGCGCTCCTCCCCCGCGATGGCGTTGACGAGGGTGGACTTTCCGACGTTCCGGCGCCCGACGATGGCGAGGCGCATGACGACGTCTGGCTCGGCGCCCGCCAGGCCCGGCGGCAGCGCGCCCACGAGCGCGTCGAGGAGCCCCACCATGCCGCGCGAGTGGGCGGCGGAGACCGGGATGGGCAGGCCGAGGCTCAGGGCGGAGAACTCGCCCACGCCCGCCTCGTCGGCGGGGGTCTCCACCTTGTTCACGGCGAGGAGGACGGGCTTGCGCCACTGGCGCAGGCGGACGGCTATCTCGCGGTCCTGGG
>VGYW01000155.1 GCA_016872875.1 Planctomycetota bacterium | reverse complement strand
TACTGGCAGGAGTCTAACCAGCGGGCCGATCGTGGCCACTGCAAGCGGCGGCGTCGTGAACTCAGACTACGAGGCATCAAACTGTCCCAACTCAGGAAGTGCTTCAATGTTTTCTAGCGTTGTAGTGCTAAGTGGCTTTCAGCGATTCGGAGCAACGGGTTCTGCTTGGAGTGCGGCCTTCAGGCCGTGGGAGCCACGCTACGGGCTGAAGCCCGCACTCCAAACCGGTTCCCTGACAGAGGTTGCCAACCGAAATGCTCCGAATCCCCAAAACCCATTCAGTCCAGCCCCGTGTTCACGATCCACTTCACCACGTCGCAGTGGCGGGCGACGGTGGCCTCGACGGCGTGACCGTCGAGCCGCCTCACGCCGGGCCTTTGGGCCGCGGCCTCCGCCTTCTGGACGGTGGCCATCCGAATGGCTACTGTCATGGGCAGCTCGGGACGGAATGGCCGGCACTCGCCGGCGCGAAGCCTGGCCACGGCCTCCGCGACCTTCCCGGCGGTGAGGCGGCGGGCGGTCGCCGCGTCGGGGCCTTCGCACGTGTCGTGGCCCGTGGCGCGCTTCACGCGGGCGGTGACGATGCCCGGGAACATCCCCTCGGCCTCGCGGCACGCGGTCTCATCGCCTTGCGCGAAGGCCATTGGGACGCCCCAGTGCCCGGCGAAGCAGGCCTCGATCCCCATCTCGCCCACGCTCTGGCCGTTGAGCCTGAAGTCCGCCCAGTCCAGCATCCACGTGTGAGGCAGGAAGGCGCCGATGGTGCCCGCCTTCGCGTGATGCCCCGGCACCATGAAGCCGTCAACCCTCTCATCGAGGCCGGGCAGCCAGCGGAGCTTCCCGTCCTCCATGCCGCGGCTCTTCAAGAGATAGGTCACGCGGGGGTCGGAGATCATCTCCTCGAGCCGGATGTTGCCGCCGCCGTGGTGCGTGTCGCACACGATCAGCTCATCCACGCCCGCGTCGAGTGCGGCCGTCACCGCCGAATTGATGTCTGCCACGAGGAGCCGTCGCCCCTCCTCGGCCACCTCCGCGCGGGTGCCCGGCTCCCAGAACCAGACCTGCTCCCGCGTGAAGATGCCGCTCACCCCCTCCATGTCCCAGAGCATGAAAATCCTCAACGGCTTGCTCCTTCTACGCTCCGCTGGCGCCCCTGGCCCCATCCTGCTCACAGCTCAAGGCAGTGTACCGAACTCGCCCGCCAAGTCAAGACCACTGAACCCTGACGCGACCCCAGTTTGGGTCTTCGGGTCGTTCTGAGCCCCAACGGGGCGAGATGGGAAAGCCCAGGGCGGAGCGACGCGGAGCCCTGGGAATGGTCGTCCACCCGTGCGCAGCCCTGAAAGGGCGAGATAGCCCACCATGCGACGGCCTATGCCGCCCTTACAGGGCTGCAACCCTTACGCCTCCATACCCAGGGCTCCGCTTCGCTCCGCCCTGGGCTACTATATGACGCCCTTCCAGGGCTGAGAACCGCCAAGCGACGAAACTGGGGTCACGTCAGCGCTGAGCCCGCCTCGAGGGGGAGCCTGGCGAGCTTGACGGCTTGCCGGGACGGTGGTATGCTACGAGCCGTGCGGTCCGCGGCAAGGGGCAGCGAGGACGAAAGGGCGAAGCCATGTGGAATGCGACACGACAGGAGTTTCTGAGGGCGGCCGCGGCGGGCGTCCTCTGCGCGGGGGCCGGCGGGGCGGCTAGGGAGGCGGACGCGCAGACGCCCGGCCAGCGCCCGCGGCAGGACCAAGGCGTCAAGGTCCTCAACCCTCTGACGCGGGTGCCTGTGTCGTTCATTATTGACGACTCGACCTGCCTTGTGAATCTGAACCGCTTCGCCATCCCGCAGTTCGCAGAGGCCTGGGGCTACAAGCAGTACCACCACGACTGGCGGAAGATGCCGCCCGAGATTCCCGACGCCTTCGTGCGAAAGTTCGGCGAGTGGTGCGGCGAGCGAGGCGTCAAGGGAAAATACAGCGTCGTGCCCTTCCCCGCGTGCGTGGGCCGCCTCGACCGGCTGCTGCCCGGCTGGACCAGCAAGGAGCTTGAGGCCAGCATCGCCCTGGTCCGCTCCCTCATGCTGCCGAACTGGGATATCCATCCCGAAATAGTCACCCACACTTGGGCGATTGATACCAAGAGCGGCCACCCCTTCACGGGGCACACGGCCCGATTCCAAGAGAACTGGGGATGGAGCGAGGGCAAATCGGTCGCTGAGCTGACCGACTACATGGCCTACGGCCTCACGATCCTCAAGAACATCGGCCTTCCGTGCGAAGGGATCACCACTCCCGGCGGCTTCGGCACCCGCGTGTTGCCAGAGCTGGCGCAGGCGACGCTCCAGTCCTGCCGGGACGTCTTCAAGGCGGAGATACCGCACTACTTCCGGCACAGCTACGGCAGCGGCGACCGCAGCGTGGCGCCGCGAGTGGAATACGCGTCGGACTTGGACGGGGCCGACCCGAAGTGTGTGGTTTCGATTATCGGCGGCACGGGGGACTGGACTGGCGGCTGGGATGCCTCGCGCCGCGGCGAGCCGGAGAAGTACATCACCGCAGACCTCTCGAAGGGCCGCTTGGTCGAGGTGATCGAGCGCGGCGAGCCGGCCATCCTCGTCTCGCACTGGACGGGCATCTACTTCAACGGCGAAGAGGAGGGCTTCAAGACGTTTCAGGAGGTGGTTCGCCGGTTGCACGCCAGGTACGACCGCCTCATCTGGATGAAGCTGAGCGAGATCGCCCGCTACTGGGCGGCCAAGGAATTGACCCAGATCGAGAGCGGCGGCGGGGCGGCCACTTTCAAGGCGCCCTTCGCCACGCCGCGGTTCACCGTGCAGCTCGCCCCCAAGGGCGACGCAGCGCCGAAGCTCACGCTCGGCGAGAAGCCCGAACCGCTCAAAGAGGTGCAACGACGCCTGGACCTCAAGCCGGGAACCTGGACCCGCGACAAGGAAGGCGTTGTCGTCTGCTTCGACCTGCCGAAGGGCACGTCGCGCGTGCAGGTCTGAGAGGAGCATCCGAGAGCTATGATGATTGACATTCACGTCCACCCGAACCCCAAGCGGCCGGACTCCCTGGCCGCCATTCGGGACGAATGCCGGAAGAACGGGGTGGGGCGGGTCCTGATCTCCTCCATCGGCCCTCGTTGGAGCCAGTACCCGCCGCCAGACGAGGTGCGGGCAGCGAACGAGGAGGCGCGCGCACTTGCGGAACGCTCGGAGGGCCTCGCGTGTTGGCTCGCCTACATCAATCCGCAGAACCGCAACTGGCGCCAGGAGCTCAAGCGCGCGCGCGCCGGCGGACCCGTGGGGGTGAAGATATGGGTCGCGCTGAAGGACCCCAACGGCGGCCTAGGCAACGCGCTCAAGGTGGTCCGCCACGCGGCGGAGCGGCGGCTGCCGGTCCTCATCCACACGTTTCAGAAGGCCGTGAACATGCCGGGCGAGATCACGCTCGAGGAGTTCGCCACTCTGGCCGAGGGGTGCCCGGAGGCCAGGCTGATCGCGGCCCACGCAGGCGGCCACTGGCGCCACAGCCTCGGCACCCTCCGCGGCCGGGCGCCCAATGCGTGTGTTGACGTCTCAGGCTCCTTCCCTCAGAAGGGGATGGTCAAGGCGCTGGTGAAGGACCTCGGTGTGAGCAGGGTCCTATTCGGTAGCGACATCCTGGGTCGGAGCCAGGCATCGCAGGTCGCGAAGGTGCTCTTCGAGGACATCCCGCAGCGTGCGAAGGAGCAGATCTTCTCCGGGAACGCGCGGGCCATCTTCGGCCCCGCCGTTGCCCCCGGTCCAGCCTTACCCATCCCGCCGCCCCGGCGCCCGAGGCTGCTCCCTGACCTCCGCACCGACCACTTCTGCTTCTGCGGCCGCTGGCCGTTCTTCGAGACCGACTGCGAGACGCCCGCGGAGCTCGACGCGCTCCTAGCGGAGCACAGGGTCAGGAAGGCATACGCCGGCGACCTCGGCAGCGTGTACCGTCTGGACCTCGAGCAAGCGAACGCCGGCTTCGCGCGCGCCGCTCGAAGCGCGCGGCGCATCGCTCCGCTCGCCACGCTCAGCCCCACGCCCAACAACTGGCGACAGGTGGTTCGCTATCTGCCCCAAGGAGCCGCGGGCGGCATCATCTATCCGTACCTGCACAACTGGGCGCTCGACGACGCCGCGCACAAGGAGTTCTTCCAACGATGCGCGGAGAGGCGGCTCCCACTCTGGGTCAACTGCCGCTTCGGCGACGACCGCTTCCGCCACGGCGGGCTAGCATGCCGAGACGTCTCTCCAGATGAGCTCATCCGCTTCGCGAAGAGCGCGCCGGCGAACTCCTATGTCTTCCAGGGCCTGACCGCCGGCGAGGTGTGCCGCCTCCTCGACGAAGCCCCGCCGCAGCGCCGGTTCAGGTTCGAGATTTCGAGATTGACGGACCATCCCGGCGCGCTGGACCAGGTGGCGGCGGCACACGGCTTGGCCGCCCTTGTGATGGGGAGCGAGTTCCCCCTCCGCGACCTCCGCGCCGTGCGCTTCGCCGCCGAAAGGCAGTAGCCCCTTCTCACGCTGGAACGGAGGGCGAGCCCGAGGATTCCTCCTCGATGGCCCTCCGGATGCGCGCCGCCACGGAGGGCGAGAGGCGGCCCTCCCGCTCGAGGGCCGCGATGCGGTCGAGGCGTTCCTTCAGGTAGCTCTGGCTCTTGGGCTTCAGCTTTGGCGGTGGCATCGGGGCGTAACAGGTCGGGGCAGGGGGGATGAGCTTGCGGAGGCGTTGGAGTGCCTGTGCCGCCTTGTCGCGCGCCTCGGCGGCCTTAGCCCGCTCCTCGCCACGCAATTGCTCTATATTCTTGGCATCATTGAGGATGGCGAGGTCGGCCTGGATGCCGGCGACGATTTTGCCGCCAGCGGTGGGGTTCACCTTGCCGCCCTCGAGGAGCTTCTCGACGAGGGGCAGGCGCTGGTTGAGGCGCTGGAGGCTCTGCTGGGCGGGAGGGATGTAGGCCATGTCGTAGCAGGTGCCGCGGAAGTCGGTCGGCGGATTGCGGTAGATGTCGTTGCGGATGCTCGCCAGCTTGAAGGCCAGGAGGTCGGCCTCCTGGGACGCCAGTAAGCCCTTGGCTACCAGGCGCTTAGCGGCATCGCCAGCGGCCTCCATCTTCTGGTCGGCGGCCTTGCGTTCGGCGCCCGTGCTCTTGCCCGACTTGGCGAGTGGGAGGGCGGCGGCCCAGGCGTCGTGAATCGCCTGCCAGTCCGCCGAGGCGTCGGGCGCGGCGCGCTTCGGGGCATCGGGGGGCGCCGCTTCGCCACCCGAGGTCGGTAAGCCTATAGCTGCCAATAACATGAGAGCCGCCGCAACGAGGCGCCGCCGCCACCGCGGCCCGGTCCGAGCCACCTTCCAGGCGTCGTAGCCCAGGATGACTATGGCTGCGACGATGACCAGCCCGGCCAGAGCGAGAACCAGGTTCACTGTGCGGTGTGCCATGTCAGCAACTCCTGTGTGATTGGGACGGTATGTTAGACGACGCGATGGCCGGCGCGGTTCCCCAGGTGTCAGCTCGGTGGTGCGAAGCGCTCGAGGCCGCGCATATAAGGCTTTAGCACATCAGGGATTACGACTGAGCCATCGGCCTGCTGATAGGCCTCGAGGAGGGTGAGGATCAGCCGCGCGAGGGCCACCCCCGAGCCGTTCAGGGTGTGGACGAAGCGCACCTTCTGCCCTTTGTCGCGGAACCGGATGCCGGCGCGGCGGGCCTGGAAGTCCTCAAACGTGGAACAGGAGGAGACCTCAAGCCACTTCTGGACGCCAGGCGCCCAGATTTCGAGGTCATAAGTCTTTGCCGATGCGAAGCTTAGGTCGCCGCGGCAGAGCTCGATGACGCGATACTCCAGCCCCAGCCGCCTCAGCACCTCCTCCGCGTTCGCCGTGAGCTTCTCCAGCTCCTCGTAGGAAGTCTCGGGGCGGACGAACTTCACCAGTTCGACCTTGTCGAACTGGTGGACGCGGATGAGGCCGCGGGTGTCCTTGCCGTAGGACCCTGCCTCGCGCCGGAAGCAGGGGGTGTAGGCGGTGTAGTATATTGGCAGCCTCTCCCCGTCGAGGATTTCCTCCCTATGTATATTGGTGACAGGCACTTCCGCCGTCGGGACGAGGAACAGGTCGTCCACCTCGCAGCGGTACATGTCCTCCTCCATCTTGGGGAGCTGGCCCGTGCCGGTCATGCAGGGACGGTTGACGAGTGCCGGGGGCCAGACCTCGGTGTAGCCGTGCTCGGTGGTATGCAGGTCGAGCATGAAGTTAATCAGTGCGCGAACCAGCCGCGCCCCCTGGCCGGTGAAGAGCGCGAAGCCCGCTCCCGAGAGCTTCGATGCCCGCTCGAAATCTATGAGTCCCAATGCCTTAGCTATATCCCAGTGCGGCTTGGGCTCGAAGTCGAACACCCGCCTCTTCCCCCATGTGCGGCGGACGACGTTCTCCTCGGGCGTCGTGCCCTGCGGCGTGGCCTCGGAGGGGCAGTTCGGCACGTAGAGCAGCTTGGCGTTCAGCCCGGCCTCGAGCTCGCCCAGCCGCGCCTCCATCCCCTTGATGCGGTCGGAGAGCTCGCCGAGGAGCTTGAAGGTCGCCGCGAGGTCCTCCCCCGCCTTCTTCTTCGGGCCGATGCTCTTGGAGGCGGCGTTGTGCTCGCTGCGGAGCTCCTCCACCTCGTGGAGCAGCTCGCGCCGCCGAGCATCAAGGGCCAGCAACTCATCAACGTCCACACTGGCCCGCTTGTCCCGGCAGGCCGCCCTCACCCTCTCCGCGTTCTCCCGAATGAAGTCCATTGAGAGCATCGGATGTCTCCGGAGGTCTTCTGTTGTCTTGGCTCTGATCCGCCGGCATCGGTGGCCCATGACGCGTGACCAGGAAAGGCCAACAGCTCGGCCTCTTCTCTTGTCACGCGTCACGGGTCACGCGTCAGGCGCCGCCGCGCTTCGAGCGAAACCACGCCACGGTTCTCCTCAGCCCCTCCTCGAGGGAGAAGCGGGGCTCGTAGCCGAGCAGGCGGCGGGCCGCGGCGATGCTCGCCTGCGAGTGCTTCACGTCGCCCCTGCGGGCCGGCTCGTAGACCGGCTCGATGGCCGTGCCGAGAATCCTGTTCAGGAGCGCGACGAGCTCGTTGAGCGAGTAGCTCCGCCCGCAGGCCACGTTGATGGCCTCGCCCGACGCCGCGGGCGCGTCTGCCGCAAGCAGGTTCGCCGAAACGCAGTCCTCGATGAACGTGAAGTCGCGCGACTGCTCGCCGTCCCCGAAGATCACCGGCCGCTCCCCCCGCAGCATCGCCGCGATGAACCGCGGAACCACCGCGGCGTAGGCCGAGGCGGGGTCCTGCCGCGGGCCGTAGATGTTGAAATACCTCAGGCACACCGTCTCAAGCCCGTAGCAGGCGGTGAACGCCTGGCAGTAGTACTCCCCTGCCAGCTTCGAGGCGGCGTAGGGCGACAGGGGCCTGGGGCGCATCGCCTCGAGCTTTGGCAGCTCCGGCTGATCGCCGTAGGCCGACGACGACCCCGCGAAGACCACGCGCCTGACCCCCGCGTCGCGAGCCGCAAGGAGGAGCACCAGGGCACCTGTCGCGTTCGCGGTGTGCGTGCTCAGCGGGTCGTCAATCGAGCGTGGCACGGAGGCCAGCGCCGCCTGGTGAAAGACGACTTCGACGCCGCCCACTGCCTGGCGCGCCGCCGCGGCGTCGGCCACGCTCCCTTCCACGAGCTCCACCTTCCCCTCCAGCCCGGCCAGATTGCCCCGCAGCCCGGTGGAAAAGTCGTCGAGCACGCGCACCATATCGCCGCGTTCGGCCAGCGCGCGCGCCACGCTCGAGCCGATGAACCCCGCCCCGCCAGTCACCAGACACCTCGCCACGGTCCCTTTCTCCTCGCCCTCCGCCCCGCCCGCATTGTACGACTCGCCACGTGCCGTGTCAAAGGGGCGCCGGGAGGCAGGTGCAATGATGCACTTGCGCGCGCACAAGTCCGTTGTTGCACCCGATCGGCAATGCCTCAGTCACGGGTGGCGGCGCGTGACGCATGTCCGTAGTGCGGGCTTCAGCCCGTCTATCGGGCCCGCGACGGCCTGAAGGCCGCACTACAAACGAAGAAGCCTCCCCGCCGCCACCCGGAGCTGAGGCATTACCCCGATCGAAAACTTGCTCTTGACAAGCTTGATTGAGGGGGCTAGAATACAAGGGATCCGTGGGTAGCCCCCTGGGGGCTTGAAAAGGGAAGATGGTGCAAGACCATCGCGGTCCCGCCGCTGTGACCGGGGACGAAAGCCGCAAGATGTCACTGTTCGCCCTGGC
This sequence comes from Planctomycetota bacterium, assembly GCA_016872875.1. The sequence continues at coordinate 9,359 of VGYW01000155.1, read as the reverse complement.
GAAGGTGTTTTGCTGAGGCGGATGGGAAGGCGCGGCGAGTAGGACGAGCCGGAAGCCAGAAGACCTGCCCACGAGCCGTCGGGTTGGTGCCAGGCCCTCGAGGACCGGGGCCGGCGCAGCGCACTGCTCGAGCACCGAGGATGAAAAACGGCATCCCCGGACCTGAGACCTCAGGTCCGGGGATTTTTGTTTCCCCCTCGCTCGGGCCGGAGGGCATTCGGTTGGCAACGACACACGAACGCCGCCGCCTTTGGGCTGCGGCCGGCACAGTTACGACCCTGTTGGCCCTGGCTGCCGCAATGTTAGCGTCCAACCTCTTGGGCGACCGACCGGTGCCATCGAGCGGCTCGCGTCTCCGGATCGTATCGCTCTCCCCAAACATTACGGAGATCGTCTTCGCGCTCGGCGCGGGGCAGGATCTGGTTGGCGTGACGACGGCGTGCGACTACCCGCCAGAGGCGCGCAGACTTGCGAGGGCCGGCGGCTTCGGCTCGCCCGACGCTGAGGCCATCCTGGCGCTCAAGCCTCAGCTTGTGGTCGGCTCCGGGCCTGGCATGGATGTGCTCCCGGCCGTCGAGCTCCTGCGGCGGCGTGAAGTCCCTGTTTGCATCCTGTCCGAGGCAAGTTTCGGCGATCTATTCCTGGCAATTCGGCGACTGGGTGATCTGACGGGTCGCGTAGAGGCGGCGGCTCGGCTCACGGCGTCGCTGTCGGAACGTCTGGCAGCCGTCGAACGGCGGTTCCGCGACGTGCCGGAAGGAAAGCGCCCTCGCGTCTACGTGGAGATATGGATGCAGCCCCTCATCAGCGTGGGTGCGAGCTCGTTCGTCACGGAGCTGGTCCGGCGGGCCGGGGGCATATCCATCACGGCGGACCTGCCTGGGGACTACCCGCAGGTGTCCCCGGAGGTCGTGGTGGCGCGGGACCCGAGCGTGATCGTCCTCACGCACGGCGGGGGCTCGGCTACGGCGGCGTCCGTGGGGCGTCGGGTCGGCTGGGCGCGGGTGACGGCCGTGCGCGAGATGCGCGTCATCGCGGATCTGCTTCCCGACCTGATCCTGCGGCCAGGGCCGCGGTTAGTTGAGGGGGTGGAGGAGTTGTCGCGCCGGCTCTACGCGGAGGTTGCGCCATGACCTCGAGGCGTTGGATGCGAACGCGCGCGCTCGTGGCGCTGTCGGCGCTCCTGGCCCTCGTGGCGACGGGTGCGCTCTTTGTCGGCACTGTGTGGGTGCCCCCCGGGGAGTTGCTGGCCGGCGGGTTGGGCGGTACGCTCGGGCTCCGCGCCTCGCGCGTGGCGATAGGGATCGTGGTCGGCGCGGCCCTCTCGGCGGCCGGGGTCATCTTCCAGGCGGTGCTCCGAAACCCATTAGCCGAGCCCTACGTCCTGGGCGTCTCGTCGGGCGCTGGGCTTGGGGCAGCCGTCACGATCCTGTCGGGAGCGGTGGCTCTCTGGGTCTGGGCGCTGCCCGCCGGGGCCTTCGTGGGCGGCCTGCTCACGATGGTGCTGGTCTACCGGCTGGCCAGGGTGGGCGCCCGGGTGCCGGTGCACTCGCTGCTCCTCGCCGGGGTTGCGGTGGGGGCAGTGATCGGGAGCGTGTTAATGTTCCTGGTCTCCACCGCGTCGGTGGAGGGCGGCGGGTCGCTCCGCAGCATCGTGTGGTGGCTCCTGGGCAGCCTCCAGATCACCGACCTGACGCTTCTCGCGGTGGTGGGCGGGGCGGTGCTGGTGGGGGTGGTTCTCGCGTTTGTCCTTGCGCGCGACCTCAATGTGATGGTGCTTGGCGAGGAGCCTGCGGCGCACCTGGGCCTGTCAGTCGAACGCACGAAGCTCGTCTTCTTCGCCCTCGGCTCGCTCCTCACCGGGGTATCGGTTGCAGCCTGCGGGCTCATCGGCTTCGTGGGGCTGATCGTGCCTCACACGATGCGGATGATCCTCGGGCCGGACCACAGGACGCTGTTACCCTGTGCGGCCCTCGCGGGCGCGGTATTCATTGTCGTTGCCGATACGATTGCCCGCACGGCTCTGGCCGGTGTGGGCACGGAGCTGCCCATCGGCGTGGTGACGGCGCTGATGGGCGGGCCGTTCTTCATCGCTCTGTTGCGTCGCCAACGGAGGGTCACCTGGTCATGAGCCGCAAAGAGCCTGCCCTTGAGCTGGCCGGCGTCACCTGCGGCTATGATGGCCGCGCCGTGGTGCATGAGGCGGCGCTCTCGCTTGCACCTGGGGAATTCGTTGGCCTGGCCGGCCCGAACGGCTGCGGGAAGACCACGCTCCTGCGTGCGGCCAGCGGCGTGCTCCCGCCCAGAGTGGGGGCGGTGCGACTCTTCGGCCGCGACCTCTACCGCGACCTCGCGCCCCGCGACGTGGCCAAGGCCCTGGCCGTTGTTTCCCAGGACCTGCCGGTGGACTTCTCGTTCACCATTGAGGAGGTAGTGCTGATGGGGCGCACGCCACACCTCTCGTGGTTCGGCTGGGAGAGCCGGGCCGACCTGGAGGTGGCCAGGAAGGCGATGGCCGACGCTGAGATCGCCGAGCTGGCCGACCGGGCCATCACGGAGGTTTCCGGCGGCGAGCGGCAGCGGGCCTTCCTGGCCATGGCCCTTGCCCAGGAGCCGAAGGTGCTCCTCCTCGACGAGCCGACGAGCCATCTCGACCTCCACCACCAGGTGACGGCGCTTTCGCGGCTCGACCGGCTCCGGCGGCGCGATGGCCTCGCGGTCCTGGCCGTGATGCACGACCTGAACCTCGCGGCTGAGTTCTGTGACCGCATCGTGCTGATGAGGGCCGGCCGACTCCTGGCCGACGGCCCAACGAGCCAGGTGCTGACCGAAGGGAGGCTTGCGGAGCTTTTCAGTGAGCCGGTGCGGGTGATCGAGAACCCTGCTACCGGCCGGCCGCACGTGATGCTGGCCCGGGGCCGCGGCGCGGGCGGTTGAGCGCCTTGTGGCTGGAGGAAGGAGAGCTTTCAGGACAGTCCCGATGGCTCGGCTGTTGTTGCTCGCCCGACACGGCAGCATTGGCGCCGCCTGCGCGGGGCGCTACATAGGCGCCACGGACGCTTCGCTGGATGTGGCGGGTCGCCGGCAGGCCAGCGCGTTGGCCGAGGTGCTGAAGGCATTGGGTCCGCAGCGATGCTTCAGCAGTCCCCTTCGCCGCGCGGCCGAGACCGCGGAGCTTGCGGCAGCTCCTCTCGGGCTGAAGGTCCAGCTCGATCCCGACCTGCGCGAGGTGGGCTTCGGCCTGTGGGAGGGGAAGACATTTGAGGAGATTCAGCAGGCGGAGCCCGAGGCAGTAAACCGCTGGGCGGCCGATCCCGCCGGGTTCGCTTTCCCTGGTGGCGAGCGGGTGTGCGACTTCCTCGCGCGCGTCCACCGGGCGGCCGACAGGCTGGCAGCCGCCCCTGGCGACGTGGTCCTGGCCGTCACCCACGGAGGCGTGGTCCGCGCGGCGATCTGCCACCTTTTGGGGCTGCCTGCCCATAACTACCTGTTGTTCGGCGTCAAGCCGGCCTCGCTCACCAGCATTGAGCTCTTCGACGGAAAAGGCGTGCTGACCGGGATCAACAACCAGTGTTGCGAGGAGGAGTGACGGGATGGCGCGCATCATCCTGATCACTGGCGGCGGGCGGAGCGGCAAGAGCTCTTACGCCTATAAGCTGGCTGAGGCGCTCGCTGGCACGCGCGCGTTCATTGCCACCGGCCTGGCCACCGACGAGGAGATGCGGGAGCGCATCCGCCAGCATCAGATGGCGCGCGTCCGCTCGGGGGCCTGGCACACAATTGAGGAGCCGCGAGACCTCGCGGGCGCCCTGCGCCAGGCCCGCAGCTTCGATGTCGTGGTGGTGGACTGTCTCACCTTTTGGGTGAACAACGTGATGTTCGTGGCCACAGGAGAGGGCAGTGAGGTGAAGGAAGAGGATATCGAGCGCTTGTGCCGCGACTTCCTGGACGCTTGCTCCGAGCATCCCGGGACGATTATCTTCGTGACGAATGAGGTCGGCATGGGGATTATCCCAGACAGCCCCCTCGCCCGCCGTTACCGCGACCTCCTCGGGTGCTGCAACCAGGCGGTGGCGGCAAGGGCCGACGTGGTCACGCTCGTGGCCTGTGGCATTCCTTTGCACTTGAAACAAGGATGAGACCATGCGCTTATTCGAGGCCACGATCAGCCGCATCACCCCGCAGGACCCCGCCTGGCGCCAGAAGGCCAAGGAGCGCCTTGAGCAGCTTACCATGCCCTACTGGGCGCTCGGCCGACTGATGGACCTTGCCGAGGACCTGGCGGGCATGGCCCGCTCACTCCACCCGCCCGTGGCCAACAAGGTTGTGGTGACCATGGCGGGCGACCACGGGGTCGTGGCCGAGGGGGTGAGCAAGTACCCCCAGGTGGTCACCGGGCAGATGGTACGCAACTTCGTCGCCGGCGGGGCCGGCATCAATGCCTTGGCTCGCCTCGCGGGCGCCAGGGTGATCGTGGTGGACATGGGCGTGGCGGCGGGCCTGGATGACCTCCAAGGCAGCGGCCGGATCGTATCCAAGCGCATCGCCGCAGGCACGCAGAACATCGCTCGCGGCCCAGCGATGAGCCGCGAGGAGGCGATCCGCTCCGTCGAGGCCGGAATCGAAGTCGTTCGAGAGCTCGGCGATGCTGTTGACCTGCTCGGCACAGGCGACATGGGGATCGGCAACACGACGCCCAGTTCCGCGGTCGTGGCGGCGTTCTCTGGCTGCTCCGCAGCCGAGGCCACGGGTCGCGGCACTGGGATTGACGATGAGCAACTGCGGCACAAGACGGGGATCGTCCAGAAAGCCCTCGACGTGAACCGTCCGAACCCCGCGGAGGGATTGGACGTCCTGGCGAAAGTAGGCGGCTTTGAGATCGGCGGGATCGCCGGGGTCATCCTCGGCGCTGCTGCCGAAAGAAAGCCAGTGCTGGTTGATGGCTTCATCTCCACCGCAGGGGCGCTGGTTGCCCGCGCCCTGGCCCCTGCCGCTGCCGACTACATGATCGCCGCGCATCGGAGCGCAGAACGGGGACACGCTCTGGCGCTCCAGCGTCTGGGCAAGCGACCACTGCTCGACCTCGACATGCGTCTCGGCGAAGGCACGGGCGCGGCCCTGGCCATGAGCATCGTCGAGGCCGCTGTTCGAGTCCTCACCGAGGTGAAGACGTTCGAAGAGGCGGCGGTTTCGAAGGCAGAGAGTTGAGGGAGCCGGTATGAAGCGCTTCATTGCTGCCGTGCAGTTCCTCACAATCGTCCCCGTGCCGGGAAGCTGGGGGCACGCCGAGGAGCACCTGGCTGGCAGCGTCCCGTTCTTCCCCGTGGTCGGCCTCCTCATCGGCTCTCTTGCTGCGGCATTGGCGTTTGGCCTGAGTAAAGTCCTGCCCCCGTTGCCGACGAGCGTGTTGATTGTCATTGTGCTGTTGGGCGCTTCCGGGGCGCTGCACCTCGACGGGCTGTCCGACACTGCGGACGGTTTCCTCAGCGCCAGGCAGCGGGAGCGAATCCTGGAGATCATGCGAGACAGCCACGTGGGAGCGATGGGTGTCATTGCGGTGGTATGCGTCCTTCTGTTGAAGGTCGCGGCCCTCGCCTCCCTTCCGGGAGCGACGATGTGGCGGGTGACCCTCCTGATGCCCCTGGCTGGAAGATGCGGCCTGGTGGTCACCATGTGGGCGCTTCCCTACGCGCGGCCAGAAGGGGGCCTGGGCACGGTCTTCTACAAGAAGCGGCCGCGGCTGGCTGCCCTCTGGGCGGTCGTGGTCTTGCTCGCGGCGGGCGTGTGCGCCTTGAGGATGCCCGGACTGGTCGCGGCAGGGGCGTCCCTGGCAGTCGTTCTTCTGTTTGCCGCCTACACGCGTCGTAAGATCGCAGGCGCAACTGGGGACGCCCTGGGCGCGGCGTGCGAGATCGCCGAGGCAGTCCCCCCATTGGCGATTGCCGCCTGGCTCCATCCGCAGTGAGGTTTGCGTTGTTGACCTGAGCCGGCCGGCAGCATAGAGAAGGAGACCCACATGACAAGGCGGCGTCTCGTGGCTATCGCGGGGTTCGCCGTGGCCTTTGCCACGCCCGCGGCCTCCTTTGCGGAGGAGGCGGCGGGGGCCGAGGCCCAGGACAAGACGAAGGAGGAGGAACCCCAGGAGGTCGTGGTGACTGCGACCCGCATCGAGACCCCATATGAACAAGTGGGCAGTTCCGTCACCGTCATCTCCCGCCAGGAGATCGAGCGGCGGAGGCAGACCATGGTCGCGGAGCTCCTTCGCGCGGTCCCGGGCCTCGACGTCGTGCGCACCGGGACGAAGGGCGGGGAGACGGCCGTGTTCATCCGCGGCGCCAAGAGCGACCACACCCTCGTCCTTATTGACGGCGTCGAGATGAACGACCCGATGAGCCCGGGGCGGTCGTTCGACTGGGCGCACCTGACCACCGACAACGTCGAGCGGATCGAGGTCATCCGCGGCCCGCAGAGCACGGTGTACGGCTCCGACGCCATCGGCGGGGTGATCAACATCATCACGCGGCGCGGCAAGGGGCCGCCAACCGTCACCCTCACCAGCGAGGCCGGCTCGCACTACACCTTCCGCGAGGGCCTCAGCGTTCTCGGCGCGACCCCCCTCTTCAACTACGCCGTCGCCGCCTCCCGCTTCGACACCAAGGGCATCTCCTCCGCGGCGCGCGAGGACGGGAACTTCGAGCACGACGGCTACCGCAACACCACCTTCTCGGCCAAGCTCGGCTTCAACCCCGCCGAGAACTTCGCCGTGGACATCATCGCACGCTGCATAGACACCTGGGCCGAGCTGGACAACTCCTTCGGCGTGATGGACGACCCGAACTACACGGCGCGCACCCGCCAGCACTTCCTGCGGGCGCAGGGGCGCCTCACCCTCTTCGACGGCCTCTGGGAGCAGAGGTTCGGCGTCTCCTACACCGACCACCACCGAGCATACCGCAACAGGCCCGACCCTGCCCACGTGGGGGAGTTCGAGCGCGGGTCCTTCGACGGCGACATCCTTCGCTTCGACTGGCAGCACAACCTCCACCTGTCCGAGACCAACACCCTCACCTTCGGCTTCGAGACCGAGGAGGAGCGCGGCAAGAGCCGCTACGCCTCCCAGTGGGGGCCGTCGCCCTTCCCTGAGGAATCCGCACGTACCAACAGCTTCTACGTCCAGGACCAGTTCTCCATCGGCGACCGCTTCTTCGCGGTGGTGGGCGCACGCTACGACGACCACGAGCGCTTCGGCTCCAAGTGGACCTATCGCGCCGCCCCAACCTACATCATCAAGGAGACCGGCACCCGCCTCAAGGCGTCCTACGGCACCGGCTTCAAGGCGCCCTCCCTCTTCCAGCTCTACGCCCCGTTCTTCGGGAACCCCAACCTCCAGCCCGAGGAGAGCAAGGGCTGGGACCTCGGGGCCGAGCAGCAGCTCCTCGGCGGGCTTCTCACCCTCGACGCCACCTACTTCCGCAACAAGTTCAAGAACCTGATTGACTACAGCTTCGTGACGTCGAGCTACTTCAACGTGGGCGAGGCGGAGGCCAAGGGCGTGGAGCTGGGCGCCACCGTCCGCCCTTGCGACAACCTCTTCATCCGCGCCTCATACACCCACACCGACACCGAGGACAAGGCGACTGGCCAGAAGCTCCTCCGCAGGCCCGAGCACAAGGCCGCCCTCGAGGCCAACTACCGCCTCCTCAAGAGGACCAACCTCAACCTCAGCGCCGCCTACGTCGGCAGGCGGAAGGACATTGACGCCAGGGGCTGGCCCGCCACACGGGTGACGCTCGACGACTATCTCCTCGTGAACCTCGCGGTGAGCCACGACATCAACGATAACGTGCAGGTCTTCGGCCGCATCGAGAACCTGCTCGACGCCCACTACCACGAGGTGACGGGCTACGGCGCGCTCGGCATCGGCTTCTTCGTAGGCCTCCGCGCCACCTTCGGCGGTTCAGGAAAGAAGCCATGAGGTCCCGCTTTCGCACCTCCCTCCTCATCGGCGCCGCGGCCCACGCGCTCCTCTTCGCCGTCGTGGGCGCCCTTTACGACCCCGAGCCGGACCGCGACCGAGGGGCCTCGCTGCTCCTGGTGGGGCTGCTCGCCGAGGAGCCCGCGCCGCCCGGCGTGGGCGGGGCGCCTCTGCCCCGCGTGGCGGTGCCAGCCGTCTGGTCGCCCCGCGAGGCCGCCACGCCCCCCAGCCGCACGCCCGCCGCGCAACCCGTGGCGAGCCGCGCCCCCGCCCCCGCCGCTGCGGCCGGCCTCCGCCTCGAACCCCGCGCCACGGCCCCACACGCCACCCGCCCCGCGCCGCCACCCCTCCTGCCAGCTCCTGCCGGTGGGCGGGGCGTCCCTGCCCCGCGTCATGGCGCCGCCCCGCTTGTCGCCATCGCGCACCCAGCCGTGGAGGAGAGCGTGGGCATCGAGGTGAGCGCAGAGCGCGTGGGGGCCGTGGGCGGGGGCTCTACGCGGGGCAGAGACGCCCCGCCCACAGGAGAGACGCCCCGCCCAGAGCAGGCAAGCGCCGCCCACAGCGCGCACGCAGGCCAAGCCCACCCTGACCAGGGCGCCGACGGGCCGACCACCCCCGCAGTCCTCCTCAACCCCTCCAAGCCCGCCTACCCCCGCTACTGCGTCGTCCACGAGGAGGAGGGCGCCCCGGTGCTCTCCTTGGTGGTCCGTGCCGACGGGTCGGTGGAGAGCATCGCCCTCGCAACCTCGAGCGGCAACAAGCGGCTGGACACCGCGGCCTTGGAGCACTACCGCAACGCCCGTTTCGCCCCCGCCCTCAGGCGCGGCCGGCCCGTAGCCTCCACCCACCGCATCAGGGTCATCTTCCGCCTCAAGGACGCCGATGCTGCGGCCGGCGATTGAGCGGCCTTCGGTAGTGTATGTGGTCTTCCCGGGTTCCTTCCCCCCGCCCACGCCGCCGGCGGCGTTGTGGCTGGCCGAGCCCGGGTGCAGTAACGGATCTGCGCGCCGGAGGGGGCGTTCCTGTTCGTAGTTCGGCCTTCAGGCGGTCTTCAGGGCTGCCAAGGCGGAGGGCAGGACCGCGTAAACGCCGAACTACGAACGAAGACGGGCAGCGCGCAAATCCGTTACTGCACCCCCGAGAGGGGTGCGTGTAATCTCCTACGGACCAGTTTCCGCTTTTCTTCTTTGGCCGTATGTGATATAAGTGTATACGCTTATGTTATACGGAGTCCGACGTGGAAGACTCGGCCCAACGTAGCCTGGAACGCACGCGGAAGGCCCTCATGGGGAAACTCGCCTCTTGGGGGAGCTTCGTGCGAGGGTCTGTGGTGCTCATGAAGCGGCGATGCATGTATCCGCGTTGCCGCAAGTGCGCCGCGGGG
>VGYW01000154.1 GCA_016872875.1 Planctomycetota bacterium | reverse complement strand
TCCGTTGGCGTTCGCGGCGGGAGTCCACACCAGGCTCTCGCCCGGGGAGAGCAGGGTGGTGCCTGGGACCACGGGCACGCCGCCCTCGGTCAGGGTGCCGGTGGTCACGGCCTCGATGCGGAAGCTCAACGTGTCGCCGTCGGAGTCCGCATCGTCGGCGGCTCCGGCCAGGGTGGCATAGGGGATTGTGAAGGGCTGGTCCTCCGTCGCGCCCGGCAGCGGCGCCACAGCGGTGAGGGTCGGCGGCGAGTTCACGATCTTGGTCACGAACGCGTCGCCCGTGCCGCCGAGCGTCGTGTCGATCCCTCCGGGCGTCGGGAAGTCCGGCGACGAGGTCATTCCGGCGACGAAGGCGTTCCCCGAGCCATCCACAGCGATGCCGGACCCGAGGTCCGTGCCCGACCCGCCCAGGTAGCTTGCGAACAGGAGCGCCCCACCCACGCCCACCCTTGCCACGAACGCGTCCAGGCTCCCGCCCAGCGTGGTGTCGAAGACGCCGGGCGTCGCGAGGTCCGGCGAGCCCGTGACGCCCGTGATGAGAGCGTTGCCCGCCGCATCCAGCGCGATGGCATAGCCGGTGTCGCCGGCTGAGCCGCCCAGGTAGCTCGACCAGATGTAGGCCGTCGGGGTGAGTTTGGTCACGAAGGCGTCCTGCCCGCCCCCAAGCAGCGTGTCGAAGCCCACGGGCGTTGGGAAGTCCGGCGACTGCGTGGACCCCGTGACGACCGCATTCCCTGAGCCGTCCACGGCAATGCCGTAGCCCGAGTCGGCGTTCGACCCGCCGAGGTAGGTCGCCCACAGAAGGCCCCCTGCCCCACTCACTTGGGCCACGAAGGCGTCTTCAGGCCCCCCCAGGCTCGTGTCCAGCGCACCAGGGACCGGGAAATCCGTGGAGGACGTCGCGCCGGTGAGGAAGGCAGCTCCCCAATTGTCCACCGCGATGCCGTAGCCCCTGTCCGTGCCCGCCGCACCGCCCAGATAGCTTGACCAGAGGAGGACGCCTGTTCCGCTCACCTTGGTCACGAAGGCGTCTTCGGTGCCGCCCAGGGTCGCGTCGAAGCCGCCGGCAGTCGGGAAATCCGCGGACTCGGTCGATCCCGTGAGCATGGCCGCTCCTGAGCCGTCCCGCGCGATCCCGTAGCCTGCGTCCGCGCCCGCCCCGCCGAGGTAGCTCGACCAGAGGAGGGCGCCCGCCCCGCTGACCTTCGCCACGAAGGCGTCCCGCGTGCCCCCCAGCGTTGTGTCGAAGCCCCCAGCCGTCGGGAAATCCGGGGACTCGGTCATGCCCGTGACGAGGGCCGCCCCCGAGCCGTCCACCGCGATGGCGTAACCTCCCTCCAGTCCCGAGCCCCCAAGGAAGCTCGACCAGAGCAGGGTGCCTGTGGGGTTCAGTTTCGTCACGAAGGCGTCCTGGGTGCCGCCCAGCGTCGTGTCGAAGCCACCGGGGGTCGGGAAGTCCCCCGAGGCCGTCACGCCTGTAACGAACACGGCCCCCGAGCCATCCAACGCGATGGCGTAACCATCGTCGGCGGAAGCGCCACCGAGATACGTTGACCAGCCCAACAGCGGGTCAATCACGAGCTCGGCCTGCGGGTCGTAGGAGCCGGTGATGGCGAAGCCGTAGGTCGTGGCGTCAATGAGGGAGAAGGCGCCCGCCACCTGGACGCGCTGGCCGCCGACCTCCTGGTAGATGATTGGGGCGTCATCAGTGACCTCGCCGAGCGCGGTCGCGATGCGGAGCGCGCCGCTATCATCGAGCGAGAGGCCCTCGATGCCGTCGTAGCGGAGGCGAATCTGCGCAGGGTCGGCGCCGGGGGCGACGTGGAACTCGTATTTCAGCCCGTCGCGCCGCCCCCAGGTCAGCAGGTCAATCCCCGACCAGAGGTCCTCGTAGGCGACGGTCTGGAACGTTGGCACGCCGGTGCGCCAACTGGAGGGGTCGCCCACGTAGTAGTTGTAGACCGCCTGCGAGGCGTCCTGGCCGCTTGGGGCCACGGTGCTCGCCCCCTCGAAGGTCACTGAGAATTGTGTGGCACAGCCGCCCTCGGCTGTGTCCTCGCTCTGGAAGAGCTGGAAGACGGGGCCGGCGTCGGTGTGGAGCACGTTGCCGCCGGAGGTCTGGAAGGCGTAGCGCACCGCGGGGTCCGCCCACTGCCCCAGGTTGGCCGCGAAGAGCGCGGGCGAGGCATTGAGGACCTCGACGGCCGCGCCCGCCGCGAGCAGCACCCGCGGCTCGAGCGGCTCGAGGGCCAGGCGCTCGCCCCTCCTCGTGGGCCTCTCCGCTCCGACGAACCGCCGGTTCCGTGCGACCATGCTTCGACTCCTCAAGAGAAACAGCTTCGGTACGGCGTGGGCATCATGACACGTGGCCGCCCCGTTGTCAAGGGCATTGTCGCGCGCGTCCTCCTATCTTCTCGTCCTCGTCGTCGTCCTCGTCGTCGTCGTCGAGTCCGCTGGCTTCCTCCTGGCAAGAGCATTTGACGACGACGACTGGGCACGTCACGCCAGGTAGCTTTTCATCGTGGCGAGTTCGCGGGGGAGGTGGGTCTGCCACGGCTCCCAGTTGATCCATTCGCCGCTGAGGAAGCCCTTGTAGGCGATGCTCTTGAGGAGCTGGACGGCGCGCTTGTGGTCAACGATGCCCTGGCCGATGGGGCAGAGGTCGAGCCCCTTCGCGCCCGGCTTGCCGTCGTGGAAGTGGACGTGGCGGACGTGGGGGCGGAGGTGGGCGAACGCCTCGTCCATCGTCATGCCCGCGGCGTTCACAGGGTGCATGATGTCCCAGTTCGCGCGGACGCTTGGGTGGCCCACGCGGTCGAGGACGCGGGCGAGGTGGGCGGCGTTGCACCAGGAGTCGTGGGTCTCGACGCAGAGGGTGACGGCGGCGGCGCGGGCGTCCTCGGCGAGCTTGGCGAGGCAGTCGGCGACCTGCCCCTCGGCGGCCTCGCGGCTCATGCCCTGGGGGATGTTGCCGCCGAAGACGCGCATGGCGGGCGCCCCAATGTCGCGCGCGAGGGCGATGAGGGCGCGGGAGTCGGCCATCATGCGGCTCAGCTCGCCGGGCGTCGGCGCGGTGTAGGAGCACGAGGTGGCGAGGCAGGCGATGGCGACGCCGGAGTCCTCGGCCAGCTTGCGGATGGCGGCGCGCTGGCCGGAGGTCGCGGCGACCTCGATGCCGTGGGCGTGGCGCGACTGCGCGCGCGGCTCCACCCCGTCGTAGCCCAGGCGCTTCGCAACGCCCAGGACCTCGCCCCAGGTGAGGTTGGGACACGAGAAGGTCATGAAGCTGAACTTCATCGGACGTTTCCTGCTGAGGGTTGAGGGGCGGTGGCGACTCTGAAGAGGACGTAGAAGAGGAGCAGGTCTGCGACGGCAAGCGAGGAGAGGACTTTTCCGAGCTCGAGGGCGGTGACGCCCATGAGGAGCAGGGCGATGAGGAGAGCCCAAGCGACGCGGTTCGAGTGGCGCTGTTCGCCACCCGAGATGGCGGCCAGGCCGACGCCGAAGGGGATCATGAGGACGGCGTGGTGGGTGTGGAGGGAGACCGGGCTGAGGAGGAGGCAGCCGAGCACGGCCAGGCCGAAGGCGGCGGCGTTGGGCGGCCACTGGCCGCTGCGCGCGGAGCGCCACCACGCGAAGAGCAGGAGCGCCAGGATGGGCAGCTTGAGGGTGTTGGCGATGGCGAAGATCGTGCGGTCGTCCAGGCTGGCAACGTTGAGGTAGAGCTCCCAGGGCTGCTCGACCTCGCCCCGGTGGGCCCTCTTGCCGGAGAGGAAGCGGAAGAGGGCGGCGGTGAGGGACTGGTTGACGTTGCGGTAGGGCCGCGAGATGATGGGCTGCCCGTCGCCGCGCCCGCTGGGGGCCTGAGGTCCGCCCTGCGAGATGGGCTGGACGACGATCTTGTACCAGGAGAGGTGGCGTTCGAGGTTGCCCTTGGGTCCCCAGACGAGCGAGCCGAGGCCGGCGACGAGGAGGATGGCGGACGCGGCCATGCCGAGGAGGGCCATCCAGCGGCGCTGGACGACGAGATAGAGGCCGAAGAGCGCCGGGGTGAGCTTGAGCGCCGCGGCGAAGCCCAGGAGGGCGCCGGCGCCCAGCGACCGGTCCCAGGCGGGCTTCCGCAGGAGGGCGAAGGCCCCCACGATGGGCAGGAGCACCAGCATGTCGCTCTCGCAGCGCGCCACCACGCTGCCGATGAAGATGACAGAGACGAGGAAGAGGATGAAAGCCCGGCCCGGCACGCTGGCCGCGGGCTGCGAGCCCCGCGCGCAGCGCCAGACCGACCAGAGTCCAAAGAACAGCGAGAGGGCGACGAAGAGCGCGGCGCCCAGCCGCAGCGGGAGCAGCCCGAAGGGTGCGAAGGCGATTGCGAAGAACGGCGGGTAGGCCCGGATGTGGCTGATTGTCCAGTAGTGGTCCGCCCCGCGGAGAATGGACTCCTGCACGATGCGGCGGAAGCCGAGGAACTCCGAGCTGTGGCGGAGCTGGCGGGCCTCGTCGGGGGTCTTGGCTCCCTCGGGGGCGTGTTTCTTGAGCTGGGTGGCGCGGTGCCAGGCGTTGCAGGCGAACGCGCCGACGGACAGGGCCAGCGCGAACTGGAAGATGCGGCTTGCGGCGACGCGGCCGAGAGCGGTCTCAAGCCGCTGGAGGATGCGTTGGGGCGTGGAATGCGCCATCTTCGGCGTAGCCTGATTCGGTGCCGATGCGGGCGATGTCAATCCGCGGGGCACGGAGGCCCCGCCCACACGCCAGGATGTTCTCGGCGGCGCTCATGCCCATGTCGATGTAGTGGTCGGCGCTCGTGTAGCGGAAGAGCGCGTTGCGGCCGACCGAGTGGAGGTTCTCGAAGGAGCCGAGGCAGCCGAGGATGGCGGCCACGTGGGCGTGGTAGCCGAGTTCGTAGACGGGGTATGCCTTCGGGACGCGCTGGAGGTCGCAGGGGCCGGCCTCGGCGCGGCGGGCGAGCCGGGCGCGCTCCAGGTAGTCGAGGGCCTGGCCGTAGAGCGCGTCGGCCGGGGCGTTCCACGTGGCGTCGCCGCGCTGGCAGAAGAACTCGATGACCAGCCCGGTCTGGCCGGGCGGGGCCATGTCCGAGCTCCAGTTCCTCGGCTCGTGGAAGCGCGCGAACGGGCAGTCCGCGTCCGGGAAGTATATCCAGTGGTCGCGGGTGACGCGCTCGCGCCGGAAGGTCACGAAGAGGGTCACGAGGTCGCGGTAGCGCAGCTTCTCGGCGGCGGCGAGGACCGCTGGCTCCGGCCGCGGCTCCAGCAGCCGCACCAGGTCGTCCATCGGCAGGGAGCTGACGCAGTGGGTGACGGGGAAGCTGGTGCCGCGCGATTCGACGGCGACGATCCGCTTGCCGTCGTGGATGACCTTCTCGGCGGGGGAGTTGACGAGCAGCTCGTTCGGCAGTTGCCAGCCGGCGGCCATCGCTTCGGGGATCATGCCGAAGCCCAGGCGCGGATAGAGGAAGTGGCGGACCAGCGTGGTGGCCTTGCCCCGCTTGAAGAGGGCGTCGCGGATGACCTCGCGGAGCGAGAGGCCCTTGATCCGCTGCTCCGCGAAGTCGGCGGAGAGGCAGTCGCAGGGCACGCCCCAGAGCTTCTCCGTGTAGCCCTTGAAGTAGGCGCGGTAGAGGGGCCGCCCGAAGCGGCTCACGGCCCACTGCTCGAAGGTCAGGCCAGGGGAGGGGCGGAATGCCTCCTTCACGCGGTTGGCCAGGTAGCCGCAGCCGGCGGCGAATGCCCGTCCCCAGCCGAGCGCCGAGAGCGCGTTCAGCGCCGTCAGCGGGTAGTCCACCATCTTCCCGCGGAAGCAGATGTGGCTCACGCGGTCCACGGTCAGAAGGTCGGGGCCGATGAGCCGCTCGACGAGTGCCTGGACGTTCGCCTTCTTGGTGTAGAAGCGGTGGCCGCCGAGGTCGTAGCGGAAGTCCCCGAAGCGCACCGTGCGGCTCGCCCCGCCGAGGACGGCGTCGCGTTCGAGCACCTTGATGGGCAGCTCGGTCCGGCCGCGCAGCGTCTCCGCCGCGCTCAGGCCCGCGATGCCGCCGCCGAGGATCACTATCAACGCAGCTCCTCTCCCGGAACGCCTGAAAGGTGGCGGCGCTATTATACTCGCGGCATCGCCAAAGTCCAATGTGGCATCCGCGCTTGACTTCGCCTGCCTCAGTAGGCATGGTGGGATGAGGAGAGTCATTCACAAGTGGACTCGGAGGCCGAGCATGGACGCTGGGACGTTGCTTGCCGTGTTGTGCGTGGCGCTGGCGGCCTTGGGTGCCGTGGCGGGAGAGGGGGGACCTGCGGCCCCCGACCAGGCAATCCTCAAAAACTTGCGCAAAGGCCACCCCCGCCTCATCGCGCTCGAAGGCGACCTGGAGCGGGTGCGGGAGATGATCAGGAAGGAACCCCTGGCGAAGGAGTACTACAACGCGCTGCGGACCCAGGCGGAGCGCTACCTCAAGGAGCCGCTGCTGGAATACAAGCTCGTCGGCCCAAGGCTCCTGCACGTGAGCCGGGCCGCCTGCGACCGCATCTACACCCTGGGCCTCCTCTATCGCCTGGGGGGAGATGTGGGCGGGGGCTCTGTCCCCCGCGATGAGAAGGGGAAGACGCGGGGCACGGAGGCCCCGCCCACAGAAGGGCGCCCCGCCTACAACCCCGGGGAGTTTGCGGACAGGGCCGTGCGTGAGCTGATGAACGTGTGCGGGTTCCAGGACTGGCATCCGCCCCATTTCCTCGACACGGCGGAGATGACCCACGCGGCGGCCATCGGCTACGACTGGCTCTACGACCGCCTGACGCCCGAGCAACGCCGCACCGTGGTCGAGGCCATCGTGCAGAAGGGGCTGCTCCCCGCGAAAAGGGTCTACGACGGCGGCGGCTGGTGGGCGAAGTCGGTCCACAACTGGAACCAGGTGTGCAACGGGGGGACCGCGATCGGGGCGCTGGCCATCGCCGATGAGAAGCCGGAGCTGGCCGCCGAAATCGTCGCCGCGGCCCGCGCCTCCATCGTCCGCGCGATGAGGAGCTACGAGCCGGAGGGCGGCTGGGCCGAAGGCCCAGGCTACTGGCACTACGCCACCCGCTACAACGTCTACTACCTCGCCGCCCTCCAGAGCGCGCTCGGCACCGACCTGGGCCTCCTGGCCGAGATGCCGGGCTTCACGAAGGCGGGCGATTTCCGGCTCCACTTTTGCGGCCCGATCGGCCGCACGTTCAACTACGCCGACGCGGGCGACCGCTCGGGCCGCGCCGCCGAGATGTTCTGGCTCGCCCGCACGCTCGACAAGCCGCGCTATGCCTGGCACGAGCGGGCGTCCGACGGCCGCCCCGACGCCCTGGACCTCCTCTGGTTCGACCCGCGCGGCCAGGGGCCGAAGACAGAGCAATGGCCCCTCGACCGCCGCTTCCGCGGAGTCGAGGTCGTCTTCCTGCGCTCCGCGTGGGAGGACCGCGACGCCATCTTCGTGGGCTTCAAGGGGGGCGACAACAAGGCCAACCACTCGCACCTGGACCTGGGCACGTTCGTCCTCGACGCCCTGGGCCAACGCTGGGCGCTCGACCTGGGGGCCGACGACTACAACCTGCCCGGCTTCTTCGGGAAGCTGCGCTGGACCTACTACCGCCTTCGGACCGAGGGCCACAACACCCTGACACTCGGGGGCGAGAACCAGGACCCCTCGGCGAAGGCGCCCATCATCGCCTTCGGCTCCACCGACGCCAAGGCCTTCGGCGTCGCCGACCTCTCCGCCGCGAACAAGGGCACGGCCCGCTGGTGGCGCGGCATCGCACTCCTCGACCGCAAGGAGGTCCTCGTCCAGGACGAGGTGGAGCTGAAGGCCCCCGCCGAGGTGGTCTGGACCCTTCACACGGCGGCCAAGGTGGAGGCGGACGGCTCGGCGGCGACGCTCAGGATTGGCGAGAGCTGCCTGCTGGCAACGCTCCTCGAGCCCGCGGGAGCGAAGTTCGAGTCGGCCTCGGCCACGCCGCCGAGGCCGCAGGCGCAGAACGAAGGGATCACGCGCCTCCTCATCCGCCTGCCGGGGGTGAAGGAGGCCAGGCTGGCCGTGCTCCTGACGCCCTACCGGGGCGCCGCGCCGCCGGCGGCGAGCCGGAGCCTGACCCCCCTCAAGCAATGGCCCGCCGAGCCGCCGGACGGCGTGCCACCAAAGTAGCTCCTGTTTCGGGAAGTGGGGACACAGGCAAGATGCCTGTGCCACCTTCTGGGAAAGGGCGGTGGCACAGGCTTCCAGCCTGTGACTGGACTGAGGAGGTCGTGTGATGCGCAGCCGACGCGAGTTTCTGAAGGAGGCAGCCGTGGGCATCGGAACGACCGCTCTGGGCGGCGGGGGCATCGTGCTGGGCGCGGCGCCCGACGAGCAACTGCCGCGGGTGCAGCTCGGCCCTTACGACGTGAGCCGCCTCATCGTAGGCTCGAACCCCATCCTGGGCTTCTCCCACCTCAGCGGCCTCATGAGCCGCGTCATGACCGACTACTACACGGCGGAGAACATCCAGAAGCTGCTGCTCCGCTGCCTGGAGGTGCGAATCAACGCCTGGCAGACCTCGGCCCACGAGAAGGTGGACGCCGCGCTCCGAACCCTTCGCGAAGGGGGACGCGACATCCACTGGGTGTTCCTCGCCCACAAGGCGCACACGGAGGACGCCGGGGCGCTCAAGGAGATCGTCCGCCGCAACAGGCCCATCGCAATCGTCCACCACGGGGGCCTGAGCGACTCTCTCTGGCGCGAGGGGAAGATCGCGGCGGCCCGCGACTTCGCCAAGCGGGTGAAGGACCTGGGCCTCCTCGCCGGCCTCTCCGCCCACAACCCCGACGTCATCCGCAACGCCGAGGACCAGGGCTGGGAACTCGACCTCTACATGACCTGCTTCTACCGCGTGACTCGCACGGCTGAGGAGCTGAGGAAGGAGTTCGGGATGGGCGAGGCGCCCCTGGGCGGCGCCTACATGTCCGGCGACCCGGCGCGGATGTGCGAGCTCATCCGCCAGGTGAAGCGTCCCTGCCTTGCGTTCAAGATTCTTGCCGCGGGCCGCCGCTGCGAGCGCCCGCAAGACGTCGAGGCCGCCGTCCAGTCCGCCTTCGCGAACATCAAGAAGAGCGACGCGGTGATTGTGGGGATGTTCCCGCGCTACCAGGACCAGGCGGGGGAGGACGCCGCCCTGGCCCGCCGCTTCGCGCCACTGAGCCAGTGACACCTGAGGGGAAGGGTTGGTAGTGCGGGCTTCAACCCGTGTCCGGACCCTGAGACACGGCCTGAAGGCCGCACTACAAACTCCCACTTGATCTTCAGCTATTGGGTGGTGTCAACCGACCCGTCGCCCTTGCGGATGGGGAGCCAGGAGTTCTGGTAGACGCCGCCGGAGGCGCCGCCGTCGAGTGCGGGGGGGACGGCATACTTGGGGGCGGGCGACTTGGTGGTAGGCTTGTTGTCGAAGAGGCACTTGCTGTCGCCCCACTCGTAGCTCACGATGTCCATGATGTTCAGCGCCCTCGCGCGGCCGTCGAAGAACATGCAGGCGGTCCGCTTGTTGTGGCGCGGCACGGGGCGCCAGCCGCGGTTGAGCGAGATGTCCTCCCCGGCGTCGGTGGACGGGCTGTAGGACGTGTAGTAGAGCTTGTAGAGGCCGACCCTGGTGAAGAGGGAGTCGGGGAAGCCGGACGTGATGTTGGCGCCCGAATAGACTCGGGACATTGGGAACCGGACGTAGCCGGTCCAGTTCTCGGCGGAGAGACCCGTCGTGCGCTCGCGCCACTCGGTGGGCGGGGCGTAGTTGCTCGTGGGCATGAAGTAGCCCGAGCCGTCGTAGTTCCACGTCGGGCTGTTGGTCACCAGCCCGGTGTCGCAGACCGCGATCTGGTTGCTGGGGTCGTTGAGGGCGCTGGCGTGGACGGATTGGCCGTAGTAGAGGATGGGCACCGCGGCGGGATGCCCCGCCTGGAAGCACGGATAGGGGGTGAAGCCCTGCGGCTCGGTTCCGCCCCCAGGGGCGTACGGCCAGCACCACTGGTCCGGCGCATTAGGCTTGTCTGCAGCATTCCCCATTCTTGACCCGCTGCACGCGGTGGCCGGGAAGTCCCGCCCGTAGAGCTTCTGGTTGAACGGGTAGAGGATGGACTCGCCGAAGGGGGCGGCATAGTTGTAGCCGTAGCCGATCACCGCCTGGCTCTTGGCCCGGCACGCGAAGAGCATGCACATGCGCGCCATCTCGATATGGTAGTACGTGTTGTCGGCGTCGCTCTCCGCCTTGCCGGTCCTGTTGGTGTACGACTTTACGGCGTTCTTCCAGGTGACTGCGGGGTTGATGTAGGTCGCGAGGGCAGCGTACCAGAAGGGGAACTTGGTCGCCTGGAGCTGCTCGGCCGGCGTTGTGCCCTGGCATACCCTGACCGCGACGTCCCAGTCGAGCGGCGGCTCGACGAACGGGCCGTTGCCAGGGGCCAGGATCGCCCGGTTCCCGCACGAGACCATGTAGGAGTCGAAGTTCGTCGTGTAGCTCGTGTTCGCCTGGCCGATCTGGCGCAGGTTGTTGATGCAGTGGTTCAGGTCGGCCACGGCCAGCGCGTACACGATAGCCGGCAACAGCAGGCCGGCCAGGATCGTGATGATCGCGATGACGACGAGGAGTTCGACGAGGGTGAACCCTCGCCGGCACGAGGGCCGAGGCACCCAGAAGCCCGGAACTGCTCCGTTACGCATGGCTTGATGACCCCCAAACGCGCCGTGTGGCTCCCGCCAGTGACTGAGCGCACCTTCCGACACCTAATTATACCCCTGTGACTTCCCACTTGTCAAGGAGGGAAAAAAAAACGGCCCTCGTCGCGCGCTGGCGTTCCCGGTGTCCTCATTGTATAATGCCTACCGGGAGCGTCTTGAGTGAGGAGCTGTCCCAATGGCCGGCGTGGCTATAGACCGCGAGGCATTCGCCCGCCGAGCCGAGGACTACTATGACCGCGTCCTCCGCGCGAAGCTGGAGCCGGACCACAAGGGGGAGTACCTGTACCTCGACGTTGCCACGGGCGACTATGAGCTGGATGCAGATAAGCTTGCGGCGATGCGGCGGGCGAGGGCGAAGCACCCAAACGCTTTCCTCTACATCAAGCGCGTCGGTTACCACGCCGTGGGGCGCCTTGCCCCTCGGACCGTCTCGCGCCGCCGGATGCGCGCCGATGACCCGATCCTGCTGAAGTGCAAGGCCGTCCTGAAGGCCATGTATGGCGACCGACTCAAAGCGGTCATCTTGTACGGCTCCACTGCGCGTGGGGAGGACACGACGGAGAGCGACGTTGACCTGCTGGTGCTCCTGGACGGCCCCGTGAACGCCGGCGCGGAGATTCGCCGAATCTGGGAGGAACTCTATCCGGTGCAACTCGAGTGCGATAGGGCCATCTCCATCCGTCCCGCCGACGCCGCGAGCTATGAGAGGGGGGAGTCCATGCTCTACCAGAACATCCACGATGAGGGCGTGCCAGTATGAACCGGCGTCTCCAGCAGATCAGCGACCTCTGGCAGCGCGCCACGAGGGCGCTCACCGTTGCGGAGAGGGACCTGACGAGCGGGGACCCTGACTTCGCTGCGGCACGATCCTATTATGCGGTCTTCTACGCTGCGTCCGCCCTGCTGCTATCTGACGACAGGCGGTTCCGCAGGCATAGTGGGGTCATTGCCTCATTCCACAGGTACTACGTCAAGGAGGGGCGCGTGCCCAGGGAAGCTGGCAGAACCCTCATACGGCTACACGATCTACGCGACCTGGCCGATTATGGCGGGTCCCAACACGTGACCATGGCCGATGCCCAGCAAGCCGTCGCCGATGCGCGGCGCTTCCTGGACCTTGTGCAGCCGCTTCTGCCCTTGGAGCAACCCAGCGAATGACTGCCGAGCTGTGGCTTCCTGCGTTGGGCTTCATCGTCGCTGCGGCCGGCGTCCACGCCGCGGCTGGGCAGGCGGCGCTGCCCGGGAAGGTCGGGAACTACAGGGGCTATGAGCGGCGCGACTTTGTGGTGGATGGGTGCCAGACGATTGTGGTGGTGCCGAAGCAAACCGCCGCGGGGAAGCCGTGGGTGTGGCGGGCGGAGTTCTTCGGTGCCTTCCCGCAGATTGACCTGGCGCTCCTGGCCAAGAAGGGCATGGGCCACCACCCCCATGGCCTCGACGACCCGGCCCCCGCCGTCGAGTTCATCCTCGAGCACACGCGTCGGGGAGAGTAGCCGCAAGCGTCTCGCTTGCGCCCCTCCTCGCCCTTCGACAAGCGGGACGCTTGTCGCCACAGGGACCCGCAAGCGGAAGTGTGGTTGACTCTGCGGCGTAGCGGGAGTACATTAAGAGAATGGCGGCCACGGCCGATTCCCAGCACTGCGAGGTCCGCGGGTTGGACGTTCGGGGTCCCGGGTTGAAATCCGAAATCCGAAATCCGAAATCCGAAATCGCCAACGCCCTGAGCTGCGACCTGGAGGACTACTTCCAGGTGCAGGACTGCGAGGGCCTGGTGGCGCGCGAGGCGTGGGCGGCCATGCCCTCGCGCCTCGAGGCGAGCACGGACAGGGTGCTCGCACTCCTCGATGAGGCCGGGGTGAAGGCGACGTTTTTCGTGCTGGGCTGGAACGCGCAGCGGCGCCCCGCGCTGGTGCGCCGCATCGCCGCTTGCGGCCACGAGGTGGCCTCCCACGGCTACGCGCACCGCATGGTCTTCGACCAGAGCCCCGAGGAATTCCGGGCCGACATCGTCCACGCCAAGGCGCTGCTCGAAGACCTCGCGGGGCGACCCGTCCTGGGCTACCGCGCGCCCACCTTCTCGATAACCGCCCGGTCGCTCTGGGCGGTGCCCATCCTCGCCGAGGCAGGCTACCGCTACGACTCGAGCATCTTCCCCATCCGCCACGACCGCTACGGCATCCCCTCCGCGCCGCGGTTCCTCCACGAGTTGAACGGGGCGCAAGAGGGGAGAATCGAGGACGAGGACGAGGGACGAGGACGAGGACGAGAGGGGACAACGAAGGAGCCCCTCGCCCCTCGTCCCTCGCCCCTCGTGGAGTTCCCTCCCACAACGCTGCGGGTGTTGGGCTGCAACGTGCCGGTGGCGGGGGGCGGGTATCTGAGGCTGTTCCCCGCGCGGCTCATCCGCGCCGCGCTGCGGCGGGTGAACCGCCTCGGGCACCCGGCAATCGTCTACTTTCATCCCTGGGAGCTCGACCCCGGTCAGCCGCGGCTGCCGCTGCGCGGGCTGAGCCGCTTCCGCCACTACGTGAACCTGGCGCGCGCGGCCGACAAGTTGCGGCTCCTTCTCCGCGGCCTCCGCTTCACCACCGCCGCCGCAGTGGTTGACCAATGGGCCGCCGGCCAGCACGGAGGACAAGTGGATGGATGAGCTTGCGACCCTCCTCGATGCCGTGCTCCTCGTGGTGTTCGGCGTCTGGGCCTATCGCGTGGCCAGAGGGAAGCGCCGCGACGAGGTCGGCTGGGCGCTCGCCGTCGGCGTGGCCTATTGGCTCCCCGGCTACGCGGTGCAGGCCGCGATCTTCCCCTTCCTGGCCAGGAAGCTCGACTGGGCGGAAGCCGTCCAGAAGGCCTGGCAGAAGCCCTCCGGCTTCATCGTGGGCGCCCTGTGCGCGCTCGCGGCCGACCTCTATCTGACCTTCTTCGTGAAGCCGCTCGCCCCCCCCGAGAAGGAGGGGGGGGAGGGGCCTCCCGCGCCCCCGGGCACCACGGCCCCTCCGCCCGAGGAGGGCGCCGAGGCCCCGCCCGCCCGGGGCGGCAAGGCCGGGGCCGCGGCGCAAGAGATGGCCGCTGCGCCCCCCGCCGAGGTCTTCGGCCTCCGCGCCGATGGGCCACTCGGCTACGTGCTCCGCTACTGGCCCGCGGCAATCGTCGTCCTCATCTACCTCCTCCCCACCTTCGAGGCCGTGGCGAGCAGGTTGGAGCACCTGCGGGTCCACGCCGGGCCTTATCCGCCGTACCGCGAGCTCGCGCTGCCGCTCCTCGTGGGAGCTCAGGTGTGGCTCCTGGGCCGCCGCCTCGCCCCGGCGCTCTTGTGCGCCTTGTTCTGCGTGGCGTTCATTCCGGGGATCAACTGGATGGAGTGGGAGTGGAGCCGCGGGAGCTCCTACTACTCGCACGGCTACCTGATCCCGTTCGTGGCGCTGGGGCTCGTCTGGTCGAACCGGCAGCGCCTTGCGAAGCTGAAGCCGCAGGGGGACCTCCGCGCGGTCGGGCTGGCCACACTCGCCGCCGGGCTGCTGATGCTCCTCGCGGGGGCCTATCTCCGCCGCGGCTCGATCCAGGGCATGAGCCTCCTGGTCATCCTGTGCGGACTCGTCTTCTTCCTCTACGGGCGCGCCGTCACGCGGGCGCTCCTCTTCCCGCTGCTGTTCACCGTCTCGATGATCCCCCTCTCGATGTGGATGCTCGACGCGCTCACGTTCCCGCTCAAGACGTTCGCCACGGCGGGCACGGTGCGGGTGGTCAACGCCCTGCACGCGGCCGGGCTCCAGCGGCAGCCCGTGGCCCAGGACGGCAACGACGTGGGATGGGTGGGCCTGGACGGGAAGCCTGACAAGCTGACGGTGGCGGAGGCTTGCAGCGGCTTGAAGTCGCTCATCGCGCTCTTGACCTTTGGCGCCCTGCTGGCCTATCTTGCGAAGCTCTCGCGGCGGCACAAGCTGGTGCTGTTCGCCGCGGGGGTGCCGGTGGCGCTCCTGGCGAACATGTGGCGCATCGTCACCCTCGTCCTCGTGGCCAGCCGCTGGAGCTCGGAGATCGCGCGGCCGGACACGTGGGTCCACGACTCCACCGGGCTGGGCATCTTCGCCGTCGCCTTCGTCCTCTTCTTCGCCTTCGAGCGGGTCCTCCGCGAGTTCGAGTCGGCCCCCGAGCCGCAAGGCTCCACCGCGCTCGCGGCCCCCGCGCCCTGAAGCTGGGAGAGCGCCCATGCGCACCCTCAACCAACGTTACGCCGTCGCAATCGCGCTCCTCGCCCTCAGCGCGCCGCTGGTGCTCTACCTCAACTACAGCATCCCGCCGCCGTCCAAGATAGACAGCGTGGCCGCGGCCATCCCCCGACGCCTCGGCAAGTGGGTGGCCGAAGGACCAGACGGCCGTGGGACCCCTCAAGAAGAGGAGATTCTCCAGACTGATGCGATCCTGAACCGCACCTATCGCTGCGCCAGGCTGGCCGACTGCACGCTCAACGTCGTCTACGCGCAGGACAACCCCAACGCCGTCCACCCGCCCGAGCTGTGCTACAAGGGGAGCGGCTGGACGGAGAAGGTGCGGGACACGGTGCCCGTGGCCGTGGGCGAGGAGGTCTACGAACTCAATAGGCGGCAGTTCGCCCGCGGCACGGGCGAGCTGATGTGGGTGCTCTACTGGTACAAGGCCGGGCCTGCCAGCTACCGGAGCTACTGGGGCTTTTTCTGGGCCACGTTCGTCGCGCGCCTCAAAGGAGTCTCCTGCTCGTGCAGCCTCGTCCAGGTGAGGTCAGAGTTCAGGGACCCGGACTACGCGGGTGAGGTCTTCGCGGAGTTGCGGAAGTTCGCCATCGAGGCCATCCCCGCCACCAACGCCGCGATACCCTAGCCCGCATTTCTCACGAAATGCGGGAAATCCCAAGAGCCAAACGCCAAGCACCAAACAATCTCCAAGCCCGGAATACTCAATGACCAAAGCAAGCCCCCAGGGTCGCGGGCAACACCACGTAGTCTCCGCTTGGACCATTGAGGATTGAGGAGTTTGGGGCTTGTTTGGCGCTTGGTGCTTGTGGTTTGGTGGTTCCCGCATTTCTCACCAGCCGCTGGTGAGAAATGCGGGCTAGCTGTTAGGCCATGGGGACACGCAGTTGCGGCAAGCGAAAAGAGCTGCATCTTCCCATCTGGCAAGGACATGAGGCCGCCGGCGCACCCGGGGCGTCTGGACAAGTTGACAAGGCGGCGCCCCGGCGCGGCGATCGGGCGAGGTGCGCGCTCCCGCTGCGTGCTCGGCTTCAGTGCACAAGTGCCCACCGTTCCTGAGCTTAGCGGCGCTCGCGGGTGGCCGCGCGGCGTCCGGGCAGTCCGGCATGAATATTGCATCCAAACACCATAACGCCATGCGGGGTCGCACACGGGGGGCGGGACAAGGAGAGGCAGCCTGTCCGGCAGTTCCCCCCCGGCGGCCCGTCGGGAGAGCGCCCGATGAGTGCCCCGACGCGGCCCTCCCAAGAGCGCCGCAAGTACCGACGCCTTGAGCTCACGGTGCCCCTGGTCTTCACCTTCAGGACCAGGTCCGGCGCCAGTGTGTCGCGCTCCGGCATCACCCGAAACGTCAGCCCCGGGGGCCTCTATTTCCACACTGCCGCCGCGCAGGATCTCCATCCGCAGCAAGAGGTTACGGTGAACCTGATCGTCCCGCGCCGCGGCAGCCCGTCGGAGGCCACCGTGTCGCTGTCGGGCGAGGCGCGCATCGTGCGCGCCGAGCGCCTGGCGGCCCCAGCCGGCTCGCCCTCAGGCGACCTCGCCTGGGGCGTCGCCGCTCAGTTCACCAGCCGTCCCAAAGTGGACCTTGCGAGCGTGGAGTTCCTCTTCGCTTCTCACTGAGCCATTCCGGGACCCCCAGCCGCCCCTCGGCAGAACGCCTGCGTGGGGGACGCGTCGTCCGCGTTTCCTGACGAAACCGCCCGTTCATAAGTCCATGCCGCCTCATTGATTGTGGCGCTGGTTCTGGAAAAGCGGACGGCCCAGTGCAAGCGAGTGGACACGTGCCCTGTGACGCGACCGATTCGGCAGCCGCACGGTCGGAGCCGGCTCGACGTAAGTGTCGAGTCCCGAGCACCTTACGGCGCGCCGCTCGATGATCGGCGGAACGCCCGCTTTTCAGTCGGAGCGGCACGATTGTTGCAAGCGCACAAAATGGTGAAAGGCGGCCAACCAGAGGCGTGAGGCTAATGCCAGAGCCGGCCACGATTCTAGTCCTCGGCAGCGGAGCAGGCGTCCTCTACCTGCGCTTCTTCCGCAAGCGCTATGGCGAGTTCAAGCGCGCCATTGACATCCTGTTCGCCCTTCCCGGCGTCCTCATCGCCACGCCCATCACCCTGCTCCTTGCGGCACTGGTCAAGCTGACCTCCCGCGGCCCGGCCTTCTACCGCCAGGAGCGGGTGGGCAAGGACGCCAGGGTGTTCAGGATCATCAAGCTGCGCACGATGGTGGCGGACGCTGAGGCCGCCACCGGCCCCGTGTGGGCGGTGCTGGACGACCCGCGCGAGACGCGTCTCGGCCGCTTCCTGCGCCGCACCCACCTCGACGAGTTGCCCCAGTTCTGGAACGTGCTGAGGGGCGACATGAGCCTGATCGGCCCGCGGCCCGAGCGCCCGGTGTTCGTCGAGAAGTTCCGCGGCGAAATCCCCGGCTACGCCGCCCGCCTCGCCGTCCGACCAGGCATCACCGGCTGGGCGCAGATCAACCACCCCTACGACCGGTCGCTGGACGACGTGCGGCGCAAGCTCGACCTCGACCGCGAGTATATCCAGAAGATGGGCTGGCGGATAGACATCCGGATCATGGTCGCCACCGCCGCCCGCATGCTGGGCCTGCGCACCCGCCCCCCCGCCCCCCCGCGCACCGATGCCTGACCCCCGCCTCGTTCCAAAGTCCAATATCCAATACTCAACAGAATGGCACTAACCCGCATTTCTCACCAGCGGCTGGTGAGAAATGCGGGAACCACCAAACCACAAGCACCAAGCGCCAAACAAGCCCCAAACTCCAATCCTCAATGGTCCAAGCGGAGACTACGTGGTGTTGCCC
>VGYW01000153.1 GCA_016872875.1 Planctomycetota bacterium | reverse complement strand
GAGCCTCGGTGCACTTTTTTGGCCATCTTGGTCTCCTAAAAAGGGGTTTTCCGTCAAAGGATACCCCTCTTGGCCCGACGATCAAATTGTGTCACTCGCGTGACGACCAAATTGTGTCATTTGGGCCCTTATCTGTTACGGAGGAAGAGCCATGAGAACGAGGTTGGCTGCTGCCGTCCTGGCGTGCGCAATGGCCCTCGTGGCGACTCCGCGACCATGCATGGGCGCGGAAGCGGCCAGGGAGCCCGACCAGGAGCTCAAGGAGCTCGCCGCGGGCAACAACCGCTTCACCCTCGACGTGTGCGCGAAGCTCATGGGCACCGAAGAGGGCAACCTCTTCCTCTCCCCATTCTCCATCCGCACCGCCCTGGGGATGACCTACGCCGGCGCGCGCGAGGAGACCGCCCGTGAGATGAAGAAGGCGCTCCGCTTCACCCTCGACGACGAAGCGCTCCACGCCGCCGCCAGGCGCGCGCTCCAGCTCATGCAGCCCGGCGCCGACGCCTCCTACACCCTCCACGTCGCCAACTCGCTGTGGGGCCAGAAGGGCTACGCGTTCCTCAAGCCCTTCCTGGACCTCACCGCGGCCTCCTACGGCAGCGGCCTGACCGAGGTGGACTTCGCCCGTGAGACCGAGAAGGCCCGCCAGACCATCAACCTCTGGGTCGAGCAGAAGACCCGCGAGAAGATCAAGGACCTCATCCCGCGAGGCGGGCTCCCTGAGCTTACCCGATTGGTCCTCGTGAACGCCATCTACTTCTTCGGCCACTGGGAACGCGAGTTCGACAAGGCGCTGACCCAGGACGCGCAGTTTTTCGTCTCGCCCCAGAAGACGGCCACGGCCAAGATGATGCGGCACAAGACGTGGCAGGTGAAGGAGAAGCCGACCTTTCGCTACCTGGGAACAGGAGCCTTCCAGGCCCTCGAGCTCCCCTACAAGGGCGGCCAGGTGAGCATGGCCCTCTTCCTCCCCAAGGACAAGGGCGGCCTCCCCGCGGTAGAGAAGGACCTCCTCGGGCCGGGCACCGGCGACGCCGAAGGCACCCTGGGCGAACACCTCGGCAAGCTCGCCGCCTCCAGGAAGCAGCAGGTCCATGTCCACCTCCCAAAGTGGAAGATAACCTGGGGCACCAAGGAGCTGACCCCGCTCCTGAAGTCACTCGGAATGTCGGAGGCATTCACCCCTGGGAAAGCTGACTTCTCTGGAATGAACGGCGTCAAGCCCCCGTCCGCCGAGGCCCTCTATGTCTCTGCGATATTCCACAAGGCATTCGTGGACGTGAACGAGGAAGGCACCGAGGCGGCCGCCGCCACGGCGGTCGGCATGGCAGGAACAGGGATGCCGCCCCCCATCCCTGTCTTCCGCGCCGACCACCCCTTCCTCTTCCTCATCCGCGAGACCGCCACCGGGCAGATCCTCTTCATCGGTCGCGTCGCCGAGCCGAAGCTCCAATGACCGCTTGCAGAAGGAGAAGGCAATGAGAACGAAACTGGTCTGCGTGGCAGCAGTCCTGGCGTTCGCCTCCGCGGCCCTCTGGGCCGACGTGGCGACCCCCAGGCCCCAGTGGACCACCGTCCGCATGGCCTCGGAAGAGGTCGTCATCTCCCTCAGCGAGCAGAAGGTGCAGGTTGACGCCACCTTCCAGATGCACAACACGGGCAAGGCGTCCACCGTGGCGATGGGCTACCCGCTGGGGGCCTTCGAGGCGGCTCTCAACGACTTCGCGGTTAGCGTGAACGGCGCGCCGCTGGGCGCCGTCCGCACCCAGGCCGGCGGCGCGCCGGCCGGCGGCCCGAGCCGCGGCGGCTTCGGCGGAGCCGGCGGCGGAACCGCCACGGCCAACGAGCCCTACCGCTTCGACGGCCCCTACAAGGAGTGGAAGGTCTTCGACGTCCCCTTCGCCGCCGACGAGAAGAAGGCGGTCCGCGTCACCTACTGGGTCGTCCCCGCCCAAGTGAAGGACGCCCAGGCCGGCCCCCTCCTCGCCTACTCCTACACGATGAAGACCGGCGCCACGTGGAAGGGCAAGATTGACGAGGCCAAGCTCACCGTCAAGCTCAGCGGCATCGCCCCCGACAGGCTCGTCCGCGTGCTTCCCAACGGCTGCCAGAAGACCAACGGCGGTGCCGTGCTCACCTGGGTTCTGAAGGACTTCAAGCCGGCCGACAACATCGAGCTCACCTTCCGGCCGGGCGCCGTCGCTGCGTCTGCCCGCTGAGCGCGGGGAAGCAAAGGGCGAACGGTAGGGCATTACAGGGCGTGCACGCCCTACATGTTGTGGCAGGTGAGGCAGAGGGCGCTGCGCTCGTTGGACGTGCGGAGGAGCTTCGGGAAGCCGCGCTCGTTGTGGACGTCGTGGCAGGAGCCGCACTCGAGGTTGCCAGTGCCGTAGAGGAGGGCCTTCGTCACCGACTCGCCCGAGGCCATCGTCCGCGCGTCCGGGTTGTGGAGCCTGGGGTCGGCGGCGGCGAGAGCCGCGTCGTAGATGATGCCGATGGGGTGCATGGCCCGCAGGTCGGTGCCCACCCTGGCCCGGCCGCTGATGTAGCTGGAGCCGCGCTCGCCCCCGAAGCTGTCGAGCGCCACGGTGCCGTCGTGGCAGCTCAGGCAGAGCCGCGAGCCATAGTGGGCCGGCTGGCTCGGCGTCGCCTCCATCGTGGAGCTTGAGTAGAGCACGTAGCTGGCCGTGCTGAAAGCGCGGTTCCAGATGGGCGCGCGCGACGCCGCGGCGTTGCCCTCGTGCGGCGTGTGGCACGCGGCGCACGGCTCCCCGCGCGACCAGGGCTTCGACGAGAAGTCGTGGGCGGACCCGACGATTCCCCCGTGCGCGCGGAGGCAGGCCGCCAGGCAGATGAGAAGGGCCGACACTGACGGGGCCGCACCCCATCGGGTGCGACGTTGTGCCACAGGACGCATCGCTCTCTCCTTTCCCCCATCTCTGACGCCGGTGTTGGCGCGCCTGCTTTCGAGCCGATGCTCTCCGTTCGGGCAGCGCTCGTGACGTTGAGCCGATCGTACTCTGTGGCGCAGGGGATCGGTATCGGGAGCCTCGGCGTCCCACGATCAGGAGATTTCCCCCCCGTCCCCCTCCCAGGCGCCTGAGGGACTGGGGGAAGCCCGGATGGGCGGCGGGGTGCTTGACAGGTGTGGCGTGGAAGTGGTAGGATGCGAAGCAGTTGGGCGGCCCATCCCGGCGTGGCACGGCACGGCACCGGGGCAAGCCGCAGCCACGCCGGAGTGGCGGAATGGCAGACGCGCTGGATTCAAAATCCAGTGGCCGCAAGGCCGTGAGGGTTCGACTCCCTCCTCCGGCACTCTCTGACCGCTGACCCGCACTTCTACCGAAGTGGCGGTCTCTTGATTCCCTTGCCACCCTTCCCCTGCCCAGGAGAGCCACACAGATGAGTGGTGGCGGCGCGACGTAAGCCAAACGGAACACTTGACTTGGAAATCAAGGGGAGAATCGCGGATTCTACGCATCGAGGCCGCGAACGCGTCCGCTCCAGCGCTTCGCCCGGGGCGCAAGGCCACCCATAGTGTGTCAAACATCAGGGGCGCAGTTGATACACTATGGGAGGAAACGGCCCCGGATGCGTCCGGATCGCCAGAACGCCCATAGTGTGTCAACTGTCAGGGGCGCGGGGTTGACACAGTATGGGCCACTTGCATGCGATGGGAAGAGGCAGGTATAATCCGGGCCGGGCGTGGAGTCCGGGCAGGATGATTTGATGGGGTCTTTCTTCGTCAATCCGTGGATGCTGGCCGCGATGGCGGCGGTCACCCTGCCGCTGATCATCGAGTGGCTGTTCCGACGCCGCAGGCGGCAGGTGGAACTGCCGACGATTCGGTTCCTGCTCCGCACGAAGGAGCAGGAGAAGATTCGCCGCCAGGACCGCATCCTGCTGGCTTTGCGGATGCTGGGCATCTTCCTGCTGGTGCTGGCCATCGCGCGGCCGCTCATCCAGCACGGCCTCGTGGGCGGGGCGAGGCGGCGGCACGTGGCAGTCCTGCTCGACGCCACGGCGAGCATGAACCAGCAGGTGGGCGTGACCACCGCCTTCGGCCTGGCTCAGAAGCGGGCGGCGGCGATGGTGCGCGAGCTGCCCAAGGAGACTCGCGTCACGGTGGTCCGCCTCGGCGACGGGGCGGAGACGCTGATTGAGAAGGAGACTGACCTCCACACAGCCGCGGCACGCATCGAGGGGCTGAGGGCGGGCTCGGGGGCGGCGCCCATCGGCGAGGGCATCCGCAGACTGATTGAGTGCGTGGACGATGCGGAGGCCGGCCAGCCCGAGGCCTACCTCTTCTCTGATCTCCAGAAGTACACCTGGGCGCGTGAAGGGAGGGCCACCACTGAGGCGGCGGAGCTTGCGAGGAAGCTGGCGGCCAGGTGCGAGATATTCCTGGTGGACGTGGGCGGCGAGCCGAAGTTCAACTACATGCTCACCGAGCTTCGGCCCGAGGAGTGGCTGCTCTCCACGGGGCTGCCCGTCCGCTTCCGCGCCCAGGTGGATTTCTGGGGGACGCCGCCAGCCACAGGCAAGATGCCTGTGCCACCAGCCACCGTCACCTTCCTCGTGGATGGCGTGAAGAAAGGCGTCCGAGAATTGCGGATTTCGGATTTCGGATTGCCGATTTCAATCAGCAATCAGCAATCAGCAATCAGCAATCCCCCTCCGCCTCTGGTCTTCGAGCACCGCTTCGCCAAGCCTGGCGAGCACCTCATCGAGGCCGTGGTGGAGGGCGATGAGCACCGCGTGGACAACCGACGCCTGTGCTTGGTGACTGTACCTGAGAACGTCGAGGTCCTGGTCCTCGACGAAAGCGCGCCCGTGGCGGCGTCGGGTCCCAATCAGCAATCAGCAATCAGCAATCAGCAATCTTCCTACCTCGTCCGTGCCATCGCGCCGCCGAGCCCTCCGGGGATGGAGCGGGTCTCGCGCTTCGCCGCAAGGGTGATACACCCTTCGCAGGCCGACTACGAAAACGTCGAGAGGTACGGGGCGATTGTCCTGTGCGACACGGGTGCGCTCAGCGAGGCCCTGGCCGCGAAGCTGGAGGGCTACGTGGCCGACGGCGGCGCCCTGTGGCTCTTCCTCGGCCCGCGGGTGAACGTCTACCAGTACAACAAGCTCCTCCTCAAGGATGGGAACGGGCTGTTGCCCTGCCGCCTGGCCTCGCCAAAGGCCGAGGCCGGCGATTTCGGATTCCGGATTTCGGATCTCGGATTCCAGTCTGAAATCAGCAATCTCCAATCCGCAACCACGAATCCCGACGCCAGGTTCCTCAACCATATGGAGGCCGAGCCTCAAGCGGGCGCGCGGGTGGTGCTCGCGCTCTCGAATGGCGCGCCGGCGCTGGTAGAGAAGGGCTTCGGGCGCGGAAAGGTGCTCCTGGCCAACACCACGGCCGGGGTGGAATGGACGCGGCTCCCGGCCACCGCCGAGTTCCCGATCCTGGTCCAGGAGCTCCTGCGATACCTGGTCGGCAGCCCGGATGCCGGCGTGAACCTCAACGTGGGCGACAGGTTCGAGTCGCCGGTGTTCGTCTCCACCCAGCACCTGATGCTGAGGCACCCCGATGGCCGGCGCGAGCGCGTGATCCCACGTCCACGGGCGGACCGCAAGGATGCCTGGGTGATGGCGTTCGCCGGCACCCAGCAGCAGGGCCTCTACGAGATTGTGTATGCGCCGCCCGAGGCCCTGCCCCGCCTGCGGTTCGTGGTGAACCAACTGCCCCAGGAGGGCGACCTGAGCCGCCTCTCGGCAGACGAGGTGTGGGCGGGGCCTCTGCGCCCCGCGGGGCACGGAGGCGCCGCCCACACCCTGGGACCTGAGGTGCCGCTTGAGGAGTTCGCGGCCAGGCTCCACGCCGTGACCGAGCTGGCCCCCGAGGTGCTCTGGCTGCTGGCCGCGGTGCTGGCGACCGAGTCGGTCCTGGCCGTCCGCTTCGGACGGCGCAGGAGAGGCTCAATCTCTGATTTCTGATTTCTGATTGCTGATTGAAACCCGAATGACACCCACAATCCTCACCTCACACGGCGTCGTTCTCCTGCTCGTTCTCGTCGCAGCGGGTTTGAGCGCATTCTACGCCTGGCTCTACCGGCAGGAGGCGGCGACGGCGCGGGCGCTCACGCGCCGCCAGCAGCGGGTGCTCAGGACGCTGCGCATCGCAGTGGCCGTGCTGGCTCTGCTGGCCCTGGCGCGGCCGGCGCTGACGATGGTGCGGCGCGAGCGCAGGCTGCCCGTGGTGCCGATCCTCGTGGATGAATCGGGCAGCATGGTCTTCCCTGACTGCCGCGACAACCCACTCGTCCAGGCCAGCCCCAAGACCCAGCGGCGCCGCTACGACACGGCCCAGACAATCGCCCAGAAGCTCCAGGAGCAACTCGCGCGCACGCACCGCGTGAGGCTGCTGACATTCTCGGATGTCCTCAAGCTGGTCCGCGAGCTCGCGCCTGAGGCGGCAAGCGTCCCGCCCGCCGACTACGGCGCCGCACCCACCGGAGAGTCCACCAACATCGGCGATGCAATCCAGGATGCTCTGCGGGATATGGCGGGGGACAAGCTATCGGGCATCGTGGTGCTCAGCGACGGCCGCCAGACGGGCGGGCGGCGGCTGGACGACGCGGGCGCTCAGGCGACCGACGCCAGGGTGCCGGTCCACACCGTGGCCTTCGGCTCCGAGTTCCCGCTGCGTGACCTGCGGATTGACGAGGTGGTCGCCGAGCCGGAGGTCAGCCTGGGCGACGTGTTGAGCTTCCGCCTGAAGATCACGAACCAGATCAGCGCCCCGCTCGCCACGAAGCTGACCCTCCTCGAGGAAGGGCAGAAGGTGAACGAGAAGGCCCTGGTCCTCCCGCGCGGCGAGAGCCAGGTCACTATCGCCACCATCGCGGAGGCCGAGGGCACCCGCGAGTTCCGACTCGTCCTGCCTCAGTATGACGACGAGGTGAACACGGAGAACAACGAGGCCACGGTCCACGTGAAGGTCGTGAAGCGGACGCTTCGCGTGCTCCTCATCGCGGGGAACCCCAGCCGCGAGTACTTCTACCTGGTGCCGGCGCTCCTCCGCGACCCGGTGGTCGAGCTGGCGACCTATCTCCAGTGCGCCGACATTGATTACACCCAGCAGGGCAACGTCTCCATCGAGCGCCTCCCACGGTCAATCGAGGACTGGAAGAAGTACGACGTGGTGGTGCTGTTCGACCCGGACCCGAACAAGATCACGACGCAGCAGGTGGCGGAGATGGAGAACATGGTGCGCACGGGCGGCGGGCTGATGGTCATCGCCGGCCGCAACCACGGCCTCGCCAAGCTCATCCAGGTCCACGCCGTCAAGATTCGGGAACTCCTCCCCGTGGAGATAGACAAGAACGACCTTCCCGACTACTTCCAGGTCTTCAGCCAGCCGTTCGCCTCCGAGCGGACTCCGAAGGGCCGCGGCCACCCCCTGATGCGGCTGGAGCGCGACGACCGGGCCAACGAGGCGGTGTGGGCGACCTTCCCCAAGCTCTATTGGCACCACCCGGTCAAGCAGGTCAAGCCGCGCTCGATCTCCCTCCTGGAGCGGTCCGGCAGCAGCCCTGCGGAACGGGCCTGCCTGATGGCCATCCACCGCTACTTCGAGGGCGCCGTCTTCTACTCGGGCCTCGACAGCCTCTGGCTCTGGCGCTATCCTTACGAGAGCTACGACTACGACCGCTTCTGGACCGATGTCATCCGCTACCTGGGCGAGACGCGCCTGCGCGGCACACAGTCGCAGGTGGCCCTCAACACCGACCGCGCCAGCTACGCCCCGGGCGAGGAGGCCCAGCTCCGCCTGCGAATCCTCGACCCCGCACTGATGGCCCAACTGGAGGGCCAGCAGCTCTATGCCTCAGTGACCAGTCCCGCCAAGGAGGTGCAGATGGTGCCGCTGCGCCCCGACCCTGCCGGCGAGATGCTCTACCTGGGCGCCTACCGCGCCCGGCGGGTCGGCAGCATGCTCGTTGCCGCCAAGCAGGCCGCACCCGGCGCCAGCAGCGAGGCCAAGCCGCTCTTCGACGTCAAGCACACCTTCCAGGTCAGGATGCAGTCGCTCGAGGCCCGCGAGACCAGCGCCGATCTTGCCGCCATGAAGGCCCTCGCCGGCCAGACCAAAGGGGTGTATATCGACTACCGGAACATGGGCGAGCTGGACCGCCTGGTGAAAGCTATCCCCACCGATCCGCAGGTTCTCAGCGAAGAAATCCTCGTGGAAGTGTGGGATGGCTCGATCTTCCTTATCCTCTTTCTCGCCCTCATCGGGGGCGAGTGGTCCCTCAGAAAGCTATGGGGGCTGCTGTGAAAATGACCGCTCTTGTGATCCGACCGATCCGACTGATCCGACTGATCTGGCTGATCTGGCTGATCGGGCTAGCCGGGCCGCCCGCCTTCGGCGGCGAGGCACCGAAGGCGGACGACGAGCAGCAGTTGCGCGCGGACCAGGAGAAGAAGCGGGGGCCAACTTCCCCAGGCAAGGACCCAGCGTTCCTCGTCCTCCCCCGGCCGGCCGAGCGGAGCCGGATGGCCGAGCAGCTTCTCACGCCACAGGTGCGCGAGATGACGAAGAAGGCCCTCGCATACCTGGTTCGCACCCAGGACGCCGACGGCGGCTGGTCGGACAAGGACTACCCCTCGAACACGGGCGTGACCGCGCTGGCGTGCCTGGCGCTCATGGCCGAGGGGAGCCGGCCGCGCATCGGCCAGTTCGGCGAGCCGCTCAACCGCGGCCTCGAGTTCCTCCTCGCCAACGTGCGGGCCGGCAGCGGCGTCATCGCCGGCAAGGGCTGCAACCCGCACGGGCCGATGTACGAGCACGCGCTTGCGACCCTGGCCCTCCTGTTCGCCAGCGGCGACATGCCCTGGAAGCCGGAGACCCGCACGGTGCTCACGAACGCGGTGGAGGCCCTCAAGAAGAGCCAGCGCCAGGACGGTGGCTGGCGCTACCTCGTCAGCAATGTTGGCGACAGCGACATGTCGGTCACGGCCAACGTCCTCTGGGTCCTCCGCACCGCCAAGAAGTGCGGCTTCACCGTCCGCCAGGAATCCATTGACCGCGGGGTGAAGTACGTGGAGGCGTGTGCCATGCCGGACGGCACGTTCCGCTACCGCTACTGGGGGCTCCAGGCATCGCCCAGCCTGGGGGGCACGGGCGTCATCGCGCTCTGCAACCAGGGCAAGATAGACCACGCGCTCATCCCCTCGGCCCGCGACCGCATCGCCTACGACTACCGCCGCTACACGGTGGATGACCTCAAGCAACGCCGCTACGCCGTCTACGGCATCTTCTACGCCAGCCTGGCCATGTACACCTGTGGGGACCGCTACTGGGTGCCGTGGTTCGGCAAGGCGGTGGAGGTCCTCGCCGCGATGCAGCGGAAGGACGGCGAGCTGTGGGACGAGGCGGACAACGTGCTCTACCCCACGGCGATGGCCGCGATGGTCCTCCAGGCGCCCCTGGGCTGCCTGCCGATTTACGAACGCTGAGGAACCGATGCACTCGAACGCGCTCGAACACTTGTGTGCCAGGTTCCGCCGCAGGCTCAGGAGCCTGCTCCTCAGGGCCGGCGTAGCCCGCGTGGCAGTCGTGGTCCTCGTGATGCTGCCTGCCCTGTTTGCGCTCGACTGGTGGCTCCACCTGACGACCGTGTGGCGCTGCCTCGCGCTCCTGGCCTTCCTGGGCGCGGTGGGCGCCGCCGCCTGGTGGACCCTGCTCTCGCCCCTCAGGCGCCGGTGGAGCGATGAGGAGGTGTTCGCCTACATTGACTCCGCTGCGCCCGACCGGCAAGGGATGCTGCTCGAGCTCCTCCAACTTGCCCAGCGAGAGGGAATCCCGGAGCTGGGGAGCGCCCGAGGAGCGGAGTTTGCGGAACGCGCGGCGAGCGACCTGGCCGCAACAGTCCGGCAGGCAGAGGCGTGGGAGACCGTTCGCGGCGATGTAGTCAGGCGGTGGATGAAGGCGGCGGGGGCGGCGCTCGCGCTCTTCCTTCTCGCGGCGGTCCCGCTCCACCAGTACTTTGCCATCGGCTGCCAGAGGCTCTTCAACCCCTTCTCGTCCCGACGATGGCCCCACCGCACGACGATCACGCTGCACGAGCCCGACACGGGCTGGACCATCCCGCAACTGGAGGCGTTCACCGTGGACGCGACCGTGACCGGCGTGCGGCCGCCGCAGGTGCTCCTGGCCTACCGGGCGCGCGGCGCCGGTTACTGGATGCGCGAGAAGCTCGCGGTGCGCGACGACGGGGCCGTCCGCTACACCTTCCCCGAGGTGCGCGAGCCGATAGACTTCTACGTCCACGGCGGCGACTACACGACCGACACCCAGCGCATCGCGATCATCGCGCGGCCATATGTGAAGAAGATCACGGCGCACTACGACTATCCAGACTACGCGGGAATCCCCGACAGGGCCGTGGAGGGCGGCCAACTCGTCGGACTCGAAGGCACCAAGGTGCGCATCGCATTCGAGTCCTCGATGCCCCTCAAAGGCGCCCGCTTCGTCCTCCAGGGCAAGGCCCCAGAGGAGCTGCCGCTGTCATCGGAGACGGCCTTCGAGAAGACCCTGTGGCTCTCGGCCGACGGCAGCTACACGATCGAGCTCTACGAGCGGCACGGCTTCCGCGAGGCCAGGCCCGAACGCTACGAAATCCGCGTGACGCCCGACAACCCGCCCGAGGTGGAGCTCCTCGCCCCGGGGCGCAACCTCACGAGCACCTCGCGCGCGTCTTTCCAAATCGCTTTCCGCGCACGCGACGACTTCGGGCTGAAGCGGGTGGAGTTCCTCCACCAGATTGACGCCGGCCCGCCCACGCCGCTCACCGACCGCATCACCGGCCCGCTCGACCCCAAGGGCAAGGCGCTCGACGCCCGATTCACCTGGGACCTCCGCAGAATGGACCTGCCGAAGACGGGCCTCGTCTCCTACTGGGTGAAGGTGCAGGACGTGAACCCCACGGGCCGCGGCACGGTGGAGACGCCGAAGCTCCAGATCAAGCTCGTGAAGCCGAGCGAGTTCCACTTCGAGACCTTCGAGCAGGCCAAGCGCATCGAGGCCGAGGCGCGCGTGGCCTGGGAGAGCCAGTTCGCCGCCTGGGAGCTCGGCAAGCTCTGGCCCGAAAAAGGCACGGGCAAAGAGGACGACCCCGTCTGGCAGGAGCTACGGGACAAGCAGGAGCTCGCCATCCGCGCCGCCAAAGCTATGGAGGGCTACCTCCACGAGCTGGCCGAGCAGTACGAGCAGAACGACATGGCCCGCGAGTTCATGGCCGGCAGGCTCGGCGTGGTCACGGAGCTCCTCCGCCGCGTGACCGAGAAGGAGCACCCGGCCATCGAGAGCGGCCTGCGGCAGGCCAGGCCCAGGACCGACGCCGACGCCGCGACCGAGCGCCTCCACCAGCTCCGCGCCGCGGCGCTCGCCGCCTTCGCCGACAACCAGAAGCTCGCTCTCCTCCACATCGAGGCACTCGTCAAGCGCCTCTTCGACTGGCGCGACCTCCAGACCACCCTCATCCGCTCAACACTCCTCCACGAGGAGCAGGGCGAGGTCCTCGACCTCACCGAAAAAATCGCCCCGAAGACCCTCGGCTGGGAGATCGAGGACCTCACCGATGCCGTCCAGGACAGGCTCCTCACCCTCGGCAAGCGGCAGCGCACGCTCTTCGACGTGGAAACCGAGCTCGAGCGGGAGCTTGAGTTCCAGCTCCACCGTGCCGAGCTTCAGCAGCGCCGCAGCATCCTCGACCCGCTCCGCGCCGCCTACAAGGGCCTGCGCGAGAACCGCGTGAACGACAACCTCAAGCTCGCCGCTCGCGGCATCGAGAGCAACCAGGCATTCCAGATCGTCAACAACCAGAAGGCGGCGCTCCACGTCCTCAGCATCGTCAAGGGCGGCCTCATCCAGGCCGGGGCCAAGGTGGAGCCCGAGCCGCCGATCACCCTCGCAATGACCCCCTCGAAGGTCATCGAGGTGCAGCCCAAGCCGAAGGTGGAGCCCGAGGCCACGCCCGAGACGACCGAGGTCGCGGAGGGCACTGAGGCCACGCCCATCTCGCCCGAGGAGCTTCTGGCGAATCTGCCGCTCGGCAGCGACCCCGTGACGATGGCGGTGAACGTCTGCTGGGAGGCCCAGGACGCCGTGCTGGCCCGCACGCGGTATCTGGCCGAGAACAGCGCCCCGGCCGAGATGCCGCGCTACGTGCGGCTCAAACAGGGCATCCTCCTGGAGACGCAGGGCGGGGCGCTCAAGGCCGCCGACCTCGCCCTGGCCGCGGCCGACAAAGCCACCACCGGCCCAGTCAAGCAAATGCTCGCCGGCGTCAAGGCCGAGTTCCAACAGTCGCGCGAGCTGATTCAGGGAATGGAGCTATCGGGCGGAACGCAGCAACTCCAGAACGACTCCATGCGGACCCTCGACGACCTTCGGCGCCGCTACATCCCCATCGAAAAGTCGGTCCTCGACGCCGCGGAGGAGAACCGCCGCCGCGACGGCGCCGACGCCTTCAACCGCCAATACCTGATCCGAGGGAAGGACCTCGAGGGTGTGCTGGGCATCCTGGCCGACCTCAACCACGCCCAGCTCTGCCAGCGCGACGTGGTGCGGAAGCTCG
The DNA here is from genome assembly GCA_016872875.1 of Planctomycetota bacterium. The sequence goes on along the minus strand of VGYW01000153.1, from coordinate 5,164 downwards.
CGCGCTTCGCGAAGACCGCAACCGGGACGGTTGCGGCTACGCCCCTGGCGAAGATCGAGCAGGCGAACCGCGCCACCGCCGCGGCCGAGCAGAAGCAGGCCGGCGAGCTTCTCGCCAGCGTGGCCAAGCGCTCCTCCGCACTCTCCCCCGAGGCCGCGCCGCGGGTCCAGGCCAGCGGCGTGGGCCAACTCCTGGGCCTGAAGCTCGCCCCCGCCGCAGATGAGATTCAGGTAGGCGCACGCGACCAGGCGCTCGCTACGCCCCTTCAGGAGGCCGCCGACCTCATCTCGCAGGCCCTGACGAACCTCAAGGACCTCCTCGGCGAGCGGGTGAAGCCTGCGCTCGCCCAGGCCGGGCCTGAGGAGAAGCCCAAGCGCGAGATCACCCTCCAGGAATGGCAGAAGATGCGCTCGCCCGAGGTCCTCCGCGAACGCCTCAAAGCCGACACACGCCTCCCCGCCCTCGTCCGCGAGGCCATGCTCCGTGCCCTGAGCAAGGACTTCCCGCCCCAGTACCGCGACCTCCTCGCCAGCTACTTCGCCTCGTTCCTCGCCGACAAGGAAGAAGAAAGATGAGCTATAAGGAATGCAGGAAGGCAGGAACGGAAAGAGAGCGGGGGATGGGGGCCATTCTTCCCGGCCTCATTCTCTTTTCCTGCATTCCTGCATTCCTTATAGTTCTATCTTGCTTTGTCCGTGCGGAGGAGCTCTGGCTCCACGACAGCACCCGTGTGTATGGCCTCGTGCAGCGGGTGACGGCGGACGACAAGCTGGGCGTAGCGTTGCCCACGGGGCAGGACGCTGAGATACCGCTCGAGGACATCATCTCGATCCGCTTCCTGGGCCGCGAGCCGCTCCTCGTCCAGTCGGGCACGCAGGAGTTCCGCTTCGTCAACGGCGGCCGCCTGCGCGGGCAGGTGCTCGGAAACAAAGCTGACGCGGTAGCCATCGAGACCGCGGTCGCGGGGCTTCTCGACCTGAACCTCGGGCACGTGAAGGGCTTCGTCGCCCTCCCGCTCGCAGGCTTCACAGGCCGAAAGGCAGAAGAGCTTGTGGAAAGCGAACTCGGCGAGCGCAGCCCGCACGTGGACACGGTGCTCGACCGCCGCGGCGGACTCTACCCGGGCGTCGTCCGCCGACTCACCCGCACCGAGCTCTGGTTCGACATTGACAGCCTCCTCCAGGTGAAGCAGTTCCCCATCCAATACGTGAAAGGGGTTCGTCTGGCCGACGCGGCCCGCGCCCCACACAAGCCCTGGGCGGGCGACGTCCAGGTGGTCCTCTGGACCCGCGACGGCAGCGTGGTGCAGGGCAAGCTCGCGGGCATCCGCCTCGGCAAGTGGCAGCTCAAGCCCGCCTGGGACCCAGCCTCTGTCCTCGAGGTTGCGCTCGACGAGATCGCTCTCGTGCAAACCCTCGGCGGGCGGGTCCAATACCTCTCTCAGTTGACGCCCGTGGAGGTGAAGGAGCAGACGATCCTCGCCCCGCCGCAGCCCTATCAGATGGACCGCAGTTGCCAGGGCGACGCGCTCTCCATCGCCGGCAACCGCTATCCGTGGGGCATCGGCGTCCACGCCGACTCCGAACTTACGTTCGCACTCCCCGCCGGCTGCCAGGAGTTTCGCGCCGCCGTCGGCATCGCAACACGCATCGGCGACAAGGGGAGCGTCCAGTTCGTCGTCCTCGGCGACGGCAAGGAGCTCTACGCCAGCCCAGTCGTCCGCGGCTCGGACAAGGCGCCGCGCGAGGTCCGTGCCCCACTCGCAGGCGTCAAGCGCCTCACCCTCAAAGTGACCAACGCCGGCGACCTCGACCTCGGCGACGTTGCCAACTGGGGCTCCGCCCGAGTTCTGCGCACACTGCCCAATCGAACAGCCGGAGGCCAGACACCATGACCGCTGTTCCGCAAGGCGTTCGTAGTGCGGCCTTCAGGCCGTGCGAGCTTCGAGCGCCGAGCCACGAGTCGCGAGCCTTGGATCGGAGCACACAAGCTCTCTCTTCTCTTGCTAGCTCGGCGCTCGCGGCTCGCGGCTCGTGGCTCGCAAGATACGGGCTGAAGCCCGCACTACGAACCCTTCCTCTGGCCTTTGCGTTGCTGGCCGGGTGCCTCCAGCTCGAGAGCCGCGTGACGCTGCACGAGGACGGGACGGCGACGATCACGGAGCGGCTGCGGTTCACCCGCCTGTTGCTCGACCTGGCGGGCGATGGGGAGAAGGAGCTCCTCAAGCTCCTGAGCAAAGACGCCGCCCTTGAGCGGATGAAGAAGATGGGTGAGAAGGTGCGCCTCGTGAGCCACGAGCTCCGCGACGCCGAGGGCGCATCAAAGGAATCCCTCGCCGTTTACAGGGTTGACGACCTCAACGACCTACGCTACGTCTCTCCCTGGCTCGCCTATCCCGACTTCCCTGAGAACAACGCCGTCCAATGGGAGATGGTGCCGCTCTACAAGGGCCGGCCCTACGACGGGGGCCACGCGGGGAGCCTCTCCGTCGCCCTCCGCCACTTGAGGGAGGCGAAGGGGGAGCGGCGCCTTGAGGACGGCGAGGCGCCGCCCAACGGCCCAAGCCCCATCGAGGTCCAGGCACACCGCGAGATCGGGCCGGTCTTCCGCGACATGCTCAAGGACTTCCAGCTCCGCCTCACCTTCGAGACCTTCTCCCCCGTCGGCTCGGCCCTGGGCGTGCGCAACCGCAGGGCCGACGTGAAGGAGATGGACCTGATCAACTTTACGGACAAGGACCTCGACAAGTGGGGCGCACCGTTCCTGGGGAACGAGGAGCTCATGCTCGACCTCGTCCGCTGGGAGCTGGGGTCGGCCGACATCGTGGACCACGTGCGGGACTACGCGAACAACGCCACGCTGCCCTACCTCACCCCCCACGGCTCGCGGCACATGTGGTGGACGGGGAGCCGGAACATCCATTTCCCGCCGTCGCGGAAGCTCTTCGACCGGCTCTTCGCGGGCCGCAAGCTCGACCCCAGCCCATGGCAGGCCAGCCCCCCCGAAAAGCACATCCCCGCCCGCTTCGAGGACGTCGGCTGGCCGAGGTCGCGGGCAAAGGAGCCGGGGGACGCCAGATAGCTTCTGAGGCGTGGACAGGCTAGCCGCCAGTCCTTACGCCGCGCCGCGGGAGGCACGCCCAAACTTGTTTGGGCGTGTAGCGCTTGAGCCGCAGCGGGGGCAGGGCGAAGAAGCCGCGGTAGGCGGCGAGGAGGGCGAGGTAGTTCTCGAACGGGACGCTTGCGGTGATGGCGTTGCTGGCGCACAGGACGTGGCCGCCGCGGCCCATGCCGGCCTCCAGGCACTCGATGACGTGGCGGCGGACGGCGGCGGGCGAGCCGAAGCTCAAGATGTTCCCGCAATCGAGGTTGCCGAAGAAGGCGATGCGGTCGCCGTAGGCGGCCTTGAGGCGCCGAAGGCCCATCCCCGCGTGGAGGTCTATCTCAAGATAGCCGTCCACCTCGCAGCCGAAGAGGAAGTCCTCGATCACCGGCCAGAGATTGCCGTCGCTGGCGTTGACGGCCCAGAGGCCGGCCTCGTGGACGCGGCGGGCGACCTTTCGGACTTCGGGGACGATGAAGGCGCGGTAGGCGTCGGGCGAGATGAGCGGGCGATTGCCCGCGAAGTCGCCCCCCACGCCGACCTGGTCGAGGCCGAGGGCGACGTATCTCTCGACTGCGGCCAGCGAGCGGCGGGTGGCCTGGGCGAAGTGCTCGTGGGCGACTTCGGGCGCGAGCAGCATCGTCTGCATCAGGTCAACGTCGGTCCACACCCCGTGTGCGTAGGCCGGGGCAAGGATGGGGAGGTCGAGCCCCCGCCGCCGCATCTCCTCTTTCAGCTCCACATAGACGCGAAGCGAATCCGCGTGTGGTGCCGGGTCAGCCGCCGCGGCCCGCGCGTTCCGCAGCCGCACCCGCTCCACCGGGTCCTCGTTCGTAGTCCCGCCTTCAGGCGGTCTTCCGCTCGTAGTGCCGCCTTCAGGCGGTCTTCGGTTCGTAGTGCCGCCTTCAGGCGGTTCTTGTCTCTGCGGCATCGGATTCGGCGTGGCATAGAGCATGTCGTGGCCGAGGAGCTCGGCCAGGTCGAGCCTGTCAATCGCGTTCTGCCGCACCGCCCCCTCCCAACCGCGCGCCTCCACACACGCGGCCCAGTTCGCCGGGTCGCCCGCGTAGCGGCGCCCCAGGAACCTGTCGGCCAGGGGCGACAGGAGCACGTATTCGAAGAAGGGCGTCCTGTCCGGCTCCTCGTGCCGCAGGGCGGCCTCGATGCGTTGGCGTGAGGTCATCACCACTGCCCTCCTAACCTCTCCCTTGGGGAGAGGTCGCCCGCCAGCGGCGGGCGGGTGAGGGTGCCTTCCCTACCTCTCCCTTGGGGAGAGGTCGCCCGCCAGCGGCGGGCGGGTGAGGGTGCCTTCCCTACCTCTCCCTTGGGGAGAGGTCGCCCGCCAGCGGCGGGCGGGTGAGGGTGCTTGCGCCCCCCTGCGCCCAGCACCCTCACCCCCACCCTCTCCCCGAGGGAGAGGGGGCAGGCACCCTCACCCCCACCCTCTCCCCGAGGGAGAGGGGGAGGGGAAAGACACCTTGCCCACAGCGCGACCTCAGGGGGTGGCCTTTTCAGTCTTGACTACGCGGCCCACGCGATCCTGGGCGTTCTCGTAGGTGTAGTGGCGGATGGTGTCGCCAGGCTTCTGCTTGAGGGTGCGGGCGTGGCGGTCGCCCTCGGCAACGTAGGCGACGGTGCGGGCTTCGAGTGGGCGGCCGAGGGAGTCCTTCTTCATCACCAGGGCGCCGTCGGCCGTGAACTCCTTCTGCTCGAGGCCCTCGTAGCGGGTCCAGCCGAGGAGGCGGCCCTTGTCGTCGTAGCGATAGAGGTCGCGCCAGCTCTTGGGGGTGGCGATGGGGAGGCCGACGAAGTTGCGCTGGTGGCCGCGGGTGATTGCGCCGAGGTAGAGGACGTTTCGCAGGATGGCGAGGTTGAACAACTCGAGCTTGAACCGCTCGAAACGGGTGAGAGCGCCCACAGGCTGGAAGCCTGTGCCTGGAGTTTGGCGGTTCTCTATGCTCGCGGTGGCTGTCTTGAGAGGTGCAGGTGACAGATTCTCAGGCGTCAGAGTAGTATAGCACGGCCTGGCGAATAGGCAAGTGGGATTCGGGCGACTTTGTGG
>VGYW01000152.1 GCA_016872875.1 Planctomycetota bacterium | reverse complement strand
CGCTCGAGGGAGCCTTGCCACGACCGTCGCATGCTTGGGCAGCAAGGCGGCGCTCCTCGGGCGAGATCGCGGGGGAGACGAGGATTCCACACGTGTACAGGTGTGGAATCCTCCTTCCCCATGGCGGAGCGGGCGCTCGAGGGAGCCTGGCCACCACCGTCGCATGCTTGGGCAGCAAGGCGGCGCTTCTCGGGCGAGATCGGGGGGGAGACGAGGATTCCACACCTGTACAGGTGTGGAGTCCTTTCTCCCCATGAGAGGCAACGGCGCGCAAGCGACCGCCCTGTCCGGAACGGACCACGCCCCCACGGTTTCTTGACGCGCTCGTGGCACGGTGGTAGACTGCCCTCCCGCTCGCTGCATGGCCGTGACACGGGCAGCGTCGGCCGCCCAGACCCATCGCTCCCCGATGCGGACGGGGCTTCGGATAGGTCGAAAGGAGGAATCCTGTGGTTGCCAGAGCTCTGGTGGCGCTCAACTTCGCACTGGCCAGCGCGTTGGCTGACCTCGCAGCGGAGGAAGAGGTCAACCAGGTGATGGAACGGGGTTGGGCCAAGTTCAAGGAGCGCGACAACGCGGGGGCCTTGGCCGAGGTCTCAACCGCAATCGCGCTCCAGCCCAACGACCCGCTGCTCTACGTCGTGCGCGGCGTCACCCATGCGATCCAACGCGACTACGACAAGGCCCTGGCCGACTTCAACGAGGCGATTCGTCTCAACCCCAAGTCGCACGATGCGTATGCCATGCGTGGCCTGCTCTGGATCGAGACGGGCGACAGGGAGAAACCGACTCCTGAGGCTGACAAGGCCATCGAGCTGAAGCCGGACGCCGTCTTCAGCTACGACGTGCGGAGCGAGGCGAGAAGGCTGTTGGACGACTTCGAGGGCGCCATCGCCGATGCCGACCGGGCGCTCGACCTGAAGCCGAACTGGGACCTGGCGCTGAGACGTCGCGGCATGGCAAGGCTAGCGAAGGGGGATAGCCAAGAGGGCATTGCCGACCTCGGCGCGGCAGCCACAGCGGACCCCACCAATGCCGAGTCCTGGTTCTGGCGTGGGGTGGCCCACCATGATCTGCGGAACTGGAAGGAGGCTCTGGCCGACTTCCGGCGCGCCAACGAGATTGGCGGCTGGGAATGGTCGCTGCTGCGCACCTGGGTCGTGCGCTCCAGGCTTGGCGAGCGCGTCGGCGCGACAGGGGAGTTGCGGGCCGGACTCAAGGCCGCGAGAGCGAAACTGCGGCCTGGCTGCAATGTGGCCGCAGACTGGGCGCACGAGATTGGCCGTTTGCTCCTGGGCGAGGTCACAGAGGCCGATCTCCTCGCGTCCGCGACCGGGCCGACGAAGGCGGCGACCGCCAACAAGACCATGGAGGCCTGCTACTTCGCAGGCATGCGGCGGCTGTTCGAAGGTGACAAGCCCGGGGCCGTCGCCCTCCTCCGCAGCGTCCTGCGGGCCGACAACCGCTCCTACTCGGAATATGGCAGCTCTCTGGTTGAGCTTCAGGAACTCCTCCTCGGCATGCATGTGGCTCCCTGGACGGAACAGGGGCCTGCGCCGAAGCGCGCCGCCGGCCTTCGCGTCACCCGGATCCTCGACGGCGGCCCCGCCCAGGTGGCTGGCCTCAAGGATGGCGACATCCTCGCCACGCTGGGCGGGAAGGAAGCTGCCCTTCCGGAACTGCGCCGAGTCCTCATCGAGGCCGAGCGCGGCTCGAAGCTCCCCGTGGAATTCCTCCGCGGCGAACAGAGGGCGGTCGCCTCCCTCATTGCCGGCCCCTGATGCTCTTCAGCTCGCCCTTGTGGCCTGCTGGCTTGCCGGGGCTCTTCTCCGTGTGCTCCGTGTCTCCGTGGTGCGCCCTAGCCGCGGTGGGAGGCGGCCTTGGCGGCGCGGCGGCGGGCGCGCCAATGGCGGAGGAGGGAGGTGGCGTCGAGGCGCAGGACCACGCCGTCGGCGGGCTCCAGGCGCAGGCGGATGGCGTTGTTGAGGACGCGCTGGCGCTTGCCGCTGATGAGGTCGAGGGCGCGGCGGAAGCGGGCGAGGCCACGACTCACCCGCAGCTTGGCCTCCTGAACCGCCCCCGAGGTGTTGAAGGCGCAAAGGAACCAGGTGTCGTGGTCGGCGGTCAGGAGCCGCGCGCATACGCTGGGCGATGAGGTGAAGACGCGGGGCTTGACCCTGGCAAGGGCGAGGGAGTCGAGGATGACCTGTGCGGAGCGCTTGTCGGCCTTGGCGCCGCAGCCGCGCGAGGGATGGGTGCCGATGAGGCGCGCGGCGCCTGAGCCGAAGGCGTGGTCCACGATGGCCGCGGCGCCGTCGGGGAAGGTGGCCTTGACCCTGCCCGTGGCGGCGGCGAGGGGCTCGCGGCAGCCGGAGCAGGGGTAGGGGCCGCGGCGGCCGGTGAAGGTGGGCACGTGGTCGGCGGCGAGGGGTTCGGGCGCGTCGAGCGCCTTTGCGCCGAAAACCGCGTCGAGGCCGTGGAGGGGGGTCAGGCGCGCGGTGCGGCCACGCTCGTCGAAGCGGGCGAGGCCGGCCTCGGCCACGAGGCAGCCGCCGCCCTCCACGTAGCGGCGCAAGGCATCCGCCGTGGCCGCGCTCACGGCGAAGGGCATGGGCAGGTAGGCGAGGGGGTAGCGGGACAAGGCGTCGGGCGGGGCGAGCTCCACGTGCGCGCCCCGCGAGCCGAGCGCGTACCGCGCGTCCTGAAGCGCATCCCAGTAGCTCGTCTGGCTCGGCGTGTTCGCCCAGAACTCCGCCGCCTCGCTCAGCACGACGACGGCGGCATCCGCCGGGCAGGGCCGCGCGGCGGCAAGGTCGGGGTGGCGGGCGAGGAGGGCGTCGAGCCGCTCGAGCTCCCTCAAGCGCGGGCTGGGCGAGCCGTCGGGCAGCGCCAGCCCAGGCTCCACGCTTCCCTCCGGGTGGAGGTCAGGCCGCCAGGCCTCGTAGACCAGCGTGGCGTCGGGCGCGAGCAGGCTGCTCCACGACTGGAGCCGCACCTGGGCCGCGGCGTGGGCTGGCAGGCCGATGATCCAGGGGCTCCGGCCCCAGGCGAAGGCCCGCGTGCGGTCAGCCACTTCGTGTGGCAACAAGCCGGAGGCCAGGCACGCCCATTGCCCCCCTGCCGCGTGGAGGCCGGCAGAGCCAGTAGACACGGCCCAGGGATTCTGGACGGTGAAGGGGGCCAGAACGGCCAGGCCGGGGGCCTCTTGGTGGACGGCGCTCGCCCACGAGCGGGCCTGTTCGCCCTGGAGGCAGGCCGCGTGGCCGCCGCGAACGGGCATGGCCACCACCTTCAGCCCGTGTCTTGCGGCGAGCCCCATCTGGCGCAGCAGCGACGCCAGGCCGCGCTCCCCCTCGAAGGGCGTGGGGAGCACGACCACCTCGAAGCCCGCGCGGGCGATGGCCGCGTAGTCAGGCTCCCACTCGTTCTCGGGGGGCGGGACGGAATGGTAGTAGCGGACGCCGCGGTGGGGCATGAATGACCTTAGTGCGGGCCGCGGCCGCAACTGAAGGGGACGATTGGATGGGTGGATGATTGGATGGTTGTCAGACACCCATCCACCCATCCATTCATCCACTCATCCCCGCTGACACGCGCGCCAGGCTACAGCTCAACGGTCCCCTCAAAGACCTCTTCGGCTGGGCCGGTGAGGTAGACGGAGCCGTCGTCGGCCCATTCGAGCTCGAGGTCGCCGCCGAGGAGGTGGAGGAGGAGACGGCGGTCGGTCTTGCCGTTGAGGACGCCTGCGACGCAGGTGGCGGAGGCGCCGGTGCCGCAGGCGAGGGTCTCGCCCGAGCCGCGCTCCCAGACGCGCATCCTGGCCTCCCCTGCGGAGAGGACCTGGACGAACTCGACGTTGGTCCGCCGCGGGAACGCCCGATGGCGCTCGATGAGCGGGCCATAGGTGGCGACGGGGAACATGTCCGTGTCGTCCACGTAGACCACGCAGTGGGGGTTGCCCATCGAGACGGCGGTGATGCGGAAGATGGAGGTGCCCTGGCCGGGGACCTCGACTGCGAGGTCCTCGCGGACAACCGGGCAGTCGGGGCCTATCATCGGGATGCCGCCGCGGCTGGTGTGTGGGAGGCCCATGTCGACGCGGACGCGGCGCGCCTTGCCGCCGTCGGCGTAGATGCGGACGACGCGGATGCCGGCGGCGGTCTCGATGCGCGCCTCCTCGCCCGCGACCAGGCCGCGGTCGTAGAGCCACTTGGCGAAGCAGCGGATGCCGTTCCCGCACATCTCGGCCTCCGAGCCGTCGGCGTTGAACATCCGCATCCTGTAGTCGGCCTGGGTCGAGGGGAGGATGAGGATGATGCCGTCGCCGCCGACCCCAAAGTGGCGGTCGCTCAGGCGGCGGGCCAGGGCCGGCGGGTCATCAAGCCCTGGCCCGAGCGAAGTCGAGGGCTCCCGCTCGCGGCAGTCAATATAGATGTAGTCGTTCCCGCAGCCGTGCATCTTCACGAAGGGGATTCGCATGTCGCCGCGCTCCTTCTCAAGAGGCGGCCGGCATTATAGGCGGGGGCGCGAGCGGAGTCAAACGGTGGACCCTTCGGGAGTGTGGCCCCCAATCCTGGTAACGTCCTTCGGCGCCGAAGCTCCAAACGGAGCGTACTATATCAGCCCAGGGCGAAGCCCTGGGAAAGGGCGGCCGGTAAGGTCAGCCCTGACAGGGCGTACTATCTGGTCCCGGCGCCACATCCTGCCTACCGCGGCTAGTACGCCCCTACAGGGCTGAATCTGGCCCCTCCCCTCTCCCAGGGCTTCGCCCTGGGCTGTTATAGTACGCCCCTGTTGGGGCTGCGGAGTAGTTCACCAGAATTGGGGGCCATACTCACCCTTCGGGAATGCCGCGGAAAGCCCGCACCCAAGCTGCTCGCTGGCGGGCGTGGCGACACGCGGCTCGCGTGTCGAAGACGGGACAGGCGAGCCGCCCGTCCCTACGACTTTCCGCAACGGACACTCAGTAGCCTCGCTCGCGTCGTCTTCGGCTCTGCTCGGTGAGGAACTCGCGCTCGCGGCGCGACAGGGCGTCGAAGCCCTCGCGGGTGATCTTGGCCAGGAGGTCGTCGAGGCGCCGCTCGTCGGCCGCGCGGCGGCGGGCCTCGCGTTCGCGCTGGCGGTCCCCCACGCTGTCGAAGTACTGGGCCAGCCGCGGCCCGAGGCGCCAGTGGAGGAAGCCGTAGAGCGCGCCGCCCAGGTGGGCCGTGTGCGCCACGCCGTCCGCGTAGGCCGTCACGCTGTAGAGCAGGTCGAGCGCTATCGCCCCGAGTGCGAACCACTTGACCGCCATCGGGATGAAGTAGAAGAGGTAGATCGTGCGGTTCGGGAAGTGTATGGCGTAGACGACGAGGACGGCCATGACCGCGGCGGAGGCGCCGATGGCCGGGCTCTGGGCCCTGGCCAGGTACTGGGTGACCGCGAAGGCCACGCCGCCCGCGGTGCCCCCGCCGAGGTAGAGCGCCAGGAAGCGCCAGCGCCCCAGCATCCACTCCAGCTCCGTCCCGAACCAGTAGAGGAAGAGCATGTTGATGATGATGTGAAGGATGTGGTCGGCCAGCGTGCTGTGGAGGAACATGTAGGTGAAGACTTGCCAGACGTGGAGGCGCTCGACGACCTGGCGCGGCACGACGCCCAGGTATTCCGCCAGGTCCACGCCGTGGGCCTGCTTGAAGTACAGTTGGGCGATGAAGACGGCCACGTTGGTGACGATGAGCCACTTGACGGCGGAGCTGAAGCGCGGGAAGGCGACGCGGCGCTCCTCGGCCTCCCAGGTCTTGCGCCAGGCGTGGCCCGCGGTGCGTCTCATGGCGACCCTTCTCAGTTCCGGCGTGGGCCGCGGCCGCGGCGGCCGCGCCGACCCTCACGCCCAAACGAGTTTGGGCGTGGCACCCACCGGAGTAACGCCTGGGTGCCACGCCCAAGCGACGCTTGGGCGTGTCTCGGGCAACGACCGTCCCCTCACCCCCAAACAAGTTTGGGCGTAGCACCCACCTGAATAAGGCAACGGCCCGCCGCGAGCAAGGTCGGGGCGGGCCGCTGGAGCCCGAGGTCGGAGTTGAACCGACAACCTCAGCTTTACGAAAGCCGTGCTCTGCCGATTGAGCTACTCGGGCCGGCAATGAGCTTCGCCTATGATACCGCTATCCGCGCCGAAAAGCAAGTCATGGAGTGCTAAGGAGGTACTTCGGGCGCGATGAGCACTGCCCCCAGGTATGGTATCGTACTTCGGCTGCGAAGCTCCGAACGGAGCGTACTATATCAGCCCAGGGCGAAGCCCTGGGAGAGGCGAGCGGGCCAGTTCAGCCCTGTAGGGGCGTACTACCCGCCCTGGGCAGGATGCGGCGCCCGGAACCGCATAGTACGCCCTTTCAGGGCTGGCGTGCCTGCCCCGTTGCCTCCCAGGGCTTCGCTCAGGGCAGGCTCTGGGCTGTTATACTAAGGGGAGCACATAATGGTTTACACTCCGCCAAGGCCCCAGGTTTGTAGTGCGGCCTTCAGGCCGTTCCGCGAAGAACGGGCTGAAGCCCGCACTACAAACGCGTGTAAACTGTTTTGTGCTCCCCTTAGTAGTACGCCCCTGTAGGGGCTCCCGAACCGCCGCCCACAACCGGGGCCATGTTCGGGCCCGATACCGAGGTTGCGCTCCGGGTGGGAGGGAGTATAATCGCGCGGGGTAGTCCCCAGCGGGGCCTGGGGCGTTCCGCCCTCGGCCTCAACCAAAGACGACAGAGGACAGACGACAGACGACAGCAAGTAGGGCGTGCATGCTTGCACGCGGAGCGGAAGCACCCTCACCCTCGCCCTCTCCCCGAGGGAGAGGGGATGGAGCCGGAAATGTGCTCATGAAAATAACACCTTCACGGACAGTAGCACAGTACGGCCGATGAGGCTTCAGGAATGAGCGCGGAACAAGGCATCGCGGTCTGGGGCGGACGGGCGGCGGCCCTGGCGCTCTGGGTGTTGGCCCTCGACGGACTGGGGCGGGCTGGGGAGACTCCGCCCGGGAAGGTGCCGCTCGCCCTCGACCTGCCCAAGCCGCACTTCATCGGCACGCCGATCAACCTCAAGAGCCCGAACCTCGAGAAGCCGCGGCCCGGCAAGCGCCCCGACCTCCTGGTTCCCGCTGGCGTGACCAACCTGGCGCTCAAGAAGCCCGTCACGGCCAGCGACACCGCGCCCATCATGGGCGAACTGAGCCAGGTGACGGATGGCGACAGGGACGGGGTGGAGGGGAGCTACGTTGAGATCGGCCCGGGCAAGCAGTGGTTCCAGGTTGACCTCAAGGACCGCTGCCAGCTCTTCGCCATCGTCGTCTGGCACTATCACGCCCAGGCGCGCGTCTACCACGATGTCATCGTCCAGGTCTCCGACGACCCGAAGTTCGCCCGCGGCGTCCGCACCCTCTACAACAACGACCACGACAACTCGGCCGGCCTCGGCGTCGGGAAGGAGAAGGAGTACATAGACAGCCACGAGGGGCTGCTCGTTGACGCCGCGGGCGTCGAGGCGCGCTACGTGCGCCTCTGCGGCAACGGCAACACGGAGAACGACCTGAACCACTGCACGGAGATCGAGGTGTACGGCAAGAAGGCCCCAGCCAACTGATCGAGTGTTCGTAGTGCGGACTTCAGCCCGTATCCTCGCGGGCACGCCGCCAATCCAAGATACGGCCTAAAGGCCGCACTCCAAACCGGGACTTTCCGCAACAGGGACTGCATACGGCCTGAAGGCCGCACTACGAACCCCTGGAAGGAGGCGCTGGCAATGACACGGCAGACTCGACGCGCGTTCCTGCGTAGCACGGCGGCCGGTGGAGCTGGGCTGGTCGTCCTCGCCGGGGGGCGCGCCGCGCGGACATATGCGGCCAACGGCAAGCTCAACGTCGCCCTCATCGGCGTGGGCGGGCGCGGCAGTTGGTTCGTCGAGCGAATCCCCAAGCTCGAAACCGTCGTGGCCATGTGCGACGTGAACGAGAGCAAGGCCGGGAAGGCCTACGAGAAGTTCCCCGACGTGCCGAAGTTCCACGACTTCCGCGTGATGCTCGACAAGATGGGGAAGCAGATTGACGCGGAAGGAGCACGGCGGCGCGCTCATCGTCGGCTCGAAGGGAATGCTCCGCGCCAACGAACACAACGGCGGAATCTTCCTCTACCCCGAGGACAAGTTCCCTGGCGAGCCCAAGGCGCCCCAGCGGCTCCCCAACTCGCAGGGCCACGAGCGCGACTGGCTCGCGGCCGCCCGCGGCGGGGCGCCCATTGCCAGCAATGGGCTCCCGACCCTCTCCAACTTCGCCAACACCGGCCCCTTCATCGAGCTCCTGATGCTCGGCAACGTCGCCACCCAGTTCAAGGAGGAGCTTGAATACGACCCCCTGGAGGGCACGATAGTGAACAATGCCGAGGCCGACGCCGTGGCGCACCCCGAGTACCGCCAGGGCTGGTCGCTGTAAGCCATGCCCTCCTGAGGGCTCAAATACCTATCAAGAGAAGAGAGAGAGTACAGCCTCTTCGAGCTGGCCCTGTTCCTCCGGTTCCAGATCATTCGTGGAACGCGCGTTCGCTCGCACGGCGTGTGCGGTCTTGGACAGGCCCGCTATGCGCGTGTGGGTAGGGTTTCTGGGGTGGAAGAGCGGGATTCGGACGTAGCGGAACGGCGTGCTGCTGGTCTGCTTGCCGACGAGGAAGCCGCCCAGGACCCGACGCATGTGCTTCGAGTTGAGAACCCCGCAGACGTAATGCGCTTCGTCCTCGTCCTCCGTGGAGAGCATGTAGAGCTTGTGGTCAGGCACAATGACTCTGTTCGGCAGTGGCGAGGAGGCATGCAGGCCAACGACGGCGGCGCGGAATTCCCTGGGGTTCTGGATCTCCATCCAGGCCACCTTGAAGTGGCTGAACGTGTACGGCCCAACGTCGTAGATGGCATAAAAAGGCCGATGGCGTTGGTAACGCCTGTAGGATGAGCGATTCCGCAGCGGGACCTCGTTTCGCTGCAGATACTCATAGGCGCGGGGGCAACGAGCTCGGAATTCGCGCGCTTCTTCCATGTGGTCGTAGTGCTCATTGGGGACCAGGATATGCCAACCTGCCGTGGCATAGCAGAACCGGCCCAGGTCCCTGCCACGGATCAAGGGGTAGAGGAGTCCCGCCTCGATCCACATGCCTGCCGTTGTCACTATGCCCTCTGACTTGGCGCCGCCCAGCTCGGCCTGGCTGAGCGTGCGAATCTTCGCAAGGTCTCGGTCGGCATCGTAGGCGAGGACCTTCACCCAGTAGACGCGCGAGAGATCCGTGGTGGTCCCCTTATGCGCTTGCTCAAGATACGGAGAGCGCCCGCGGAACCGGGGGATGGCTTCGATGTCGGCAGCCGAACCCGTGAATAGCGGGCTCCCGACCTCGGTAATTGGCACTGCCCGCAATTCCTGCCTCAAGGTGCGGTCGAGCACCTGCTCCAGAGAATGGGACGTCTCGACCCGTGGCCCATTTGCCCTGCGGGTCCAGACGGTGTAAGGCACCCCCGAAGCTGGATAGATCGGTGCTGTCTCCTGACCTTCGTCGCCCTTGCGCGCCACGAGCAGCGAGGTCTCATTTCGGGCATCAGGGAACGGGTTGAGCGCCACCAGGTCGTCGATGCTCTCTGGGAAAATCGGTGTGCCTTCAGGAGGAGGCAACCGGAACTTGCGAAACCCTGTGGCAGAGTCGGTCTTGTAGACCGTTGCGGTCAGGAGAAAGCCAATCTTGCCTCCGGGCCGCAGCCAGTTGTCTACGGCCGAGTACGTCATCACCGTGGAAATGTCGCTCTCGATCCCGCCGGCATAGCCTCTTCCGGAGACCAGCCCATAATGAGTGCAGAATGCCTTACAGCGGCGCCGATATGCTGTTGGCAGCCTGCTCCATCGAACCCAAGGCGGGTTGCCGACGATGAAGTCGGCCCCTGAAACTGCCGCCGAAGCGAAGTGGTTCTTCACGATTCGGCACCAGATCTCATTCCATCCGCGTCCCTCAAGCTCCTCTACCGTCCCATAGAACTCCGCCAAGACCTCCTCCTCCTGAGACCCGATCAGAGAAGCCACCGCGGGGTCCCCATGCACGGCTTCCATGAATGCGGGGAGTCCGCCGCGCCCGGCGATATGCCGTTCAGCCAGCAGCAGAACGTTCCCGATCACGCCCGAGCGCACCAGGCTTTCCGGAAGCCGGATGGTCCTGTCGCCGACCTCGGTGTCCAAGGTATAAGCCAGGCAGTCAATCCCATGTGCTTGCTCCCTCAAGGGGACGTTGATCGAATCGCAGAGGTAGACGGGGATCTCCAGAGGGCCACCGTATTCGGTCAGGTGCTCCGCCAGGGCTAGGAGGTAGTTCGCTCTGGCAGAGATGACGGCCAGGGGGTTAAGGTCGAAGCCCTTGATCTGGTTCCTGACGCGGGACACGATCTCCGATGCGGGCAGACCGCGCCTCGCTGCCTGCTTGAGGAAACGTTGGATGGCTAGGATGAGGAACGTTCCACTGCCGCAGGCAGGGTCCAGGACCTGAGCGTGAAGGTCCCCGCGATAGCCCACCCTGTCCAAGACGACTTCCGCAAGCCAATCAGGGGTGTAGTACTCACCGAGGTCGTGCCGAATCTCCTCGTCAATGACGTTCGAGTAGAAGACCTTGAGCAGGTCCCTGCACCGGCTGGGGTTGAGCTTCGGTGTCGCCGGCTCATAGTTGCGGAAAACCTCGACGATGCGGCGCAGAGCCGCCTCGAGGTTCCCGTCGAACTGCTGTAAGTACCAGACGAAGAAGTCGCCCTCCAAGAAGTTTGCGATACCGAGGTCCCGGTAGACGCGGCCATCCTCCAGTTGGCGCAGCTCGGCCAGGAACCCGCGGCCGTTCTCGGCGTGCGCTAATTTCTCAAGAAAGGACTCGCTCCCCCAACGTCGGCTGGCCGTCAGCAACTCGGCGGTCAGCAGCTTCACAATCAGAGCGTAGTATGTGTGAAGGCAGAACAAGATCGCCGCGGGGTCTTCCCGACGGGGCAGGCCGAGCCTCTTGGCCCACGAGGCAAGCGCTGGGACCTGCCCCAATTCGTAAGTGGAGACCTGCTCGAACATCCTCCTCCATTCGCGGAAGAGCATGTTCGTACGCGGGGTCGGCTTCATGAGATATTCAGCGAGGACCCGGATGCAATCCCTTGCCCAAGGCGTCTCGCGCCCAAAACCGCCCCCGAGCAGATATGGATCGAGAGGCTTGCGGTGCAGTGCCCGGTAGTACTGGACCCAGGTGGTCACGCTGAACTTGTTGATCGGACGCAGGGGCGTCCAATCCCATTCGCTCACGCCATCGAAAACCGCGAACGTGATGTGACGGCCATCGGTCAGCACCCCCACCCACCGGGCGGCTTCCGCGGGGTCCAGGGCGCCGCCCGATTCGCACAGCGGCCTGAGGTAGCCTGTGACAATCTTGGACTTGGCGTTGTGAACGCGCCATCCCTGCTGAAGAGCGCCAGGCGCCTTGTAGTCCAGCACGACATGCCCGAACAAGCTGTCGGGCCGCCCGCTGGAGGCGCAGGACCGGCTGAGGCTCTGGTCAACGATGGGGTCATAGGCGATATCGAATCGCGCCAGCGTTTCCCGCAGTAGTCCGTCAACCTCTCCCTGGAGCTTGAGCTCCGAACCCCCAGCGCGCCTGGCAGCGTCAGTGATTCTCGCAGCAAAATGCGCCATACCCTCCAGGCTATTCGTCATCGCACGTCTCGCTTTGGGTGGATCCGTCGCCTTCCTGCACGGAGGCCTACGGCTTCCTGCTGGAAGGCCTTGGGGAGCGTCGAGGTACAGCCGCCGCAACGGCTCTCAGGATAGGCTTTCCGGGAAGGGAAGTCAAGGCCGCTTTCGGTACGGCATGGTGCGAAGGCACAGTCCACAAGAATATCAACGGATGCCGGGGCACACGTTCCGCAAGGAGGGATTGACTCTCCTGCCCGGCGGGCAGTAGAATCACGGACGAGTTGTGGAAAGTGCTGGCATAGCCCCCTTGGTGAAGGAGGATACAGGAGTGAAGAGCTCGCTCTCTCGGCGCCAATTCGTCCGCACCGCCGGCCTCGGCACTGGCGCGCTCGTGCTTGGCAGCGGCCGGGCCGCGCGGACATATGCGGCCAACGGCAAGGTCAACGTCGCTCTCATCGGCGTGGGGGGAAGGGGCAAGTGGTACGCCGACGTGATGTTCAAGCAGGCCAACGTGGTGGCCTTCTGCGACGTGAATGAGAGCAAGGCCCAGGCGGCCTGCAAGGACCACCCAAACACGCCCCTGTTCGACGACTTCCGCGTGATGCTCGACAAGATGAACAAGCAGATTGACGGCGTCATGGTTTCGACGCCCGACCACACGCACGCCACCGCCGCGGCGACCGCGATGCTGGCCGGCAAGCACGCCTTCGTGGAGAAGCCGCTGTGCGGCTGCGTCCACGAGGCCCGCAGGCTCCGCGAGCTCGCCGAGAAGCACAAGGTCGCCACCCAGATGGGCAACCAGGGCTCATCGGGCGGCCAGTTCCGCCGCGGCATCGAGCTGATTGAGGATGGCGTGCTAGGCGATATCAAAGAGGTCTACGTCTGGAACTCGGGCGGCGGGGTTGACTACAAGGAGCTGCCCCAGGGCGAGCAGCCGGTCCCGCCCTACCTCAAGTGGGACCTCTGGCTCGGCCCGGCCAAGGAGCGGCCGTTCAACGCCAAGTGGCTCGCCTGGCCCCACTGGCGCGAGTTCGGCACGGGGCAGATCGGCATGTGGGGCTCACACACCAACTACCTCACGTTCCTATCCCTCAAGGTCCTCGACCTCTGGCACGCCGATCCCGCGACAAAGCCGCGCATCAAAGTGCGGGCCGAGGCGTCCGGCATCAACCGCCTGTCGTTCCCCAAGTGGGAGAAGGTCCACTTCTCGATCCCCGCGCGGGGGAAGCTGCCGTCCTACACCCACCACTGGGTCAACGGCGGCTCCCCTGGCTGGAAGGAGAAGCTGGCCGAGCTGATCGGCCCCGAGAGCGACTGGCCGCCCCCCAAGGAGCCCGCGAAGGGCAAGGAGCCGAGGAAGCCCTGGTCCGACTTCGCCGGCGCGATGCTCCTCGGCACCAAGGGCCGGCTCCACTCCACCGGCCACAACTACACCATTGACCTCCTCCCCGCTAAGCAGTTCGAGGGAATTGACCTCGGCGGCCCGAAGCGCCTCACCCAGTCCCACGGCATGCCCGAGCCCGACTGGCTTCACCTGGCCCGCGACGGCAAGTGGACAGCCTGGTCGAGCTTCGGCAGTGCCGGCCCGTATATGGAGATGCTCCTCCTCGTCAACGTCGCCACCCAATTCGACGCCGAACTCGAGTACGACCCGCTCGAGGGCAAGATCACCAACCACGCTGAGGCCGACGCCTTGCTCCGCCGCCCCTACCGCGCCGGCTGGCCGCTGTGAGCGCTCTGTTCCGGCCTTGACAATCCGGCACTGGGCGGGTAGATTAGCTCCAGTAGCCTCTGCTCAGGCCTGTGGCCACGCCACTGATGAAGGTGAATGTGGGGTATTGTGACATGAGCACGCCTACCGCCTCGATCTTCGATCTGAGCCCATCGGAAAAGCTCCAGCTAGTCGAGGACTTGTGGGACGACCTCGCCGCAACTCCCGAAGCCGTCCCGGTTCACGACTGGCAGAAGGAGGAGCTTGACCGAAGGAAGGCCAACCTTGAGAAGCATCCCACTTCGGGCCTCACCTGGGAGGAGGTAAAGCGAAGAGTACGGGCGCGCCATGGCCGCTGAGTTGGTCTTCGCACCGGAAACCGAGGCTGACATCGCGGAAGCTCATGCGTGGTATGAGGGCCGGCGCGCGGGGCTGGGGGAGGAGTTCCTCAGTTGCGTGGACGCCTGCATAGAGAGCATTCGGCGCACGCCGAAGCTCCACGCCACCATTCACGCGGGCTACCGCCGCGCGCTCATTCGCCGCTTCCCCTATGCCGTCTTCTACGAGCACACGGAAACCACCCTGACGATCTACGGCGTCCTCCACACGTCCCGCAGCCCAGACACGTGGCGTCGCCGCCTGCCCTCGTAGCTGCAAGCGGCTCGCCTACATATTCGGACGATCCGCCGCCTGCCGCCGCCCCTACCGCCCCGGCTGGCCGCTGTGAGCGCTTTACGCGAGAACCGGTAGGGCTTGGCCTCCGGTGGGACGCCGCGCAGCTCCAACCGTCTCTTGGGGGCTTCCCGGAGACCGTGACCGCAGACATGGAGTGTCACCATGCCCACTGTCTTTGTGCTAGGAGCAGGGGCACCGATGGGGGCCACACCAGGAGGGACGAGATTCCCGAGCGTCTCTCAACTTCTGGAGCGGGTCCGCGAAGCGGTTTGTGGGAGGGACAACAGCCTCCTGCCGGCCCTGACCCTGTATCTGAACCGGTTCGCACCCGCGAAGAGCATGGGGGTTCCCACCGGGAAGCTACAAACCGACTGGGACAGAATCAATGTCGAGGATCTCTACGCGGCGATCGAGTTCGAGAGCCGCATCAGTGCTCACTTGATGCTGCCAAGTGGGGACAAGGGCTCAGGTACACGATTCTACCAGGAGTACTTCCCGGAGCCGTATCAGCAGGCGGTGACGCAGCTACTGCGCGGCCCGTATCGTGGTTGGATGGAGACGTGCTACTCCGCGCCCTACGGCAGCGAGGCGTTCCCCATGCTCTTCGACCCACCTCAGAGCAATGCTGCTTGGGTTTCGCCGGCACAGCACCGGATCACCCATCGAAGTTCAAGGTGCTGAAGCTCCACGGCTCAAGCAACTGGCACTTCCGTTACGTTCAAGGAAGTGGGGAGTCTGTGGCACTTCCTGGTTACCGACGGATTCCTGAACCGATGGGGGTGGGTAACTTCGTCCGGGACATCCGCGTGGCGTCCCTCCTGGTCACGGATAACTTCTTCAAGAGGGTTGTGGTCAAAGGGGAACCCGCCGGCTACTTCGAGCGGTTCATGATCCCTCCCAGCACGTACAAGGCGGAGTACAGTTTCTCCGCTGATTTCCTTCACGACCCACATGGAAACCCTTTGCCACTAGGAAGCTCGACCATGTGGCTTCCGCAGTTGTTGTACCGGCTCGCACTCCAGGCTCTCTTGGCCGCCGAAAGGGTGGTCTTCATCGGCTTCAGCATGGCGCCTGCCGACACGTCTATCCGGGTGCTTTTCCGCGCGGCAGCTGATACGAATCCGGGCCTGAGCCTTGTTGAGATCGCCGACCCCAACGATGAGGTCGAAACCCGCATCAGGGCCGTCATCCCGGGCGCGCGGAGCTACCGGCGGTTCAAGTGCTTTGGCGATCTGCTGGATGACTGGGGGGCGTAGCCTCTTGCCTGGCGAATGTCGGCTCAGGCACCCGCCGACAGGTGTGGCACTCGCCACCCTCGTGGGGGCAGCGTGGAGGTGCGGGGGCCGCAACAGCTCTCAAGACAGGGTCTCGGCGAGGGGGCATTGAGGCCTTTTCCGGCGGCGGGGGACAGGACTGGACAAGGTGGACGTTCTGGACAAGGTGGACGGGATGGGTGAGGCCTTTGCTGGTTTCAGCCCATTGTGTCCACGGGGTCCACTATGTCCACTGCGTCCACGCTCACGTCTGCGGGCGGCGGGGTGCGGCCTGTGGTTGTCAGCCACAAAGGGCCATGGGTTGAACCGGCCTTAGGCGATCATTTCCAGAGGGGGGAAAGTGATCGGCTGATCGCCTAACGCCGGGTGCGGGCCAGAAGTGCCAGGCTCCTGTGCATAAGCGCTTGTTCCGTGTACACCTATGGGTGTCAGGCACCGTCGCGGTCGCGCTGGTGACCCGCCCTTTCGCCCGACGATGCCCTCGGCACGAGCATGCGGTGCTGACGCAGGCGCTCGGCGTCGGTGCGGGCGACGGGGATGGGGCGGCCCTCGGGGTCAATGCCGGCGTGGAACATGGCCGTGGCCACGGTGCCAGGGGTGGGGATGAAGCACTGGACCTGTTGCGGGCGCCAGCCGCGGCGGCGCAGCCAGGCGGCGAGCGCCCGCATGTCAGCGTCCGTGCAGCCGGGGAAGGCGCTCATCAGGTAGGGCACGACGTATTGCTCCTTGCCCACCTGGCGCGAGATGCGCCCGAAGAGAGTGAGGAACTCCTCGAAGCGCGCGAAGGGCGGCTTGCGCATGAGCCAGAGCACGCGGTCGCAGGAGTGCTCGGGGGCGAGCTTGAGCTGGCCGCCGGTGAACTCGCCGACGAGGGCGCGGACGTATGCCTCGTCGAGCACCGCCACGTCGTGCCGCACCCCGCTTGCGGTGCGGACGTGTCGGACGCCCGGCAGCCTGGCGATGCTGCGGAGCAGCTCCGCCAGGGCCGCCTGGCCGGGCTTGAAGTGGCCGCAGATGCTGGGGTGGAGGCAGCTCGCGCGGCGGCAGCCGGCAGCGTCGGCTTCGCAGCGCGCGCCCCAGAAGTTCGCCGTAGCGCCCCCTACATCTGACACGCTCCCCTTCCAGTCGGGGTGCTCCGTGAGGCGGCGGGCCTCGGCCATGACTGACTCGCGGCTGCGCGAGCGGATGCGCCGTCCCTGGTGGAGCGCGAGCGCGCAGAACGAGCAGCCCCCCGCACAGCCCCGGTGCGTGGTGATGCTGAACTGCACCATCTCGACGGCGGGGATCGGCTCGCCGTAGGACGGGTGTGGCTGCCGCGTGAAGGGCAGGGCGTAGAGGGCGTCGAGCTCCGCCGTCGTCAGCGGCTCCGCGGGCGGGGCGAAGACCACCCTCTGGCCCCCGGCGTCCTGCGCGGCCCAGGCCGAGCCGCTGTGCACCTGGCGCTCGAGGAGCAGCGTGGCCTCCATCAGTTTCTTGGGGTCGGCCGCGATCTCCTCGTGGGAGGGAAGGGACCACAGGGACCACAGGGACCCAAGGGACAAAGAGGGGTCGCCCGCGCCCAGGGGGAACGCCGTGCCCCGAATCCCTAAGAGGGTCTTTCCTGGGCACGCGGCACGCGGCACGTGGGACGCAGCCCCATCGCTAAGGCGCTCAGCCACCTCAAGGATAGCGCGTTCAGCCATCCCGTAGATGAGCAGGTCGGCCTTGCTGTCGAGGAGGATCGAGCGGCGGAGCTTGTCCGTCCAGAAATCATAGTGGGTGGCTCGCCGCACGGAGGCTTCGATGCCGCCGATGACCACTGGGGTGCCGGGGAAGGCCTGGCGGACGAGGTTGGCGTAGGCGATGGTCGCTCGGTTGGGGCGCGCGCCGGCGCGGCCGCCGGGGGTGTAGGCATCGTCGCGGCGCTTCTTGCGGAAGGCCGTGTAGTGGGCGAGCATCGAGTCGAGCGCCCCAGCCGTCACGCCCGCGAAGAGTTTTGGTCGGCCGAGCCGAGCGATGTCCTGGGGCGTGTCCCATCGCGGCTGAGCCACGATGCCCACGCGAAAGCCGTGTGCCGCGAGCCAGCGTCCGAGGAGCGCGGCCCCGAACGCAGGGTGGTCCACGTAGGCGTCGCCTGTGACCAGCAGGACATCGAGCTCGTCCCAGCCGAGCTCCCTCATCTCCTGGCGGCTCATTGGGAGGAATGGCGGAGGTGTGGCCATGTTCGCTTTATAGCGCGGGGACAAGCGCGAGGCAAGCGCGAGCAAGTGCAGGGGAGTATGGCCCCTGGTTCTGGTAATGCTCTTCGGCTCCGAAGCTCCGAATGGAGCGTACTATAGCAGCCCAGGGCGAAGCCCTCATCTTTGCCCACATCTTCTGGGGGCTGGGGTTTAGCCCCCGAATGGGGGCGTTTGAGCCGTAGCCCAGGGCGACCGAAGGGAGCCCTGGGAAAAGGCCCCGCCAGCGTAGAGCCCCCGAAGCGGGGC
>VGYW01000151.1 GCA_016872875.1 Planctomycetota bacterium | reverse complement strand
CTCCCAGGTGATCGTGGGCACTGGCACCTTGCCGCCCGCCTTCGCCAAGGGGTTCTCGGCCGGCCGCAGGACGGCCTGGGCGGCGGGCTGGGCCGCCTCGGCCGCCTGGAGGCTCGCGCCGCTCCCGCTCGCCAGGGCCACGAGCACCACCGCTGCACTGTGCAGTCGCATCTGGCTCACTCCTTTGCCCACCCGCTTGACGGAACGCAAGCCAAGTATACCGTCCCGCCCCTTGCGGCGCAAGGGGCGCACCAACATTCTCCCTTCCACCTCAGGAGCCGGGGGATTCCGCCCCTCGCCTGGCGGCACCCCCTAGCATAACCTCTCGCCCCGCACACGTCAACACCTTTTCGTTACCGGGAGTGTGGCCCCGCATCTTGGGGTCCCCAATCGTCGTCGTTGTCGTCGTCGTCGTCCTCGCCGTCGAATGCCTTGACAACGAAGGGAGCTATGGGACTCGACGACGAGCACGAGAAGAAGCAAGATGAAGCGGCCGCCAAGACACGAAGTCACGCCGCGCGTGTGGCGGCCTTGACACCGCAGCCGCTGGCGGCTACCTTCTTCAGGAAGCCCAGGAGACACCCTTGTTCGAGCTCAAGACCGCCCACTGCCGCATCCTGCTCCACAACGCCGATTGCCTCGCAGGGATGAAAGAGCACCTGACGCCCGGAAGCGTGGACGTCGCCGTCACCTCCCCCCCCTACAACCTCGGCATCCGCTACACGGCCTACGACGACTCCGCCCCCCGCGACGCCTACCTCCGCTGGCTCGGGGACTGGGCCGACGCTCTCAAGGCCGTCCTCGCCGAGGGCGGCTCGCTATTCCTCAACCTCGGCTCGGTGCCCTCGGACCCCTGCGTGCCCTTCGACGTCCTCGGCGTCATGCGCTCCCGCTTCGTCCTTCAGAACACGGTTCATTGGATCAAGAGCATCGCCATCTCGAAGGCGGACGTAGGCGACTACCCTGGGATCACTGGCGACGTGGCGGTGGGCCACTACAAGCCGATCAACAGCCGCCGCTACGTCAACGACTGCCACGAATACATCTTCCACCTGACCAAGCGCGGCGACGTCGAGCTCGACCGCCTGGCCATCGGCGTCCCCTATCAGGACAAGTCGAACGTCGCCCGGTGGGCCAAGGCGGGCGGCGGGCTGCGGTGCCGGGGGAACACCTGGTTCATCCCCTACAAGACCATCAAGTTCCGCGACAAGGAGCGCCCGCACCCCGCCACGTTCCCCGTCCAGCTCCCCGAGCGCTGCATCCGCCTCCACGGGCTTGAGCGCACCAAGCTCGTCCTCGACCCCTTCCTGGGCCTGGGCCACACGGCCCTCGCGTGCAGGGAGCTAGGAGTTGACTTCGTGGGCTACGAGATAGACCCCCACTATTTCGCGGCGGCCTGCGGAGCGCTCAAGCCGGGCGCGGAGCTGTGGGACTAGCGGGGAACGTCCGACGGCGAGCCGCAGATGCTGAGCCGGAACCTGCTGCCGGCCCTGTCTATGCAGAAACCACTGTTGCTGAAGAGGAAGTCGCAACCGAGAATCAGGTGGGGTTCCATCGCCCGCGGAGCGGGAACGAAGAAGAGCGTGACGGGCCGGGCGACGTGTTGCCCGAATCGGAGGGCGAAGTGGGAGCCATAGCGCGGCTGCGGCGCAGACAACCAGATCCCGAACTCCTGCCTCTCACGTGCGGGGACCACTATCCTCTTGGTGGCGTTGTGTGGAAGCTGCAAGTCAACTTCTATGAACTCGGATGCACCGTCCCCGGGGATCACGATGCCTGGAATGGCCGACCACCGGCTGCCCGTATCTATGAGCGCGCTGTAACGGCCAAGGAAAATGCCATCGACAGTCTCGGCGTCAACGCGAACAGTTGGCTTGCCAGTGGCCTGAAGATCATGCCAGATCTTCTTCAATGACTCCAGGTTCAATCTCTGGCGGCTCCTTTTCGCGGCGCAGCCTGGGGTCGCCCAGGTACACAACCAGGAAAGCCTGTCGGCCACGCTCGCGGTAGAGTCTCATGACGAGCAGGCCCTTGTCGGCATCGGCGTCGATCACCTCATGGTTCTTCACGGCAAGGTACACGAGGCCCCGCTCCTCCGTCAGCCGGTCCACATTTTGCCTTACCCAGTTCATGTCATCATCGAGGGCCCTGATGGCGGCGTTGACACCCTCTTGAGGTGCCCCCTTCGCCTGGGGCGCGGAAATCGCGTTGTCGGCCGCGCGGGGTTCGCTCATGCGGGTCGTCCATTTCGCCCCCTCCAGGAGGGATTGGACCGCGGCGGAAAGGGTGGGGAACGCGTTCTCCTCAGCGTAGCCTTTCAGCCGACGGTGCGTTTCGGGGCTGAGCTTCGCGCTCTTCCACCCAGACACGCCTTTCGCCTTACGCGCCTCTTTGAGTGCGGTCCCGTTCTTGTGCACGGGAGTGTCTCCTTGCTCCGCGGCGTCCATCCACCTTCTTATATATCGCAACCGTGGCCCCCCGTCAAGTGTTTCGAGCCTACATGCCCGGATAGAGGGTGTTGTTGTAGAGGGTGGGCGGGGCGAGGGGGCGGGCGTTGGCCCAGATGCAGGCGCCGCGGGAGCCGAAGAGGATGACCTCGTCGCGGCTGTCGCCCCACACGTCCGCCCTCGTGCCGTAGTAGTGGGCCTGGCGGTCCTGCGGCGTGCGGTCTGGCGTGCACTGCATCTCGAAGGTGTCCACGATGTTCCCGTCGCCGTCGTAGACGGCGGCGGGCTGGCCCGGGCCGCGCGAGTAGGCGAGGGCGCATCGCGGCCTCCCGCCGCCGTGCCAGTCAATCGGCACGATTGCGGCGGCCCAGCCGCCCTCCGGCTGGCCCCGCCGCCATAGCTCGCGGCCGTTCAGGTCGTAGAGGTAGAGGTCGGAGCGGGTGCCCTCGCCTCGCTCCTTCCGCACGCGGCCGCGGTCCACGACCATGACCTGCACCTCGGAGTCGTCGCGGAAGCGGTCGGCTAGGACGTGTTGGGCCTCGCCGAGGGGGTGGTGCCAGAGCTCCTTGCCGTCGGGCGTGAGGCAGTGGACGCCGTGGTTGCCGAAGAGGAGTCGCCAGGAGCCGTCGCGCAGCCGCGCGGCGTAGGCGGCGTCCTGGTGCCCGCCGCGTGGGTCCTTCGCGAAGAGCACCTTGCCGTCGTGGTCAATGAGGGCGAAGCCGACGAAGACCTCGTCGCGCCCGTCGCCGTCAACGTCCCCGTAGGCGGGGAAGTGCCCGACCGAGCCGGTCCATTGCCAGAGCACCTTGCCCTCGTGGGAGACGCCCCACATGTTCCAGTAGCGGTCCTTCACGAGGAGGTCTTCGCGTCGGCCGCGCCCCGTGAGGTCGAGGAAGAGGAAGCAGTCGTCGGCCGGGGCGGGGAGGGCGAACGAGCCTTTCTCCTTGCCCGTCTTCCCCTCGAGGATGACCATCGTGGCGTTGCCCTCGTAGCGGTCGGCCCGCTCGCGGACCGCGCCGGGGCGGGACTTCGGCTCGACGTAGCGCGCCTGGCGGACGTGGAGCACCTCGTTCCGCCCGTCGGAGTCCCAGTCGTAGACCTGCACGGGCAGGTCGCTGTAGATGCGGCCGTTGTCCGCAGAGGGGGTGCCCGACTGCCAGAGGACCTCGCCCGCGATCGTCGTGGCCGTCAGGCACGTTATCTCGCGGGTGCCGTAGACGCTCTGGACGAAGAGGAGGTCTGGCGCCCCGTCGCCATTGAGGTCGCCGATGCGGAGCGTTTCGGCCCCGAAGTCCCTCACGTCAATCCGGCTCACCAGGTGGGTTGTCACCGCCGCGCTCCTTTCCGCCCCGCCGAGGGCAGTCGCGGCCGCCAAAGAGAGAACGATCCCCGTGGTCAATCCGATGTTCATGGCTTTGCTCCGATCGCGGGTTGACTGGACAGATTACCTACCGGGATGAGGCGCCGCAAGTGCTGGACCGCTGGCGAAGTTGACGCCGCGTGGGATTGCGGTAGAATACGTTGACGGCGCAGATGACCGGCCCAGACTTGCGGGGGGCCGCCTTGGAGATTCCTGGATGAATGAGGAATTGAGTGTGCAGCTCCTAAGGGCAGCAGCAACACTACGAGCGGCCGGGGCGCGCGAGGTGTACGTGTTCGGCTCCGCCGCGAAAGGGGCGGTGCGCGAGGGCGGCGACATTGACCTGGCGGTGACGGGCCTGCCGCCGGAGCGCTTCTTCGAGGCGATGGGCAGAGCGGCCGACCTTCTCGACCACCCCCTCGATCTCGTGGACCTCGATGAGGATAGCCCGTTCACGCGATACCTGAGGGATGAGGGAGAGCTCCGGCGTGTGGGATAGGTTGTCGAAGCAGGTGGCGGTCGAGCTGGCGCAGTTGCGTCGCCTGCTGGACTCGCACCACGCGCTGCTCGATCGGACGCGGAAGGAACCGCCAGACGCAATCGGCCTGT
Organism: Planctomycetota bacterium; assembly: GCA_016872875.1. Next base: position 13,447 of record VGYW01000151.1, on the reverse strand, counting down.
CGGCCCTCGCGGCCATGCTCCATTCCTTCTACAACGGAGTGGAGAACATCTTCAAGCGGGTTGCCACGGAACTCGATGGCGGGCTGCCCGAAAGCGAGGCGTGGCATCGCAGGCTGCTCAACAGCATGGCAGGCCCGACCAGCGCGCGCCCAGCAGTGATCACGGCCGCTCTGCGGGACAAGTTATGCCGGTATCTCGACTTCCGTCACTTCTTTCGCCACGCGTACACGTTCGATCTACGCTGGGCGAAGATGGAACGGCTCGTGGGGGAAGTGGGAAGCACCCTGGGGGAGTTTAGAGCCCAGTTGGCGGCGTTCCTCAAGGCAGCGCCTCCCCCCTGACTGTGCCCGGCATGGTTTCTACTGCCCACGAGAGCAGGGCAATGCGGATGCCCTTCAGGCTGGGGAGGAGCGCGGCAATGTAGTATCGCCCGCCGTGCTCGATGATCTCGGGCGCGGCCACGGGCAGCCGACAGATGAGGCGCCGGTCGTCCTCCACCCCGAAGCTCAGCGGGTCCTTCGAGCGATAGACGCTCGTCTGCGCATTCTCCCCATAGCGCTGGGTGCGGAAGAGGTAGTAGAAGCCCGTTTGCTTGTGGTGGACGACGAATGGGCACTCGGCAGAGAAGGGATTCGTCCCCGCCGAGCCGCCGAAGGCCACGACCCTCGAGGCGCTCCACGCCTTCAGATCGGGCGACGTGCGGCAGTAGACCGCCCCCTTCTGGTTCGGGAACGCCGTGTAGTAGCAATGGAAGAGCTCGCCGACCCGCAGCACCATCGGGTCGCGGGTGTTCGCCCCAAGTCCTTCCGTGAACAAGCCCGTCTTCCCATCGGCGTCGCGGACGCGGCTGAACGCCTTGCCGTCCTGGCTGGTCGCGTGGCAGATGTGCTCCCAGTCGCCATAGAACATGTGGAAGGCGTCGCCGAGCCTGATCACGTGAGGCGCCTGAAGGCCGCCGGGCGTCTCCCCGCAGGCGGCGTCGGCCTGCATTGCGATGCCCATCGGTGTCCAGTCCCTATCCGTGAGCTGCTTCCCCTCCCAGCGGTGAAAGAGGCGCGTCTTTCCCCCGCAGCGCGTATGGCGGATGCACGACAGGAGCTGCCACGACCCGTCGGCCGCCTGCCACACCGCGAAGTCCACCGGCTGCTGCTTCGGATCGGTCAGCGGCCCCAGGTCCGGATCGCCCGCCACCTGCCACCATTCGCCGTCAATCCGTGGGACCACAGCGTTCTCCTCGGCACTGGCACTAGGAACCACAGCCAGCCCGACAACCACTACAAACCTCGCGACCACCCAGCCTACCTCCTTTGCACGGGGCAGACCCGCGCGTAGATTGTGCCGAGCTCAATCCCCGTTGTCAACAACGGGAGAGATGGGAGGCCGGCAAGGGCGCCCGAGCCGCTTGATTGCGCAGGCTGGGCGGGGTATAATCCTGGTTGGAAGGAGCCGGCTGATGGACGCGCAGATGACTGTTGATGCGGCGGCGCGCGACCTTGAGGGCCTTCTCAGGCGCATGCACGCAGGGGAGACGGTGAAGCTGCTCGACACGGATGGCGAGCCGCTCGCGGCCATCGTGTCGCTGAGGACCCGCCGCCACAAGGTGCCGTCGCCCAAGGAATGGGACGCCCGCTGGAAGGCACTTGCGAAGCGAGTGAGCGCGGCCTGGCAAGGGGAGAAGACCGCTGTCGAGACCCTCTCTGAGATGCGGCGATGAACTTGACCGTGGACGCGAGCGTCTTTGTGGCCGCCGCTCGGGACGTGGAACCGCACCACGCGGAGAGCTTGGCCTTCCTGCACGAGTTGCACGTGGGCGCGCTGCGGGTGTCTTGTCCTACCATCGTGCTCCCGGAGAGCGCGGCGGCCATCGCCCGGCGAACCGGCGATGATGCCCTGACTGACGAGGCGGTTGAACTTATCCTCTCCCTGGCAGGCTTGCAGTTGCTCGTTGTGGACTTCCCCCTTGCAGAGCGCGCCGTCGAGCTTGCCAAGGCACATCGCCTTCGGGGCGCGGACGCCATCTATGTCGCCGTCGCAGACGCATCAAAGGCCACGCTTGTTGCCTGGGATTCCGAAATGCTCGTTCGCGGCGGGAACGCCGTGCCCACCATGACCCCGTCCACATGGTTAGCTCAGTACGTTCGACCCTGAACGGGCGCTAGAGTGGCGGGTGCATGACAGGAGCTGCCACGAGCCGTCGGCCGCCTGCCACACCGCAAAGTCCACAGGCTGCTGCTTCGGGTCTGTCAGCGTCCCCAGATCGGGATCCCCCGCCACCTGCCACCATTCGCCATCAATCCGTGGCACCACCGCCTTCTCCTCGGCATGTACACAGGTGACAAGGACCAGCCAGGCGAACATAGTAGCGGCCATCAGGTTCGGTCCGTTCCTGACGCCATGAAGTAATCGTGACGCCTTTCGAGACCATCGGAGAACACGTAGGAGTTTCCAGGCCGCCTGCTGAAGAAGCTGCCGGCTGGGTGGGGCTTGCCTTGGCTTGCGGGTGGCGATAGGTATTGCTTGGTGTCCAGGTTCCTAAACCTAAGGTACTTGAACGTGATGAACGAGCGATAGTGCTGCTCCATGCTCTGGTCCCTGTCGAGGCAGATCACATCAATCCTCTTCAGGTTGGCCGACTCGATAACAGCGGCCTGGAGCAGGTAGCGAACATTCGCGTCTGTAGTCGGCAGGGAATAACCAATGATCCGGATCTGGTTCGCCTCGCGTAGCATGTTGAACGCGCGCTCCCAACTGGGCATGAGATCCCTGTCCCTGAGTGTCCACTTGCGCCACGTCGGGGGCACGATGTCGGTACTGACGCAGCCATGAAGCTTGGCGATATCAGGCGATGGTTCTTCACTATTCGGGTCTTTCACGAAGTACCTTGGGAGGTGCTCGCAGCACTTCTCAATCACCCGGTCGTAGTTCAGGGTCACGACATCGTACTTTACCTCAGGATGGTCCATCTTCGAGTACTTCACACCGTGGGCGGCATTGCCTTCGTCTTTGGTAGATGCTCGGCTGAGCGGCTCAACACGGAGATTCACGAGGTTCGCCACGAACATTCCGTAGCCAACCATGGGTTCGTCGTAGTCGCCAAATAACGAATCCAACCGCTCAGGCGGTACACGTGGAGGGTGCGGTGGGTCTATGCCCAGGCATCCGGGTTGGGGCATCTCCGGCGTGTGATATTCGATCACCTCCTTGACGTACTTCCTGAACTCGCCGGAGCGATCCAGGCCGGAGACCATGTCCTGCATGTCCAGGACTGAAAGGACCTCCTCTATGTTGAACAAGTCTGTCCTATAGTAGCTGAGAGTCTTGTGCATGTGATCGATCGTACTGAGGACGTTGCGGAAATGCGCAAACCTCTCCGGATCCCTGGCGAACTGGTCCTTGGACTTCACGATGAAGTCATTCATGACCGGTAGGCCCAGTGGTGCGGAGAAGCCAGCGCCTAGCAGGTAAACCACACGTTCCATGTTGCCTGACCCTCTGCGAACCGTGGCTCGCTCGATCTCCCAAGGGAGCGAGAGCACGTGCTCACTTCTCCACGGGGGCCAGCTCTGGGACCGAGGGGAGCGCGGCATAGCGGACGATCTCGACCTCGGCGCCTTTGGCCACCGCTTCCTCACCTATGGATAGAACTCGGTCGGTCATGGCCTCCGTTAGGTAGTACTCGCCGCAATTCTCGCAGACATCGCCGGGGACGCCCTTGATGATCACCGTGGAGCCCTCACGCTGAAGGGTCACAGTGACCTTTCCGGGGCCTGTCTGCCCGTTTTTGCAGATAACGCAGGTCATGGTCATCTACCCCCATCGTCCATACATTGTCCCCCACGGGAACACCGTTGTCAAGGCATGTTCCCGGATTGGGTGCAATAACGGATTTGCGTACAGCCCATCTTGGTTCGTAGTTCGGCGTTTACGCGGTTCCTCTGTCGGGCTTGGCAACGCCCAAGACCGCCTAAAGGCCGAACTACGAACAGGAAGGCCCCCTCCCGCGCGCAAGTCCGTTATTGCACCCTTCCGCTTCGGGTGGTTCCAGCGTCTCTCCTCCCATTCCCCTATCACGCACTGTGTTAGCCGCGTGCAAGTGTGCATGCCCTACCTGCTCAATTGCTCTCATCCGCGGCCATCCGCGGAATCCGCGGTCGAGTGCCTCTTCCGGGCCGCAGAGGGGAAGCCCAACCGCGGATTACGCGGATGGGAGAGGAACGGTGGGATGTGAAAGAGACTCCTGGAGTCTCTTTCACGGCCGGCGATGGGCCGGAGCGACTACGGAGCGACTGACGACCGATTCTTGAAAAAATCTTATGGCCAGCCAGATTGCCACAAGTGTCCTAACGACAGCCACTTGCGAAGAAGGCCATCGCCATAGACGCCGGAGTTACTGGCACGTCGTCGGACGCGACCCGTATATAAGGGTGAAGGGGGAAGCGGGCGAGTGAGAGGGGAAAGGGAGAGTGAAGAGTGAGCGGGAGACGGGAAAGGGAAGAGGTGCCGGGTGTTGTGTGTTGGGGGTCAGGGGTGGGGGACGGGGGTCCGACGGATCGGACTGATCGGACTGATCCGACGGATCTGCCCAATCGGACAGGGGCAGGCGACGTGAGGGGGCGCCCCCCTCCCCCCTGCGCGGGCGCGCATGCGCAAATGGTGCGCCACATTGCGCCACATTGGCAAACTCGTGGCCGGAAGGCCGAGATTGGCCAAACGGCGATTGCGCAACATTGCGCCACATTGCGCCACATTGGGGTGGGACAGCAGGCAGGCGGCAGGCGGCAGGAGGTAGAAGGGAAGAGGCAAGAAAGGAAGAGGTGGCGCGAGGTGCTATTTCTTGGGCGGGACGGGTGGCGGTGGGGGCGGCGGGGACGGGACGACGACGGGGTGGTGGGTGGGGGGGGACCAGTTGCCTGCGCCGTCGCGTGCGCGGAGGTGGAAGAACCAGTTGCCGGGCTTGAGGTCCTTGAAGGCGGCGGTGGGCTCGGCGGCGGCGATGTTGGTGGGGAGGGTGGCGGGGTTCTGGTCGAGGGCGTGGGCGTAGCCGGCGAGGCCGGTCGCGTCGGCGGCGTGGTTCCACTCGAAGCGGAGGTTCTGGCCGGTCTCGTGGGCGGCGATGGCGAAGTTGTCGAGGTACATCTTGAGGCCGGGACGGGTGGTGTGGCCGCCGAAGTCGGCGAAGAGGACGTAGGAGATGGGCATGGCGGCGCCCGGGGCGGAGGGCTTGAGGACCTTGGTGAGGTCGAGGCGGGCGTGGCGCCACTTGTCGTCGGCGACGATGGGGAGCTCGCCGACGACGGGGTAGTAGGCGGAGGGGCTTGTGAGCCTGACGGTGTGCCAGGAGCCGCCGTAGCTGAGGTGGAGGTTGACGGCTAGCCCAGGCGGGATGCGGTAGTCGAAGGAGAGGATGGGGTGCTTGGCGGCGTCGAAGGCGGAGCGGTAGGCGTAGAAGCCGAAGTAGCGCCCCTCGCGGGTGGGCATGGCGCACAGGGCGTAGCGGCCCGTGGCGGCGGTGGTGGTGACGCGCTCGAGCTCGCCGTAGCCGCCGTAGGGCTGGAAGGAGCCGACGTCGTCCTCGAAGGTCGTGCGGGCGAGGCAGGCCGAGGGGATGCTTGCGACGTAGAGCTCGGGCGGCGGCGTCTTGTCCAGCGAGTAGTCCATCTTCCAGGTCCAGGAGCGGTCGGCGGCGTTGCCGACGTTGTCCTCGCAGTGGAGGACAACCGCGACGTCCTGACCGTTCGGGATGGCGATGGGCTTGGCGAGGTAGGCGGCGTCCCAGGTGAGGGTGTTGGTGCGGGCGTCGTAGGTGAGGCCGGGGTCGGTTGTGCGGTAGGCGACGCCTGCGACGGTCAGCGAGGTCTTGTCGCGGTTGATGCCGGAGGGAGCGTCGGCCAGTTGGGCGCGGATGCGGCCGTCAGCGGAGCGCGAGCCGGGCTGCGGGGAGAGGGACTGGATGGCTGGGGGCTGGTCGTCCACGAGGAGCTTGCGGATGACGGGCTGGGACCAGTTTCCCGCGCGGTCGCGGGCGCGTGCCATGAACTGGAAGATGCCGGCGCCGAGGGCCTTGAACTGCCAGGCCGGGAGCGGGGAGTCGGTCCAGCGTGGGACGCCGGGCATCGGGGTGAGGGCGTACTGGTAGGCGGTGATGCCGCTGGGGTCGGCGGCGGCGAGCTTGAAGTCGAGCGCGGCGGCCTTGGTGGAGGCGGCGGGTGCGATGGCGAAGTTGTCTATGTGGTATTCCGCGCCGTCGGGGGTGCCGAGGAAGCCGGTGTCGGAGAAGGAGAGTGCGGCGACGGTGTATGTGGCGGCCTGTGGGAGTGCGGTCGTGAGGATTTCGTGGAGGTTGAACTCGGTGTGGTGCCACTGGTTGTCGGCCTGGACGTCGGGGATGGCGCCGATGCAGTTCGTGCCGTTGGGGTCGGTGAAGCGGATGGAGTAGGCGGAGGAGCCGATCTTGAGCACCAGGTCGGTGCGGAGGTTGGTGGGCACTTTGTAGTCGAAGGAGACGAGTGGGAAGCGGCCGGCGTCGAAGGGGGTGGAGCGTATGGTGACGGTGACGGGTCCGGCGGCGTGGAGGTTTCGGATGCGGAGCGAGTAGCGGCCTGAGGCGGCGGTGGTGGCGTCGCGCTCGATGCGGGAGTAGGCGCCTTCGCTGGTCGAGGTGGCGGCCCACTCGCCGAAGCCGCTCTCGAAGTCGTCGTTGCACAGGTAGGGGTGGGAGGCGTCGAGGCGGAGGAGGCGGGGGGGCTCCTTGTCGCCGCTGCGGTCGTAGTGCCAGGCGAGGGTGCAGGGCTGCATGGCGTGGCCGGCGAAGTCCTTGGCGGCGGCCACGGTGAGCTTGATCTCCTGGCCGTCCTCGAAGGCGAGCGGCAGGAGCGAGAGGTCAATGGCGAGTTGGCCTGCCACGGGGTCGTAGGTGACGGCGGTTGGGGTGTAGGACGCGGCGGGGTCGGTGGGGATGACGAGGACGGGCAGCTCCTGGTCGAAGAGCGAGACGCGGAGGCTCTTGGGGTCAACGCCTGAATCGTCGGCGAGGTCGAGTGTGACGACGTGAGCGGAGGAGCGGCTGCCTGGGGTCGGGTTGGAGGCGGCCACGCGGGGGGGCGAGGTGTCCACCTGGATGGGCAGGTGGACCACGCGCGACCAGGCGCCATCTGGGGACTTGGCCCGCAGGTGGAAGAACCAGGGGCCTTCGGCGAGGTCGGCCTTCTCGTAGCGACCAGCGTCCCGCTTGTCTGCACGGTCGGGCAAGCCGACCGTGGCACGGTCGTCGGGCGGAACGGTGTCGGGGTTGCGGTCGAAGACCCAGGCGGCCTCGGCCTCGGGGTCCCAGGCGAACTTGGCGGCGGGCGGGCCGGGGGTCCAGAGGCGGACGTTGTCGAGGCGATAGGTGGTGCCGGCGGGGTTTCCGCCGAAGCCTGCGGAGAGGTAGTTGTCCTTGTCGAGGGTGCCGATGGTGGCTTCCTCGATGGGGAGGGCGTTCGCGGCGGGGTAGCAGCGGAGGAGGAGCGCGCGGAGGTCGAGGTCGGCGGCGTGCCAGGCGTCGTCGGCGACGGCGTGGGCGTCGCCGAGCATGGGCACGCCCGACACGCGGGCCGCGGGGTGGGTGAGGGCGATGGTGTGCCAGCGCTTGTTCATCCTGAGGTTGAGGTTGACCTTGGCCTGTGGCGGGAAGCGGTAATCGAAGGTCAGCCTGGCGTGGTCGAGGGCGTCGAATGGGGTGATGGGGAGCTTGAGGTCGAATGGGCCGCCTGCCCTGGGGTTTGCCACAGCGAGTGCGAAGCCGCCCACAGGCCGGAGGCCTGTGCCACCAGCCTCCTGCCGGACATCTTGCGGTGGCACAGGCATCTTGCCTGTGTCCACAGGCCGGAGGCCTGTGCCACCAGCCTCCAGGCGGATGGTGGAGCTTCCGGGGGTGCCGGCCCACTTGCCCAACCCGTCCTCGAAGGCGTGGAGGACGAGCTTGTGCGAGCTGGTGATGGCAGGCGGCGCGGGGAGCGGCGGCGTGGGCTGGGCGGCCTCCTGCGCGAGCGGGCTCTCCGTGCCGGCCGAGTCCGCGTGGGCGATCCAGGCGCGGGCGATCATCACCGAGTTGTCGTGGGTCCAGAGGCAGACCTGGCCGCAGTCGAGGGGCTCGGGGTCGGTGTACTCGAGCAGGAGCGCGTCGTCAACGTAGCAGGCGACCCTGGGGCCGTGCTTCTCGATGGCGACGTGCCACCACTTGCGGTGGAGGCTGTTGGTCTCGGGGGTGGAGTCGAGGAGCGTGGGTGGGCGGGCGGCGAGCTTGGTGGTGGAGGCGACGAGCTTGTCGCGGCGGAAGAGCGCGGTCGCCGTGTTGTTCCAGCCGCCGTAGATGAAGGAGTAGCCGCTGGCGGGATTCTGCCCGTCGGCGCAGATGGAGACGTTCACGTCGCCGGGGCGGTAGATTCGGCTGTCGCGCTTGACCATCTGGAAGGCGGCGAAGAGGTGGGCCGTGATGTCGCCGCGGAAGCGGCTCTTGTGCCAGAGCACGGCGGCGTCGGGCGAGCTGCCGCCCATCCAGGACCACTGGGGCGAACAGGTCCAGCGGTTCTGCATCTCCCAGGTTCCGCAGGCGGCGCGCCACTCGATGGGCGCGGTCTCGAAGTAGTCGTCAATCAGGCGTTCGGAGCGGACGTAGCACTGGTCGAAGGCTGGGCGCCAACTGTCGGCCCAGATGGCCGCCCTGTGGCCTGGGGGCGGCGAGGGCGGGCGATGCGAGAGGACGAGTGCGTCGTCGGCGAAGGCGGCCGCGGTGTCGGCCAGCCAGCGCAGCTCGATTGCCTTGGCGGCGGCCGGCGCGGAGCCCGTGGCGACCGGTTGGCCGCCCGCGAGGAGCGTGAGCTTCCTCGAGCCGTCCTTCTGCGGCTCGACCACGAGTTGGATGCCGCTGTCGGCCTTTCGGCCGTCGGCGCGGACGACGAGGCCGAGCTTGCCCGGGAGGCCCGGCGAAGCCGTCCCGGCGGGCAGCGCCGCGTTCTCGCCGAGCTCGTAGCGGACCGCGGTGTCGCCCCAGTGCTCGATCTCGTGCCAGGCGGTGGTGACGGTGCCCGCTGTGGCGAGCTGCCAGTCGCAGGCGGCGGAGGCCCAGGCCTCCATCGTGTCCTCGCCGGCGAAGATGCGGTTGTGGACTCTGCTTGGTGCTGGGCGCTGCGCGCGGGCCAGGCGGACGGCTCCGAAGTGGGCTTCGGCGGCGGCGAGGAGGCCGACGCGGCCGGCCTTGGCGTCCGGCCGGAAGGCGTTGAGGGCCAGCGCCCCATCGAGCATGACCCTGACCCGTCCCTGACGCTGGCTGAGGCGGAGGCGGTGCTCGTGGCCGTTGCCGTTCCCCTGAAGCGTCGCTGAGGCGAGCGCCGTGGCCTGGCCCTGGCGCACCTCGCGGAGCTCCAGGCGGGGCGGCGCCGGCACCAGCGCGAGGAGGGCGTGGTTCGCGGCGTCCTGCCAGTCGAAGACGACGCCCGACTCGCCCTCCGAGGCGTGGAGGGTGGTCTCGAGGTCGAAGTCGGAGAAGGCGTCGTGGCTCACGAGGCTGCCCGAGCCCACGAGGTCGCCACGGGAGACCGTCCAGTTGCCCGCCGCATCCCAGCCGTCCAGGTCGCTGTCGCGGAAGCGTTCCACGCGGGCGTCGTAGCTGCGGACGAGGACGTCGTCGAAGTAGGCGCCCGCGGGGTCGGCGGACCAGAGGCCGGTGAGCCCTTCGAGGAAGGTGTGGTCGGTTGCGTGGAGCACCTCGTGGCCGTCAATGCTCGCGGATAGCTCGCCGTTAGAGGCATCGAGGCGGAAGAGGAACCAGTCGTCCACGCGGAGGTGGCCGGCGGCGGCGTCGAGGCGGTCGGTCGCGCCGTCGAGGCAGCGGAGGAGCTCGATGAGGCCGCGGCGCGGCTCGCAGCGGAGCAGATAGTAGTTCCGCTCGTCCTGGCGCAGGATGACGAGGCCGAAGGGCTCGCCGCCGAGGGAGCGGACGGCGGCCTCGATGCTGTAGTTGCGCCAAAAGGGATAGCCGGTCACGGCCAGCGTCGGGGCCGCCTGGGTGCCCAGGCCGAGGAAGGAGAAGGCGTTGGCGCTCCGCGTGGCGTCGAAACGCTCGCGCTTGCGGAGCTCCGTGACCGCCCACTTGCCGCTGGCCGGCTGCCACACGCCGGCCTCGCGCGCGGTGCGCATGAAGTCGTCGGAGAAATAAATCTCGCGGAGCGCAGCCTCGGAGGCTGCCGTTGTGTCGAGGGTCCCCGTCGGCGTGTAATCGGCGTCGCCCGCGAGGGCGAGCTGGTCGAGCCGCAGGGCGCCCGTGGCGGCGAGCTGGAACTCGCGGGTGCCGCGCGCGAAGCGCCCTGCGCCCAGGCTCACCCATTGCCAGGAAGCGTCGGGGATGGCCGCATTGAGGCGTTGGGCCTCATCGCTGAGGGAGATTGCGGCGGGCTCCTCCGTGGCCGAGCGCGCCCGCGCCCACACCGTGTAATGTCCCGTGGCCGGCACGCGCACCTTGAGGAGGGCGGTTGCGCGCTCGCCCGTCATCTCAAGGCACTGTCGGCGCGACGCCGCATTGTCGAGGCGCAGCCTGGCCGGGCCGCGGAGGTGCGAGGCGAGTTCCGCCTCCACGCCCACCAGAGGCGCACTACCCCCTAGCGCCGCCGGGAGCGCCAGCGCCAGGGCCACAAGCACGTATCCCACACGGGCCATACCGGTCCACCACTGCGTGTGGCAGAAGCCAATGTTCTTCCCAAGAATAGCATATTGCCTCGCCGGGTTCAACACCTTATTTTGCCGTCGTCCTCGTCCCTCGTCCCTCGTCCTCGTCCTCGATTCTCTTACTTCTGGGGGGCAGAAGAGTCGAGGACGAGGGACGAGGACGAGTGGAAGACCCGATGCTGGCACCCAGGCTCAGGGGCAAGGGCCAATCCGGACTGCATCGGCTGCCGAGTCGTGTGCTGGGGCGACCTCAATGATGCGGGTCTGGCCTTCGGGGCCTTTGCGGCCGGGGCGGACCCCGATGGCGACGGAGGGCGCCGAACGGAGCTTGGAGTAGCGGGCCGTGAGCGCGGCAGCCGTGAGGAGCTCCTCGCTCGTGGGACACCCGGCCGGTGGCACAGGCCTCTGGCCTGTGTCCCCCACAGGCGGGACGCCTGTGCCACCGCTTCTCTCCTTGGTGGCACAGGCCTCTGGCCTGTGAGTCACAGGCGGGACGCCTGTGCCACCGGGACCGCCGCCACACCGGAGCAGGGCGGTCGGGCCGGGGGCGTCGCGGGTGGTTAGCAACAGGTCGGTCGGGCGAGAGAAGGTGTAGATGGTGATGTTCTCGCGGTGGACGCGGCCGATGACGAGGCGGGTGGCGGGCCCGAGGCGGAAGTGGCGGCCGTACTTGAGGAGGTGAATGTCGTTGAGGTCGGGCTCGGCGCCGCCGAGATGCTCGAAGTAGTCGCGGAGGCGCGCGGAAAAGCCCGGATCGGTGAGCAGGCAGCCCCCCGCGGGCGAGCCGTGCTCGGTGATGCCGTAGCGGCGGGCGAGCTCGAACTGCCGCACGCGGCTCCGCCCGTGGATGTCGAGCAACTGGTCGCGGTCCACCCAGCCCCTCTCCTCGGGAATCGTGGGGGGCAGGAGCTTGGCCGAGAGCGGGCGGAGCAGAAGCCCGCCGAGGCCAGTCTCCTTCGCTATCTGGTGGAGGACGAAGCTGCGTTGGGACATCGGCCTCTGGCCGAGGACCTCGCCTGTGACGATGAACTGCGCGCCCGTCTCCCGCATCCGTTCGGCGGCCAGGCGCAGCATCGCCATGTGGCAGTCAATGCACGGGTTCATGTGCGAGCCGAAGCCGTGGGCGGGGTCGCGAAGGATGGCGAGCTGCACGGCGGTGAAGCGAATCGGCTTGAGCGGCACCCCCAGTTGGCGGGCCACCCGCAGCGGCCGCAGCAGCGACGGCTTCTCGGGCGCCGTGGCGTTGAAGATTGACACGAAGTGGACCGCCTCGACCTCGATCCCCTGGTCGAGCATGAGGCGGATGGCGAGCGAGCTATCCAGCCCGCCCGAAAGGAGAGCAACGGCTTTGACCTTCATGGCCTACTCGCACGGGGGTGTCTCCGGCCGCAACTGAACAGCCAGAATGTCGAATGTTGAACGCCGAATATCGAATGTCGAACTAGGGGAATCAGAATCCGTCCCTGTCCTCCATTCGACGTTCGATATTCGACGTTCGATATTCGACATTCCGTCTGCCATGCGCGCCCACGGTGCGCACGGGTCATAGCCAAAGGCCCTACTCCACCGCGGCCATGTCGGTGCGGGGGTTTTGCTTGAGGAGGTCGCGGATGGGGGCGAAGGTGCGAAGGATGGCCTGGTAGTCGGGGTCGGAGGCGTCGGCGAAGATGGCTTTGCCGCAGGCCTCGGCGCCGCCAGCGGACCTGGCGAGCGGGGCGAGGAGGAAGCTGTTGAGCTGCGGGTTCTCGATGCGGGTGTAGAACTTCCGCGGCACCTTGCCGCCCTGGTGGCAGTCGGCGCAGCGGCGCTTGGCAACGTCGGCCAGCGTCTTGTCGAGGGCGGGCGGGTAGACCTGGCGGCAGCCGATGTTCTCAAGGTAGTTGGACGAGGCGGTGTGGTAGTAGGGGACGTTGAGGTCAATCCAGGCGAAGACGCGGCGGCGGTCGGCGTCGGGCACGGCGACGCGCGGCTTGCCGTCGGCGTCGGGGTGGCCGCTGCGGATGATCTCGGCCAGCTTGCTGGCGGGCGAGCCCCACTCCTTCGGCTGGATCATCAGGACGTTATACTCGGTGCCGTTGATGGTGGCGATCCAGCTCGTGTAGGGGTTGCGGCCCTCGGAGCGGCTGGCGATGCCGACGCCGCGCATGTGCACGTCGCGCTCGCCCCACGTGCCTTGGCGGGCCAGGTGCTCGTAGGCGACGTTGAAGAAGTCCGTCCGGTCGCCCGTAAGGTCAATGCCCTTGGGTGGGACGCGGGACGGGGACGTCCCGCCCACAACGGAGGCCCCGGCCACAGAGTCCGTGCCGCGGGGGTTGTGGCACTTGGTGCAGTGGCGGTCGAGGACGGGTTGGACGATGTGGGGGAAGGAGAAGCCTGTGACGCCCCATTCGGGCGGTTCGAGGGCTTGCGGCTCGCGGGCGAGGGCGGCGGTGAGCTGGGGGGTGGCGCTGGCGTGCTCGCGTTCGGCGTGGCAGCCGATGCAGCCCTGCTTCTCGCCGGGCATGAGGTGGGTGAAGCTGCGCATGCGCTGCACCGCGCGCCCTTCCGCATCGAGGGCCAGGAAGTAGATGGGGATGCCCGTGGGCGCCTTGAAGGAGGCCGAGCCGTCGGCCTCGACCCTTGCGAAGCCCCAGAGCTTCTTCGGGGCATACGTGGCGCCGCAGGAGACGAGCGGGAACTGGAACCCGAACGCCGCGATGCAGGAGTTGCTGCGGCTGGCCTGGGGCGCGAAGGTGCTCTTCTCGAG
>VGYW01000150.1 GCA_016872875.1 Planctomycetota bacterium | reverse complement strand
CCCCCGACGCACCGGCCGCAGGCACACCCACGATCTCAAGGACTTGGGACGCTGTCAAAGGCTTGCGCAATCTGACACGTAGTTCGGCGTGTCAGATTGCGCGAGCGAACCAGAGCCGTGAATATCCCCCGGGACCATTACCACAAGTGGCCCGGCGCATTACCTGACGAGCGACGTTTCGGGCCTTCCGGAGCGCGTTTTCCGGTGGCGCGGAGGGTTGCCGGCAGGGCCGGCGTCTCGCCTGCGGGAGAGGCGACGCGATGCGGAATCGGAGATGCCGGAGACGCCGAGAACCACGCGCGGTCGTCTTCGTATCACATTGGTACTATGGCACTTATGGCCAGCTCATTCGCGCGCCCGAGCGGGCTACGTTCAGGGCCGGGAAGCGGCTCGCAGCGTGCGAGAGAGGAGCGGGGAGAGCGGCTCGGCGGGGGTGTTCGAGAGCGCGCGGCTGGAGAATTTCGTCGCCTGGAGAATCACCGGGGGCCGGAGGCCCCATGGGGTTGGGCCACGGATTTTGTTTTGGGCATCTGGGTGGTGCCCTCGGCCCAGCCATGCTGTAAACCGGGGCAGGCTTCATTTCACGTCCGAAAAGTGGCTCCCCGACGAGGACTCGAACCTCGAACCTAGTGGTTAACAGCCACCCGCTCTACCGATTGAGCTATCGGGGAACAGCCCGAACCAACGCTTTACCCTATTTTTATACCATCAGGGTGGGAGAAAGTCAAACTGTCCACGCTGCCGACAGCGGCTCCGCTCTCGGGAGCGGAAGTGTCGGGGAGCCAAGCTCCCGCAGAGGTGGCGGGGGAGAGAACGGTGGGCCATGCTCCGGGGTCGGTGATTCCACCTACCCCATGTTCAGGCTTATCCCGCTCAGGGAAAGCGGAGTTCCCCCGGATTGCGGGCATGCGGGGGCGCGGGTAGCATGTGGTTGACGTGGGCGCCTCGGCGGCCGGGGCGTCCGGGACCGAAGCTTCCTTCGGGTGCTGGCCCCGCTTGAGGGTGGCGGGGCGGCGCCGAGCCGCAGGCGCGCTGGTGCCGGGCGGCCTTCAGGCCGAAGGGTCGGCCCAGGAGTGAACCTCGTGAACACGGCAGCGTTCCTGTCCGCGCGATTGGTCTGGGTCCGGCGCGCCCTGGCGGCCGTCGCGCTGGGGGCGGCGACGGCCCGGGCGGCCGCGGTGCCGCCGCCCACGCCTCCGCCCGCACCCCCACCCGCCGCCGCCGGCAACAGCGAGCCGGTGCAACTGACCTTCCCCGACAACACCGAGGTGAAGCTGCTGGTTGACTATGTGAGCAAGCGGCTGGGGGTGAACATCGTCTACGCGCCGGAGTCGCTTGCGAACAAGCGGGTCAGCATCGTGTCGCCCGCCAAGATTCCCGCCGATTCGCTCCTGGTGCTCCTGGAGAGCGTGCTGCGGATGTCGGGGCTGGCGCTCATCGAGGGCGACCGCCCGGTGTGGAGGAGCATCGTGCCGACCCAGGCGATCCTCGGGGGCACGGAGGCGATGCAGAAGGACCCGCGGGTGCTGGCGGAGACGCCTGGCACGCGGGTGCTGGCGCAGGTGTTCGAGCTCCGCTGCATCCCGGCGGCGAACGCGGAGCGGGCGGTCCGCCCCTTCCTGAGCAAGCCGGGCGGCAACGCTTTTCCCGTGGCGAACACGAACCTGCTGGTGGTGAGCGACTACGTGAGCGTGCTGCGGCAGGTGGCGTCGCTGCTGGCGGTGCTCGACCAGGCCGGCCCAGCCGTTGCCGTGCGCTTCCAGCCGGTCAAGCACCTCCCCGCCGACGACCTTGCGGCCCAGGTGAACGCTCTCCTCGCCGAGCGCGAGCGGGTGGCCTACGCCGGCTCCACCCCGCCGCCAAAGGGGCTGGCCGTGGCGGCCGATGCAAGGACGAACCAACTGGTCATCATGACGCCCCGCGACGACGCGGCGGACGTCCTGGCCCTGGTCGAGAAGCTCGACGTGCCCGAGCCCAAGCCCTCGGAGAGCAACGTCCGCTTCTACAAGCTCTACAGCACGACGGCCGATGCGGTTCTGGAGACGCTGCGGTCGCTGGAGCTCGAGCCGAGCCAGCGGGTGGACATGCCGCCGACGAGCGTGCCTCCGAGCGCTCCGCCCGCCCCCGCGCCGGCGCCTGAGCCCGAGCCCACGCTCCCAGGCACGATACCGTCCGTGGGGCGCCGACCGGCGACGATGGGCACCGAGCGCTTCGCGGGGCCTAACCTGCCCCCCGCCGCCATCGGGGCCACCGAGTTGCCAAAGCCCCCAGCCTACCAGCCCTCGAAGGCCGCACAGCCGAAAACCCTAGGGAAGGGCCGCGGGGCCGTGAAGGCCGGGGAAGCGACCATGACCGCGGACCCCAACACCAACTCGATCATCATCATCGCGCCGCCGGCCGTGCAGCGCACCTACGCGGAGCTCATCAAGCAGCTCGACAAGCGCCGCCCCCAGGTCATGGTGGAGGTCTTCCTGGTCACGCTCGACGAGAACGACGCGAGGAGCCTAGGCGTGGAGATGTCGAACGCCGACAAGGATGACAAGCGGGTGGTGTTCTCGAGCCTCTTCGGGCTGAACAAGGTGGACGAGACGACGGGGCAGTTGCTCATGAAGCCGACCTCCGGATTCCACGGGGGGCTGGTCGGCCCCGACACGTTCAACTTCCTCCTGAGCGCGCTCGCCTCGCGGACGCGGACGAAGGTGGTCTCGGCGCCCAGGCTGCTGGTGAACGACAACGCGACGGCGACCCTCGTGAGCCAGGCCGAGGCCCCCTTCACGAGCGTGAACGCCTCCGACACCGTGGCCACGACCAGCTTCGCCGGCTACGTGGGCGCGGGAACCACCATCACCGTCACGCCCCACATCTCCGAGGGCGACCACCTCCAGCTCCGCTACTCCGTGACCCTGAACAGCTTCGGGCAGAGCGACAGCAGCGCGGGCATCCCGCCGCCGCGCCAGACCAACGCCGTGGACAGCGAGGCCACAATCCCCGACGCCTACGCCATCGTCGTCGGCGGCCTAGCCACCGACAACACCTCGCGCACCACCACCAAGGTGCCACTGCTTGGCGACGTTGACTGGCTCCGCCACCTCTTCCGCAGCGACAGCAGCAGCGACGCCAGGTCGCGCTTCTACGTCTTCATCAGGCCCATGATCCTGCGCGACGACCTGTTTGTGGACCTGAAGCACATCTCTGACCGTGACCTCGAGCGAGCGGCCCAGCCGCCGAACTTCCCGACGAGTGAGGCCATGGTCCTGCCATAGAGGAGACCACCGTGGTTACAGTGAATGACAAGTTCGCCGAGGGGCTGAGGGAGGCGCTGGCCGACCGTGCGACGGCCCTGGAGGGCGGGGACCCGCCGCCGCTGTCGCTCGGCGAGGCCAGGGCGGCCCAGTTGCCCGAGGCGGCCATCGCCGCCGCCGCCGCTGGGGCGCTCGGCGTGCCCTACGTGGAGTCCCTCAACGGCGCCGTGGCGAGCCCAGAGTTCATCTCCACCGTGCCCATCGCGTTCGCCCGCCGCCACGCGCTCCTGGGGCTGGCGGGGGAGAACGGCGGCCTGTCGCTCGCCCTGTGCGATCCGGGCACGTGGCCGCAGGCGCAGGGCTTGGCGAAGCTCCTCGGCAAGAGGCTGCACCCCCTCTTCGCCCCGCGCGCGGAGGTCGTGCGGGCGATCAACGCCGCCTACCAGACGCAGAACGGCCGCGCGCAGCAGGCCATCGAGGAGCTGGGCCGCGCCGGGCAGGACGACCGGGCGGCCGCGGGCGGCGGCGCCGAGGACCTCCTCGACGTGGCCAGCCGCGCACCAGTCATCAAGCTCGTCAACCTCATCCTCTTCGAGGCCGTCAAGCAGCGGGCATCCGACGTCCGCATCCAGCCCTACGAGGACCGCCTCGTGGTCCGGTTCCGCGTGGACGGCATCCTGCGCGACATGTTCCAGCCGCCGAAGGCCCTCCAGGACGAGATCGTGAGCCGGATAAAGGTGATGGGCCACATGAACATCGCGGAGCGGCGTCTGGCCCAGGACGGCCGCGCGACGGTGGAGGTGGGCGACCGCGTGGCCGACCTGCGCATCGCCACGCTCCCCACCAGCTTCGGCGAGCGGGTGGTGCTGCGGCTCCTCGACAAGAGCCTGCGCCTCTACGAGCTCGGCGAGCTCGGCATGCCCCCAGCCGTCCTCGGCCACTTCAAGCACCTCGTCCACCAGGACCACGGCATGATCCTCGTCACCGGGCCGACCGGCAGCGGAAAGACCACCACCCTCTACGCCGCCCTCCAGGAGGTCAACTCCCAGGAGATGAACATCATCACCCTCGAGGACCCGATCGAGTACCGGCTCGACGGGATCAGCCAGACCCAGGTGAGCGACAAGAAGGGGATGACGTTCGCCAGCGGCCTGCGCCACGTGGTGCGGCAGGACCCCGACGTGATCATGGTGGGCGAGGTCCGCGACCCCGAGACCGCGCACATGGCCATCCAGTCGGCCCTCACCGGCCACCTGGTCTTCAGCACGCTCCACACCAACGATGCCTCGGGCGCGATGGCCCGCATGCTCGACCTCGGGGTGGAGCCGTACCTCCTCACCAGCAGCCTGCTCGCCGTCCTCGCCCAGCGCCTCGTCCGGCGGGTGTGCCCGGAGTGCAAGGAGGACTATCGCCCCGTGGCTGGCGACCTCGCCCGCTGGGGCGTGGCCGACCCCGGCGCGCTCCCGCCGCGCCTCGTCCGCGGCAAGGGCTGCAACGCCTGCATGGGCACGGGCTACGTCGAGCGAGTGGGCATCTTCGAGCTCCTCGCCGTGGACGAGGCGGCCCGCGAGATGGTCCTCCAGCGCGCCAAGGCGTCCACCATCAAGGCCGCGGCGGTCCGCCGCGGCATGCTCACCCTTCGCGCCGACGGCATCGCCAAGGCCGCCGCCGGCGTGACCACGATGGACGAGGTCGCCCGCGTGACTGGCCGCGACGAGTTCTGAGCAGCCCCTGTCTCAGGAGGCCCCGGTTCGTAGTGCGGCCTTCAGGCCGTGTCTTTCCCCCGCTTACGGGGGATCTGTTGGTTGCGGAGTTCATGAACTTCGCTATGCATGCTGACGCTCTTCAGGCGGGAGATAGCAGTTGGCGATCTTTGCGTACCAGGCAACTGATCTCGGGGGCGGGGCCACGAGCGGCACGGTGGCGGCCGACTCGCCGCGCCAGGCCCGCGACCTGCTCCGCGAGCGCGGCCTGGCCGTGAGCCGCATGGCCCCGCTTGAGGAACGTGCCGCCGGGCGCCTGGCACGCCGCCGCGTGGCGCGCCGACACCAGGCCGAGGTGGTCTCGTTTGCACGCGAGCTGGCAACGCTCCTCTCCGCCGGCATCTCGCTCCTCTCGGCGCTCCACACCCTGGCCTTGCAGCACGGCCGCCAGTTGCGCACCGCCATCCAGCACCTCGCCGAGCGCATAGCCGCCGGGGAGCGCCTGGCCGACTTCCGCGAGAAGGCCCTGCGGCTCCGCAGCCGCGTGGCCGCCGCGCTCGCCTACCCAGCCTTCGTGTGCGTGATGGGCGTCGGCGTGTCGCTCTTCCTCATGACCTACGTCGTCCCGAAGCTCCTCGCCACCCTGCTCGAGGCGGGGAAGCCGCTGCCGGGCATCACGCTCGCGGTGAAGGCGGCGAGCGACTTCGTGGTGGACTGGTGGTGGGCGGCGCTCGGCGGCCTCGTGGCCGTGGCCGTGGCCGCGCGGGCGGCCCTGAGCACCGAGCGGGGGCGCCTCCTTGCCGACCGGTTGGTGCTGCGCATCCCGCTCGTGGGCGCCCTGGTGCGCAAGGAGGCCACCTCCCGCATCGCCGTCGTCCTCGCCGCGCTCCTCCGCAGCGGGCTACAGTTCGTGGACGCGGTGCGGATCACGCGGGGGACGCTTCGGAACCGCCTGTTCCGCCGGGCGCTGGAGGACTACGAGCGCGCGGTGTCGGCGGGGAGCGACGTTGCGGCCCCCCTCGCCGCCTCGGGCGCCTTCAGCCCCATGGTCGTCCAGATGCTCGCCGTGGGGCAAGAGGCGGGCCAGCTCGAAGACATGCTCGAAGAGGTCGCCGCCACCTACGACCAGGAGGTCGCCTCCGCCACCGGCCGCCTCACTGCCATGCTCGAACCGCTCCTCATCGTCGTCCTGGCCGTCCTCGTCGGCTTCATCGCCCTGGCAACCGTCCTGCCCATCCTGGAGGTCAACAATGTGCTCTAGCCTTCCGCAATCCCAGATTCCAGATTCCAGATTCCAGATTCGTCCGTCGCCCGAAAGTGTGACACGCCTTCCGTTCAGCAGAAATCAAGAATCGAAAATCGAAAATCGAAAATGCCAAGACGCGTTCTCCCTCGTTGAGGTGATGGTGGTTATCGTCATCATCGGCCTGCTGGCCGGGGTGGTGACGCTGAACGTGCGCGGCTACCTGAACAAGGCGAAGCAGAACGCGGCGCGGCAGGAGATTGCCACGGTGGTCCACGCCCTTGAGACCTTCTACGCGACCTACGGCCGCTACCCGACGAACGACGAGGGGATCGCGTGCCTCACCCAGCCGAGCGAGAAGCTGCCCGAGCCGCTCCTGCCGCGCGTGCCGGTGGACCCCTGGGGAAGGCCATGCCAGTACAACTCGCCCGGCGCCGCCGCGCCCTTCGAGGTCATCTGTTTCGGAGCCGACGGCGGCGAGGGCGGCACGGGCGTGGACTCCGACATCCGAAGCGATGCGCTGAAGGAGTAAGCGCAGGTGAGAAGCGACTGGCTGCCCTGTTGTGGCGGACCCACCTCTTCTCTTCCATCGTCCTCGTCCTCGTCCCTCGTCCTCGTCCTCGACTCTTCTCCTCGACAGGCCAAGAGAATCGAGGACGAAGGACGAGGACGAGGGACGAGGACGATAGGAGCCGAGCGACGGCTCTGCCGGCACTTCGGGACGGCGCTGGCGAGCAACCGCCGCGGGTTCACCCTCATCGAGCTGGCCGCCGTCATCCTGGCCCTCGCCATCGTGGCGGCGGTGGCCGTCCTGCGCTTGGAGGGGCCGCTGCGCCGGGCGCGGATGGGCGACGTTGTGGACCTCGTGGCGGCCTTCGACCGCCTGGCCCGCGACTATGCAATGACGCACGACCGCCCGGTGTGGCTGGTGGTGGACGTGCCGCAGCGGCGCCTGCGGCGCGCCAGCGGCGAGGATGGCGCCGACCTCGGCGCCCCGCTCGCGCTCCCGCAAGGCTACCGAGTGGCTCAGGTGTGGCTCCGCGGCCAGCCGCGCAGCCACGCACGCACCGCCATCCCGTGCAGCCAGCACGGGCTGACCCCTACCTATGGCTTGCTGATCGAAGGCCCGGCCGGGCGGCGCCAGTGGCTGGTCGTGGCCGGCCTCAGCGGCCAGAGCATGCAGGTGCAGGATGAACGCGAGGCTCGGACAATCCTGGACTCGGCGGCGGCGCGGCCTCACGCTGGTTGAGGCCGTGGCCGGCGTCGCGCTCGCCGGCTCGCTCGTGGCTGGGCTGGTGCTCGCCCAGGCGCGGCTGTTGCGCCAGGCGCGGCGCGCCGAGCTGCGGCTCGACGCCTGCTCCGTGGCCGACCGCCTGCTGGCCGGCTGGTGGGCCGAGCGCGCCAGCTTCCCGCGGCAGGGCGGCGGCGCCGTCGCAGGCCGGCCCGGCTGGGCCTGGCGCACCCGCACCCGCGAGAGCGAGGTGGCCGCCGCCTTCAACGCCGACGTGGTGGTCCTCAGCCTGTCCGCGCCCGGCCTCGCGCCCGGCGAACCCGCGCTCGAACTGGAAGTGATGGTGCCCCGTGAGGAAGAAGACGAATCGGAGAGCGGCGGGCCTGACGCTCGTTGAGCTCACGGCCACGCTGGCGATAACGGGCCTCATCGCAGCCGCCCTGCTGCCGGTCACGGCCAACCTCTCGCGCGCCGAGGCCCTGGGCCGCCGCTCCGCCGAGCCGGGCCTCCAGCGCGCCGCGCTCCGCGCGCTCATCGGGCTCGACCTCGCACACGCCGACGCCTATCGTCTGGCCCCCGGCGGCGTGGAGCTCCGGGCGCACGTGGCGCTCGCCCCGGGCTCCCTCGCCGTCCAGCACTTCCCCGCCACGGTCGCCTACGCCGTGCGGCGGGTGGGGGGACGCAACTGGCTCGTGCGAAGCCAGCGCTCGGCCCTCGGCGGCGACCTCGACGAACTCGTCTGCCCCGGCGTCGCCGCGCTCAGGTTCATCCCCGCCGGCAAGGCCACGGCGCCCAGGGAGGGCGAGTGGGCGCCCATGCCCGCCTCCCTCCGCGTGGCGCTCGCGGCCGAGGAACAGGGCGCGCCGCCCGTGGAGTTCGAGGTGACGCTGCCATGATGCCGCCCCGCCGAGCACGACGCGACGGAGGCTTCGCCCTCCTCTTGGTGCTGATGGTGCTGGCCATCGCCGCGGCCGTCCTGTCGCTCACGGCGCGCCGCGGAGGTTCGCCAGCTTCGACCAGCTCGTGGAGTTCCAGCACCCCTCCGAACTCGTCGGCACGGACCCCGAGGCCACAACGCTGGCCGACCGCGTGACCTGTTGGGGCGAGGGGCGCGTGAACCTCCGCTGCGCCGAGCCCGCCGTGCTCCGCGTCGCCTTCGCGGGCGTGCTCACGGAGGGCGATGTGGCCAAGCTCGTCGCCCTGCGCCAGGAGCGGGCTGAGTCCACGATGGCCGACCTCACGAAACACCTCGGCCTCAAGGGGCCGCAGGCCGCCGCCTTCGCCCAGCTTGCCGCAGAGTCCTCCGTCTGCTACAGTCTCTGGACCATCGCCGAGGGCTCCACGCGGCTCTGGCACAGGTTCGACGTGGCGGAGGCGGGCCGGGCCTCGGCGGAGGCGTCAGGAGTGGCATTCACATGGTGAGCAGAAGCGCGCGGAAATGGCGGCGGCTCCTCGTGGCCGCGGACCTCTTGCTCGCGGCCGGCATCGCGGCGGCTGTCGCGGGCGCAGCCTACCTTCCCCTGGCCGATGCGGAGCCGCCCTCGCGCCCCGCCGAGCCGACGGCGCCCGCCAGGCCGTTCATCGATCCCCGCAGGGGCCTCCCGGTGCCCGCGCCGGCCCCGCGGCCGGCCCCGGCGCCAGCCCCCGCCACGCCGCCCGAAGACGGCCAGGCCAACCCGTAGGTAGGAGCTCGTTTGTAGTGCGGCCTTCAGGCCGTGTCTTGACGGAACGGGCTAAAGCCCGCACTACCAACGCGCTCGTTCGCCTAGACGCTCATAGGACGACGCCCTTGCTGAGGAGCCGACACTTCCTGGTAGCCTTCGACGCCGACGGCTGGCACGTGGCGAGAGCGACGGGCCGCGCGGTGGAGGTTTGCGACGTGCGCGCGGAGGCATCACCCTCACCCCCTCCCCCCTCTCCCCAGGGGAGAGAAGCACCCTCACCCTCCCCTCTCCCCTGGGGAGAGGGGGGAGGGGTGAGGGTGCCCGCACAGGCCATCGCCGCCCAGCTCCGCTCCTGGGGCTACCGCGGGCGCGGCGTCTGCCTCGGACTGCCCTCCGACCTCGTGCTCGCCGCCGACGTGGACGCGGCCAACCTCCCGCGCAGGAGCCGCCGTTCCGCGCTCCTCTACCGCCTCGAGGAACAGCTCCCCGTGGACGCCGAGGCGCTCACGGCGGACTTCCTCCCGCAAGTCAACGGCCGCGTCCTGGGCGTCGCCGCCATCACGGGCCGCGTCCGCGAGGCCGTCGAGCCGCTCGCCGAGGCCGGCGTCGAGGTCGCCGCCGTCTGCCCCACCGCGCTCCTGGCGCTCTGGGCCGCCCTGCGGCAGCGGCCGCCGCGCGCCCACCACGCGCTCGTGGCCGCGGGCGGCCACGTTGGCCTCTTCCGCCTCGCCGACAACAACCAGCCCGTGGCCTGGGCCACGCTCAGGCAAGACCCCGCCGAACTGCTCCTCGGCTTCCAGGCCGACCTCTTGACCCGCCCCGTGGACGCCCCTCCCGCCCAGGCGCTCGTGGTCGGGCCGCTCGACCCCCAGGCCGCAGGGGCGCCCCGAATGGGTCGCCTGGGCACGCGAGCAGCTAGCCTGCATGCCCGCGCCGGCCCCGAACGAAGGAGCGCCCCCAAAGCCCTGATACCCCGGCATCCCGAACCAAAGACGGGGGTGGCGCCATGCGGAGGCGGCCGGACCTTACGAGGTTCTGCCGGCCCCTTCCGAACCCTACTGGCGCCACCCCTTGTTTCTCTCTATGGCGCCCGGCCACCGCGCTCAGCATACCACAGCGCCGACGGAGGCTCAAGTGCCAGCTTGACAGGGATGGGCGCCCCCAGTATAATGCGGCGGCCTTCGGGTTCCTCGTCCCACCATCGCCTTGCGACGCGGAAAGGGGGTGAGAGCCGTGGCTGACCGCGCGACAGCCTTGCCGTTCGCCTTCGCACTGGTTGCGACGTGACGGGCCAGCCGCTGAATGGCGGCACGCGGGACGCACGTGCTGCGTCCCACGACACCAGCCGACTCCAGGATGGCCCGACGGCGCGACCGGTCCGCCACGGCCCTGCGACCCCCTGTCCCGCGGCCGTGAGCGCGGCCCAGCGGCTCCAATCCGCAATCCCCCCCGTCCCCCCCTGGACTCGGCTCCCCAGTCCGTGAACCGCACTGACCGGCGCATGCTCTGAGTCAAGACGAGGGGACCACCATGTATGGTAGAAGCGTCGTGCTATGTGCTGCATGGGCCGCGGTGGAGGCGGCCCTCGGCCCTGGGCTGCGGGCCGGCGAGAAGGGCCCGGGCTTCCAGTGGCCGGCATTTCAGGACATTCGCTATCGCGAGGACTGGTCCGTCCTGGCCAAGCGGCCGGCCGACGCGCCAAGGGACCTCTTCGACCCCATCAAGTACGTGCCGCTGAGCCGCGATGGCTTCGTGTGGGCCAGCTTCGGCGGCCAGGCGCGCGAGCGGTTCGAAGTCTGGCGCGACTTTGCTTTCCTCAAGGACGGCGGGAACGACACCTACTTCCAGTCCCGCTTCCGCCTCCACGGCGACCTCCACGTCGGCCCGGCCCTCCGGGTCTTCGTCGAGGGCATCAGCGCGCACTCCAGGACCCGCGACCTGCCGGGCGGCACGCGGGCCATTGATGCGGATGCTCTTGATCTCTTGAACGCCTTCGCAGAGGTCAAGATTCCTCTGTGTGCCGACGCAACGGCGGTCCTTCGCGCGGGGCGCCAGGAGTTGGCCTTCGGCAGGGAACGCCTTGTCAGCACCCTGGACTGGGCAAACACGCGCCGCACGTTCGACGCCCTCTCCGCCACGCTCCAGCTTCCGGCCTGGACAATCACCACCTTCTGGGGCCGCGTGGTGGTTGTGAACCGGTACCACCTGAACCACGATGCGGACAACACGGACCTCTACGGCGTCTACGCAACCCACAAGGTCACGAAGGACCTGGTCCTGGACATCTACGGCCTTGGCTTCCGAATGGCCCCGGCAACCTTCAATGGCACAACAGGCACGGAGCGGCGCTGGACGGTCGGCTCGCGCCTGGGCGGCAAGCTGGGCGCGAGCGGCTTCGACTTCGACCTCGAGGCCGCCGGGCAGTTCGGCACAATCGGGGGGCAGGACATTCGGGCCTGGATGCTCGCATCCCAGGCCGGCTACACCTTCGCGGATGCCCCTGCCACGCCGCGCGTGTTCCTCGGCTTCGACTACGCCAGCGGCGACCGCCGGCCCGGCGGCGACGTGCAGACCTTCAACCAGCTCTACCCGCTGGGCCACGCCTATTTCGGCTACATTGACATCATCGGGCGGCAGAACATCGCCGACCTCAGCACTGGGGTGGAGCTGAGGCCGCACAAGAAGCTCCTGGTGAAGCTCGACGGCCATTACTTCTGGCGGGCGAGCAGGCGCGACGCCGTCTACAACGCCGGAGGCGCGGTCGCCCGCGCGGGCGCACTAGGCACCTCGCACGACATCGGCGGCGAGGTGGACCTGCTGCTGCGCTACCAGATTGACAGGCACCAGACGGTCATCGGCGGCTACAGCCACTTCTTTCCCGGCACGTTCATCAAGCAATCAGGCGCGCACGAGGACACTGATTTCGCGTACCTGATCTGGCAGTTCACCTTCTGAGGAGAGACCCAATGGCAACTGAGTGCGGCGTGCGGCGCGGGGTGAGCCGCTTCCTTGCGTCGCGCGCGGGCATCATCCTGGTGGGGCTGGCGATTGGCGTGGCCGCGGCTCTGCTACAGCAGAGCGGGAACCCGCCGAACATGGGCATCTGCACGGCCTGCTTCGAGCGCGACATGGCGGGCGCCCTCGGCCTCCACCGCGCGGCCCCCGTGCAGTACATGCGGCCCGAGATGCTCGGCTTCGTCCTGGGCGCGGCGCTCTCGGCGTTCTTGTTCCGTGAGTTCAAGCCACGCGGCGGCTCGGCGCCCATCGCGCGCTTCCTGCTCGGCGTGTTCGCCGCCATCGGCACGCTCGCCTTCCTCGGCTGCTCGTGGCGCGTACTCCTGCGGCTGGCGGGAGGCGACGGCAACGCGGTGGCGGGCCTCGCGGGGCTTGTCGCGGGCGTGAGCCTGGGCGCCGTGTTTCTGCGGCGCGGCTACACGCTCGGCCGGTCGAGCCCGGCCACGCCGCTCAGCGGCCTCATCCTCCCTGCCGCGATGCTCCTCTTTCTGGGCCTCGTGGCCCTCAAGGTGTCGTTTGGCCCAGGCGGCGCGCTCTTCTTCAGCGAGAAGGGGCCGGGCGCCATGCGCGCCCCGCTCCTCGGCTCCCTGGCCGTGGGCCTGGGGATTGGTATGCTGGCACAGCGGAGCCGCTTCTGCACGGTGGGGGCGATACGCGACGCGGTGCTCATGAGGGACGTACACCTCCTGAGCGGCGCGGTCGCCCTCACCGTTGCAGCTTTCTTGACCAACCTCGCCCTCGGGCAGTTCAGGGCGTTGCCCGCCGACAGGATCATCGCCCACTCGAACCACCTTTGGAACTTCCTGGGGATGGCTCTGGCTGGCCTGGCCTTCGCCCTCGCCGGCGGCTGCCCGGGGCGGCAGCTCTTTCTGTCGGGCGAGGGCGACGGCGATGCCGCCGTCTTCGTCTGCGGGATGCTCGTGGGGGCGGCCTTCGCCCACAACTTCTTCCTGGCCGGCGCGCCCGACACCCTGGCCGATGGCGCGCTCAAGGTGGGCGGCCCAGGCCACTACGGCCGCCTCGCCGTCGTCGCCGGCCTGGCCTTCTGCACCCTCCTCGGCCTCACGGCACGGCGAAGGGCGTAGGGAATGATCGGGGAAACGTGTTGGACACCCACTTCTTCCGTCCCTGTGGTCCCTGATGTCCCTGTGGCCCTTTGGGCTTCTCTGAAAGAGCGAGGGACCCAAGGGACCACAGGGACCACAAGGACTGCATCAGGAGAGCGCATTCATGGCCGATAGAGTCGTAGACGCCCGTGGCCTGTCCTGCCCCGAGCCCGTGCTCCTCGCAAAGCGGGCCATCGAGGCCCTCGCCAGCGGCACGGTCGAGGTGCTGGTCGAGACGACGGCCTCGCGCGACAACATCACCCGCATGGCGCGACACCTCGGCTGCTCGGTCGTGGCCGAAGAGGCCGGCGGCGAGTTCCGCCTGACGATTTGGAAGGGCTGAGCCTTGACCAGAAGCGTCGTGCTCTTCCACACGATCCACGACCTCTTCCGCCTCGAGGCCGACCTGAAGAAGCGCGGCGTCGCCACGAAGGCGATTCCCACGCCGCGCGAGCTGAGCTCCGACTGCGGCAGCGCCCTGGCCTTCGACCCCGCGCACTCCGATGCCGTGCGCGCCACCGTCGCGGCTCTGGGCATGGAAACCGAAGGCATCTTCCACCTGGAGCACTGAAAGGAACGTTCTATGTGCAGTGCGAAGTTGGCATCAGCGGCGGTTCTGGCGGTGGGGGCCACTCTCTGCGCGTGCCTCCCACGGGCGGCCCAGAAGGCAGCCGGCAACGCCCTTGTCGTTGACCGCGCCAGGCAAGAGGTCCGCCTCACCGGAGTCGTTCAGAAAACCGATGCGCCGCGAATGAGCGACTGGGGCTCCGCGGTCCCCGCCCTCCTGGGCACCAAGGACGGCTCGAACGCGCGCTTCTTCCTGTTCCTCCTGGACGCGCGGATTCCCGACATATACCAGGCTCTCCTTACCCTGGGCGCGAGGCCGCGAGTTGCCTTCGGCGACCGCGGGGTCGTCCAGCACGCCGGCCGCCCACTCAAGACCGTCCAGGAGGGCTACACGGCCGGCGACCCCGTCCTCATCGCCATCGAGTGGGACGCCCCGCAGGGCAAGCGGCGGCTGGCCTACGAGGATGGCTTCCTGGAGAAGGCGACGGTGGACGGCAAAGAGGTCATCCGCCCCTGGGCGCCGCACTTCGTCCTCCACGCCAGCGCCATCCTCAGCGAGGCCGGCACCGGCTGCCTCGCCTGCACCCACGACTGCCCCGGCGGCATCATCGGCAACAACTCCCTCCCCCTCCACAAGCCCATCCCCGTCCTCAAAGCGGACTGGGACGTGTTGCCCAAGCCGGGAACCAGGATCACTGTCATCCTGCGCCCCGTGGCCTCAGGGGTTGGCACTCTCGAGCAGACCCCCCAACGTCTTGAGCCGTAAGGACTTGTGACTACCTCTCCCTCGAGAGTGCCACTCCGCTCCCCTCATAGGTTGGCACTCTCGAGGGGCTTGCCGGACCCCTTGCGGTGGAAGGACTTGTGGCGCGCACAACAGCAGCTTCGCACGCCGCTCCCCCAGGCGCGTGGCACTCTCGAGGCCCCCGTGCGCCCTGAAGCGACCCAAGGGTCGAAAGGGCGCCCGCCATCGGCAACGGGCCCCCAATACCCAACACCGCCCCCCTCATTGCCTTCCCACCATCCCCGCGCTACAATCCCTGGAGAAAGGAGGGCGGCCATGCACGGGGGAAGCCTCCTGGCGGTTGCCCTGGCCTCCGCTGCCCAGGCCCCGGCCGGACAAGTGCCGTCCGCCGACGAACTCTTCGCCCGCCTGCGCGAGCGCGCCCAGCGCCTCGATGGCCTCCGCTGCACCCTGGAGATTGAGCGCGAGAGCAACCCTCTCCGCCAGCGGCTCGAGTTCCGAAGCCCAGGACACCTCCGCCTTGAACGCCTGCCCGACCGGGAGCCGGCCTGGCGAAGGATATGGTTCTCCCCCCAGATCGCTGTCCTGACCCCAACCGAGCGCTGGACCCACGTGGCCTGGCGCGACGAACTTGTCACCGGGCCGCCCGACTGCGAATCGCTCTGGGAGTTCCGCCCCGAGGAGCGCCCCAACGACGGCTGGGAGGGCACGGCCCGCCTCTTCGCCGCGCTCCTCGCGCCCGACGCCTTCTACAAGGACTATGAGATTCGCCGCGTCTTCCCCGACACCCTCGCCGGCCGCCCCTGCTGGCTCGTCCTCCTGGCCGGCAAGGCCGTGGCCCCCGAACGCCTGTGGATAGACGCCGAGCGCTGGACGCCGCTCCGGCTCCAAGTCACGGCCTGGACCGAGTGGCGGCGGACCATGCACCACACCCTCACCGTCGCCCACCAGCGCGAGGTCGCCCCCGGCCTCTGGCTCCCAGCCGAAGTGTGGGACGAGCGGCGCGAGTACCACCGCTTCGTCCACCCCTGGCCACCAGGCGCGCCCGAAGGCTTCGAGCGCCTGTTCCTCACGGCGGGCCGCCTGATCGAAGCCAGGCTCGGCGAGGCGCCCGGCGACGAGCGATTCCGCGTGCCGGCCGACGGGCCGCTCCTGCGCCGCCCCGCCGCGATGGCCAATGCACACTTCGAGTGGAAGGCCAATCCCCCGTTCCGCCACAAGATCCCCCGTGCCCTGCTCGCCCCGGCCGACGCGGAAGGGGAACATGCGCTCCCACGCCTCCGGCGCTTTGTGGCCAGCAGCCCCCGCATCCGAGCCGGCTACCACGAGCTAGAGAGCACGATCTACTACTTCCTCAAGCGCGAGGAATGGGCGCCTTCGCTTCGCCAGGTGCATGAAGCCGCCGCGGCCGCACGGCCAGATGATCCGTTTTTCCAGGACCGGCTGCTGTCCACCCGCTTCCACGACGCCCCGACTCTTGAGAACGCCGAGAAACTGGCTCCGCTTCAGGGGCCGTGGTTTACGCGCCAACTGCTTCAGCTCCGCCTAAGGACGCAAGTAGAGGCGGGCGATCAGGCCGCCGCGCGTCGAACTGCCCAGGAGCTTATCCAGCACCTGGCGGGCTTGGACGATCCGGAAGCCATCCCCTTCGCCCCCATCTTCGAGGCCGCGGAGAAGGGGAAGTGGCTCGCCGAGCTTCGGGCCGACGCCCAGCGCCGCGCCGAGGGCGACCCGCCCTCCGAAATCCACCTTCGGCTCCTGATCGCCCTGGCCGCGCGGCAGAAGGACTGGCCCCGCTACAAGGCCCTCGGCGAACGCCTCGACGAGGTTCGTCGCGACGCCCTCGCCTTCCAGGTCGAGTCCGCCCACATGCTGGGCGGCGACGACCGCCTGCGCGTCCTTGACTATCTTCCCGATGGGCATTTCCTGGCCCACGCAGGGGCGCTGTGGAGCCTTCAGTCCCAGCACCGCAAAGAGGCCGACTGGCATCGCGAAAGCCACATCCTCACTCAGCTTCAGGACGACTTCAAGGCGCGATGGCGCGAGATGACCAAGGCCCAGCTCCTCTGGCGGCACCGCCTGCTCGGAGCCTGGCTCGAGAACGAGCCAGCGCGGGCCGTCGCGCACCTCGCGCAGGCCGTCGCGTTGGCGCCCGAGGACGAATCGCTGAAGTTCCGCCTCGTCGAATGCCTCCTGCGGACGCCTGGGACAGAAGAGGCCCTCCGCCTCTTCGACCGCCTGCGCGCGGCGCACCCCGGGCGGCCCGAGCTGTGGCTCGCCGCCGGTCGCGCGCTCCCCGCCAAGGAACACCCCGAGCGGGCGCGGCAGGTCATCGAGGGCCTCTCGCTCGCCGCGCCCACGGAGCCTTCTGCCGCCGAAGCCGCAAGGCGCCTCTGCGCCGAGATGGGTCTCTTTGAGGAGGCCGCAAGTTGGGCAGTCGAGGAGGCCCTGCGGCGCCGGCCGAACGCAGAGGTCGAGCTGGAGCTGCGCACCGAGGCCGCGCTGTCACTCGTCCGCGCGAAGCAGGCCGAGAAGGCGGTCGAGATGTGGCTCAGCGGCGTCCGCGAGGCCCTTCGCCAGCCGATGATCGAGGCGCGCCGCCCGCGCCTCATCGCGGCCCAGGTGGCGCGCATCGCCGCCCCTGCGTTCCTCTTCTCCATCGAGGCTGACGCCGGCTGGCTGAAGAAGCAGTGGCTCCCCGCGCTGGAGGCCGCGGCGAAAGGGCTGGGCAGAGATGCTCCCACGGCCGAGCGCGCCGCCATCGAGTTCCCCCTTGCCGCCGCCCATCGCGCCCTCGGCGACAACGCAAGGGCCGCGCAGCACTACGCCCGCGGCCTCAAGCTCCTGCCCAACTTCGCCGAGGGCAGCAAGTGGCTCGACGAGATCGCCCCCAACTACCCCCTCGACGACTTCTGAGGGGCGCCGGCGCGATTGTCGCGCTTTCGCGCGAAAGCGCGACGGTCCCCGCGCCCGTTCACCCACCGCCGGGGTCGTGCGAAGCTCCGCACGCTGTTTGGCCCGCAGCCTGACCCGCTGCATCGTCGCGCTTTCGCGCGAAAGCGCGACGATCGCGCGCCGCCATCGAGTTCCCCCTTGCCGCCGCCCATCGCGCCCTGGGCGACCACGCGAGGGCCGCCCGGCACTACGCCCGCGGCCTCAAGCTCCTGCCCAGCTTCGCCGAGGGCAGCAAGTGGCTCGACGAGATCGCCCCCAACTACCCCCTTGATGACTTCTGAGCATGGCGCCTCGATCGTCGCGCTTTCGCGCGAAAGCGCGACGGTCCCCGCGCCCGTTCACCCACCGCCGGGGTCGTGCGAAGCTCCGCACGCTGTTTGGCCCGCAGCCTGACCCGCTGCATCGTCGCGCTTTCGCGCGAAAG
>VGYW01000149.1 GCA_016872875.1 Planctomycetota bacterium | reverse complement strand
GCGGTGAGCTCGAGGGGGAAGTCGAGCTCGGGGGTCGAGCCGCGCGGGGCGTTGCTGCCGAGGCCATTGCCGGGCAGAGGCACCTCGACGTGGCGCCAGTCGGTGAAGTCCAGGGTGCACAGCTCGCGTTCGCCGTCGTAGATGCGCTTCCAGCCGCCCTCCCAGAAGTCGGCCGCGTCCGTGTAGTCGAGGAAGAGCGCGAAGAGTCTGGCGCCGCTGCCGTCGCCTTTCACCCAGACGCCGAGGCGGAAGGGGTTGCCTGGCAGATAGCGCTCGCGGGCGCAGTAGACCGCGGCGTCGCCCGTGTAGTCCACGCGCAGGGCGAACTGGCCGAACGGCGCGGGAAGCGCCGCCGGGCGCTCGGCGTCTGACACGAGGACGCGGGAGATGGCGGCAGAGGTCTGAGTCCAGGGGCTTGCGCGTTGGGCCTCGCCGTGGGTCCAGCCCGCCCAGGAGCGTGGGTTCTGGCGGATGTCGCCGGGGTAGCCGGCGGTGAACCAGCGGCCGAGCGCGTCGGACATGTCGTCGAAGAGGAAGACGCCGTTGGCCATCACGAGCTTGTGCTCGGACTTGGCGGAGAGCTGGGGCAGGTCGGCCGACACCACGTCGCACGCCAGCGTGAAGGGCGGCAGGTAGGCGTCGAGCTTCTCGGGGGCGAGCTCGAGCCTGGCCTCCCGCGCCTGCGAGGGGGCGAGGGCCACGTCGAAGTCGCGGTCGGCCACAACGTTCCCGTTCCGGTCGGTCATGGTCAGCCGGCAGCGGGCCTTGGCCGGCGCCGCGATGAAGCTCCGCGCGTCGAGCGCCACGGCCACGCTCGTGGCGAAGTCGCGCGTCGGCGGCCCGATGAGGCGGGTGGCTGACGTGGCCGGCGGGCCGCCCGAGGCGGGGTAGAGCCGGAGGTCGTCCAGCAACACCGCGGCGTCGGACCGCTCGCCCTCCTTGCGGCGGCCGTGGAGCTCGAGGCGGTCGAGCCAGATGGCCCGGCCCGCTGGCACGCCGCGCAGGTCGAACACCACCTCGCGCCACTCGGCGAAGTCGAGCTTCACGCGCGGCAGCGCGACGCGCGCGTGGTCCTTCAGCCGCCGCTCGCCGCGGTCGTCGAGGAACGACTCGGCGTGGTGGACGCTGAGCTGGAGCTCGTCGCCCGAGCCATCGGGCCTCACCCACAGCCTCAACTGCCCCGGCCCTGGGATGCGAATGGCCTCGTGCGGGAACTGGAGCCAGGCCTGCTGGACCTTTGGCGTGAGCGCATAGGCTAGGCGGGCGGCCGCCAGGCCGACCCTGGCGCTCTCAAAGTCAACGGCAGCCGTCACTGTGCCGTTGCCGGGCAACTGAGCCGTGAAGTTCTCGACGAGGTGATAGCCGGCGGGGAAAGCGGGAAGAGAAGGGAGAAGGCAAAGGGCAAAAGGCAAAAGGCAAAAGTGGGAAAGCGAAGAGGCCGGGAGGCGGAGCCGCTCCGCTCCTCCAGGTCTCCTTTTGCCTTTTGCCTTTTGCCTTTTGCCTTTCTCACTTTGCACTTGGCTTCTCCAGCTTCGGCCCCCACACGATGGAGGCGCCCTCATAGGTCACATAGGTTCGCGGCGTGTTGCGGAAATCCACGTCGGCCTGGGCGGCGATGAGGAAGAGCTTGTCGCCGCAGGGCACGGCGGAGATGACCTTGCCCGGGCTTTCGGGCGGCACGAAGCGGGGGTCGGGCTGGCCGTCGGCGCGCCGCAGCGCGAGCACGCCTCTCTCCGTGGGCACGATGGCCTGGCTCTGCGTGGCGAGGGGCTGGCCGGTCACGCGCGCGCCGAGGGCGCGCTTCCAGCGCACGGCGCCGTCGTGCGCGACGAGTGCCGCATCGCCCTGGTCGTTGGCGAAGAGCACGCCATCGGCGGCCACGGCCGGGCAGGTTGAGATTGTGCCGCCGAGGTCAGCGGACCAGAGCGGTTTGCCGCTGGCGGCCTCGAAGCAGTGCATGCGGCCATCCTCGTCGCCGATGAAGACGCGGGGCGGAGACGCCCCGCCCACAAGCACGGCAGGACTGGAGCGTGTGAACCTGGCCACCTGCGCTTTCCAGGCCAGCGTGCCCTTGTCGGCGTCAACGGCGTAGAGGAAGCCATCCCAGGAGGCGAAGAAGACCAGTCCCCCGGCGAGCGCGGGCGCGCTGCGGATCCTGCCGCCCGTGGGGAACTCCCAGAGCAGGATGCCCGAATCCACATCGAGCTTGTAGAGGCGGCCGTCGTCGGAGCCGAAGTAGACCTCGTCGCCGTCGGGCACGGGCGCGGAGTAGACACGGCCGCCCGTCTGATACGACCAGAGGCGCATGCCGTTGTCGGCGACGGCGTGGAGCTTGCCGTCGGCCGTGCCCACAATGAGCCGCCCCGCATAGCGGGCCGGCGTGGTGGTGGGGGTCACTGTGCCGATTGCCCAGGCCGGCCCCGCCTCGCCTTTCCATTTCGGATTTCGGATTTCGGATTTCGGATCTCCGCCCCGCGGCGCGTCGGGCTCCTTGACCTGGAGCGAGCGGATGGTGCCGCCGGCCTCGCCGTAGGCGAAGGCGCCGCCGGCCACGGTGCCGCTGACGTTGTAGGCCGGCGCGCCGATCCGCACGCGGCCAAGCTCGACGAACTCGCCGGCGAGGTCAGCAGGGAGCTTTCCCGGGACATGCGACGGCGCGCCCATGAACATCGGCGTCGCTTCCGGCTCGTCGGCGAACCGCTTCCCCGCCCCGGCCATCTCGGGGCCGCCGGGGGGGCCGTAGACCTCGATCTCGGTGAGGCACTCCTTGCGCGAGCCGTGCAGGCCGGGCAGCACCTTGAGCGAATCGGTGTGCAGCAGCTTCGGGAAGTGGACGACGACGAACCGCCGCCGGTTGCCCCGCACGAGCGCGACCGCCACGGGGATGCGTTTCTCCATGTCGTTCGCCAGGATGCTGATCGTGCGGTAGGCGTTGTCGGGCGTCGCGTTGTTCAGGTAGAGGACGAGGTGCGAGACCCAGGCGGCGCGGGTGAGGACGATGCTGAAGCCCGCGT
Source organism: Planctomycetota bacterium (assembly GCA_016872875.1). Next base: position 14,885 of record VGYW01000149.1, on the reverse strand, counting down.
CGTCGGGCTGGTAGAACCAGACGGGGCCGATGTCGTCGAGGCGGCCGTTGTGCAGGAACGCCTGCTCCTGGGTGAAGCGCGTGGCGGAGGAGACGAGGCCCTGCTTGAGGACGGCCACGCGGTTGCGGCTGCGGAGCTTCTCCTCGAGGCTCGGCGGAATGCGGCTGTACTGGACGCGGATGTCGCGGACGAACGTCGGCTCGACAGCATGGAGCTCGGCATTGGCGAGGAGGTTGGCCGACGGGAAGCGGATGGTGCGGAAGCTCGCGTCGTCCACCAGCACGGCCCCGCCCTCGGCCTCGAAGCCGACCTCGATGGCCTGCGTGTCGGCCAGCGTCTTCACCGCCAGGCGCCCGAAGGCCCATTCGCCGGGCCTGCCAGCGAACTTCGACGCCGTGAGCGTCTCCTTCGCGCCCTTCAGCAGTGCGCCGGCCACCAGCCGCGTGTTGCGATCCTCTACGCAGTAGCGGAACTCGAGCAGGTATGTAGCCGATGGGACCACCTTGCGCTGGAGCGACCGGGTGCCGAGCTGGCCGGGCGCAAAGCGGAATTCCTTCCATTTCTTGGCCAGTTGCTCGATGCCCATGCGCAGCACGCCATCGTATTCGCCGGGCTTGTCCTCCCCCACAGGGAAGAGCTCGGCGGTCGAATCGGGGTCGCGGGCCAGCGCAGCGCGGATGTAGTCCGGGTAGTCACTGCCCGGCACCTCGTGGTGCTCGCGCAGCCGCGACTGCCAAACCACCTTGCCGTTAGCGTCGAGACGCACAGCGGCCCCGTTCTGCGCGCCGGCCACCAGGCCATCCGCCGTCGCGCACAGCGTGGCGGGGAAGGGGAGCTTGTGCTCCCAGAGCGCCCGCCCCGTCGCAAGGTCAACGCACTTAATGAGGCCGTCGCGGTCACAGCGATAGAGGCGCATCTCGTCGCTGCTCACGCAGTCGAGGCCGGGGACGAAGATGCGGTCGGACGCGGCGGTCCAAAGGCTTTTCCCGTCGGGCGCGAAGCGCTCGACGCATGTGGGCTTCATCACAAGGCGTCCGCCATCCTTGAGCCAGCGGCCATCGAAGGAGACAAGTGGCCCGCGCTTGCCATCGGCCAGGAGGGGGAAGGCGAGGCCCTGGGTGTGAATCCAGGGCGTCGGGGAGTGCGCGGGCCAGGCGGTGTGCCAGCCGCTGGGGTTCACCTGGTTGCCGGGGTCGTCGGTGTTCTCGGCGAGCACGGCGCCCGTGCGGGCGTCGAGGAGCATCGGCACGTAGCGCCAGACGTTTGCGATGTGCTCGGGGTCGAGCCGGGTGGAGCCGCAGACCTGGTATTCGCCGTGGGCGAGGCGGCTGCCGTCGGGGCTGAGGGCGAAGTCGCCGACGTGAGCTGACTTGCCGAAGGCGGCGCCGGCCCACTGCACGGCCTCGGCGGGGTACGACGCGATGGCCTCGGCCTTGTCGCGATACCACATCTTCCGCCCATCGAAGTCCACGGCTATCAGCCCGGTGCGTCCGCCGATGAGGATCTGCCGCAGGGGGGGATTGACGGCTATCTGGACCTCGGTGTTGATTGCGCCTTCCTGGTAGGTGTTGAAGCCGCCGTGGAAGTCGGGCCACTCGGTCGCCGCGAAGCGCTTGAGCACGCGCCCGTCGGCGCCGTCGAGCAGGAAGACGAAGAAGCCCCGGCCCGTCGCCGCCACCACACGCTTTCCCGCGTCGTACCAGCGGGCGAAGTAGACGTTGTGCTCGGGGAGGAACTGCTTCCAGAGGAGCTTGCCGTCGCGGCCGAAGCAGAAGAGGTTGTGGCCAAAGCCGTTGGTGCCGACGAGCGCGCGACCAGAGGCGGCGTCAACGTCAATCGTGCGGACGAGGTCCTCGCGGCTGATCATATCACGGAAGCTATCCGTGACGCGTGACGCGTGACGCGTGACAGGAGCGCTCTGGCCGACCGCTTCGGGCTTCTTCTGCACCTCGTCCCGCGTCCCGCGTCCCGCGTCCCACAGTGCCCCGATCCCCTCAGAAAGCCCATCGCCATCGTTGGCGAGGATTGCGATGGTGTCGTGATCGTTCGAGAAGCCGCGCCGGACCCAGGCGACGACCGCTCGGCCAGGGCCTGGGAAGCTGGCGGAGACGGGCGTGGCCAAGACGTCGCGGCGCACGAGGGCCTCGATGAGCCGGTTCTCGAATCGCTTGCCGAGCAGGATGAGCGGGGCATCAACGAACAAGCCGGGGTCAACCAGGTTGCCGCGCCAGAGGCGGGCGCCGTCGAGGGTGGGCGCCTGGTCGTCCCAGTCCGCGGGCAGGCGGATGGCCTGGGAGACGGGTGCCACCTTCGCCGCGCGCCCGCGCGCGGCGAGCGCCCTGGCGAGGGCCTCTGCGTGCGGGCGCACCCAGGGCTGCTCATCGTCCACGGCGATGGTGACGGGGCCTTTGGCCGCCAGGAACTCGCGGATTCGCTCCGCATCGCCGGCCCACACGGTGCGGGCATCGAGCGTGGCGGCGGGCGCCTTGCCGGGCTTGACTTCGATGGCCGCCTCCGCCGCGGCGCCGCTGATCAGCTCACGCACGCGCAGCTTCCACGTGCCTGCGGGCACGTTCGCCGGCAGCGGGATGGTCCCGCGGTGCTCGGGCGCTGCGGCCCGGAAGATGGGCGGCCCGGAAGCCTGCGGGGCCGGCGGAACGAGCGAGACCTCCAGCGGGAAGCCGGCGTCAATGGCCGCGCCTGACTTGTCCTGGATGGTCACTTGGTAGTTGAGATCGGAGCCGGCGGCGACGGCGGCGGGCGCGGCGAGCGCCACGCTGCCGATTTCGGCGGGCAGGAAGGCGTATATCTTGCCCGGATAGTGCCGGAGGTCGGCCTGGAGCGTCATAGTTGCCGAATCTGTCCTGACTTCGGTGCGCTTCATCTCCAGCACGTCGTAGCAGACGGGCGGGCGCTTGGGGAAGCGGAGGGTCGGCGTGTCGGGGGCCTGATAGAGGGTCTTGTAGAGGCCCGCGAATCTAGTGGGGGCGAAGTTAGACACGACCAGGTACTCAGCCTTGCCGCAGCGGAGCCAGTCGGGGCCGACGAGCAGGTTGTGCTCGGCGGCGGGCGCGATGCGCTTCGCAAGGAAGGCGCGAACGAGTCTCGTCATCTCCTCGGTCTGGTCGAAGACCGACTCGAACTCGAAATCAATGTTGCGTGGGAATGAGCCGCCGAGCTTGTCGTCGTACTCGTCGAGGTCGGAATCGAGGCGGACGATCCCCTCGATGGGCAGCTTGCTGGCGCGCTCGACGGCGACCGTTTTGCCGGCGTTCACCAGGCGCGCGAGCGCGGCGAGGAGGTCGGGCGGCGTCTCGCCCTCGATGGTGAAGCCGGGGGCGAAGACGACCTCGTAGTCCATCCCCCGCCCCTCGCGAATCTGCTGGTCGTAGAGGAAGTCGGCGGGGAAGCCGGCCCGCGTGCAGGCGACCCAGAGCCCCTCGCATGCGCACGACAAGTTCTCGGGCTTGCGCGAGGCAAGGTGGTCGGCCTGGCGCGAGTAGTAGACGGCGACCTTGCGGTGGCCCCGCTGTAGCTTGGTGAAAAGGTCGCCGTAGCGGGTGCAGAGCTTGTCGGTGATGTCGCGCACGACGTCGCGGTTGTCAATCGCCTGGGGGTGCTCGTAGTCGTGCGGGATCGTGAAGAAGGCCAAGCCGTCCACCTTCTGTGACAGGGCGAAGAATGCTTGGCGGAGGATGTGGTCGTTGAAGAGCGGGGGCGAGCCGAAGGTGTGCAGTTGAGTCCACACGGGCAGTCCGTCTCGGACGCGCATCACGTCGGCCTGCATGGGCGCGAAGACGGGGCGGTCTCCGTAGCCGCCGTCCTTGTACATCACGCAGGCGGCGATGTCGAGGCCGGCGAAGGCGTCGTCGGGCGTGCCGTTTGGCGCGATGTTGCCGCCGTTGCCGCCCCAGAAGCGCTGGAGGGTGAGGTTCCGCGCGGCGGGCATGACGGCCTTTGCGGCGGCGGACATGCGGGCCGAGAAGTCGCGCCAGTAGGCGTCCATGTGCTCGGCCCAGGCCCGGAAGGCGGCAAGGTCCTCTGGCCGCCGCTGGCTTGCCGGGCGGCCGACGAAGCGGTCGAGGGCCTTCAGCGCGTCGGCGCTCGCCGTGCCCTTGTGCTTCTCGCGAAAGGCCACCTCCTGGGCCTTGAGGAAAATCTGCGACATCGCCGTGCCCGTGTCGGCAGTGTCGTAGAACTCGTCGTAGAGGCAGAGGCCCTTGAGCGCCGGGCTGTGCCGCACGGCGGCCGTCTCGAGGCTGATGTAGCGTTCGCAGGCGTCGAGGGTCTTAGGCTCGCGCGGCAGCATGGTGTCGTTGTAGGTGAACACGTTCTCGTAGAAGGCCAGGTTGTGGCGGACGCAGGCGTTGAGGAAGCGGTCGCGTCCGCTCGGCTGATAGTAGCTCTCGGCTGGGCCGAGCTCAGGCCGCTCGCGGACGAGCTGCTCGAGGTCGGCGTCGCGGCGCGACACGCGGCTGATGTCGTAGGCCATGCCGATGAAGGTGTTGTAGCCCATCGCGGCAATCTCGCGGGCCAGCTCTTCCGCGCCCTCCCCCGTGCGCAGCACCCGCTGGTACTGCTCGCCCATGACGTTGTACTTGCCGTAGAGCACGTTGGCGAAGTGGGTGCGGGGCGTGGGGTCCACGATGTCGAGCGCGAGCGGCCGGGCGGCGTGCTCGCCGACTTTCGCCTCGACGCGGCAGCGGCCTGGTGCGAGGGCGCGGCTCGCCGCGGCGTCCACGCGGATGATGAAGCTCTCGCGCCTCTCGATGGCCTTGGCCGCCTTCTCGCGCAGGAGGGGCAAGCGCCTGCCGGTCGAATCCACAAGGTCTGCCTCGACAGGCGAGCCCACAGGCAGGATGCCTGTGCCACCGATGGAGATGATACCCAGGCCGATCCAGAATGCCTCGCCGCGGAAGAAGGCGTCGCGGCCCCGCTGGGTGAACAGGCCAAGCCCCACAGGGCGCTTGCGCGTGACGGAGACCCATTGGTCGGTGAAGAGAGAGGGGATGCCCAGACGCAGGCGATACACGCCATCGGGCACTTCGCCGATTGCCACCTTCACGCCGCCATCCTGGCCGGCCTCAAGCTTGAGGTCCGTCCATTGGCTGCCGTCGTACGGCCTTAGTTGTGCGAATCCCGGAGCCACAATGAGAGCAGAGGCATCAGCGGCACGCACCCGCGCATTGAGCGTGCCGCCGGGGCTGAGGTGTCGCGTGGCCGACTCGACGACGACGACGCGGGGCACGCCGGCCGCCTTGTCCGGCACGTCCATTCGCAGGCTCTTGAAAGGCAGCGCGCGCAGGTCGCCCGACACCTCGAGCGTCGGCCCCTCCTCCGAGAGCTGGATGCTGTACGGATGCTGCCTCGGATACCAGTTGGTGAGGAACTTGCGGCCTTTGTCGTGGCCGCCCCAGACGAATTGCTCGACGCCAGGGACGACGAGCTTGCCGCCCACCGGTCCTTCGACGGGGAAGCCATAAAGCGGCACCTCGATGGTGCCTCGCTCGACGCGAAGCCCCTCGACGCTCTGGCCGCCGCCGGCGCCGGGCTTGACCCCCTCAGGCCCCAAGTGGAACGTGAGGCCGAGGGGGTGAGCGATGTAGCCCTTGCCCGCCTTGTTCGCTGGCAACCAGATCGTGAGCGGGGCGAACTTGTCGAAGACCGGCAGCAGCTCGCGCGCCTTGCTCGATTCCCCCTTCTTCGTCGGGACGTTCTTCTCGTGGTCATCTGCCTCACGAATCGTGAGGTCGGGCAGGGGCGTGACCCGCATCGTCATCGGCAGGTCGCCTTCGTCGGGATTGGCCCGGAAGGCCCGCACCGTGACCGGGTAGCACTTGATCCGCACCACCTGGCCGTCCACGGCCAGCTCAGGGTCGGCTGTGGCCACCTTGCCGTCCTTGTCCACGGTGAACACGTGGTCGCCTGGCCAGAGGGTGTGCGGGCCGGGCTTGAGCGTGGCCCGGGCGACCGGCACGCGGCCGATGTACTTCTTCTCGTGGTAGCGCTCGAAGACCGGCTCGCCGTCGAGGAGCACGTTCCGCGCCCAGCAGACGAGGTCGAGGCCGACCTTGACCGTCTCCATCCCGCGTTCGGTGGGGACGATGTTGGTGATGGGCCGCTGCCGCTCAAGCTTGTCAACCGTCAGGTCGGGCTGGTCGTGGGCCACCAGGCGCAGTTCGACCTCGGCCCCGCCCGCAAGGGTTTCGAGGACGAGGACGACGACGAGGACGAGGACGATTGAAAGAGGCTTCATCTTGTCTCAATGCGTGAGGGCGAAGAGGATCCAGTTGGTGCACTGCTGGTAGATCATCTCGCGGTAGCGGTTGTCGCCGCCGTGGCCGATGCCTTCGCCGATGGGGTTGGAGGCGGTGGGCGGCGTCGAGATTTCCCAGGCGCAGCCGTCGTCGTTAGGGCTGAAGAAGACGGCCGGGCGGTCGTCGAGCAGGAAGTAGAGCCAGGGCCGCGTGAACGCCTCGCCGGGCCACGGCGTGGGGTAGATCATCTTGAAGGTGTCGGCCACGCGCGGGTCGGTCTTCAGCAGCCAGACAGGCTCGGCGCCGGGTATGAGCTTCGAGACCTCCGGCCGTACGCTGTCGGCGAACGGGCTGCCGCGGAGGTAGCAGTCGTCCAGGTAGAGCGTGCCCCCGCGCTCGAGCCACCGCTTCAGGTTCTCCGTCTCCCGCTCGTTCAGGCTCCAGCGGGTGTGCGAGGTGAGGTAGACGATGGTGTAGTCGAAGAGCTCGTCGGTGGCGAGGTCGAGGCCCTCGTTGTCGGTGTAGACGGGCAGGTCGGTGCGCTTGTTGACCTGGTAGAGGAGATAGGGGATGGCGGTGGGGTCGGCATCCCAGTCCACCCCCGGCATGGCCGGCTTGATGCGGCGGATGGCGATCTTGTTGCGGCGTTCCTTGGCCTCGGCGGCCGAGCGCTTGCGGGCGTCGCTGGCCGAAAGCTCGGTGCGATTCATCTCCCCCGCCCGCTCGGCCCAACTGCCGCCGCAGGAAGAAGAGTCGAGGACGAGGACGACGACGAGGACGAGGCCGATTGGAGACAGAATCCTCATGTTCACTCCGCTCCGGAGAGAAGCCTGAAGTAGTCGCCGACGGCGTCCTCCGAGCCGCTGGGCCAGGCTTCGTCAGCCACGCGCGCCTTGAGGTCGTGCCTAGCGATCTCGTGCTTGGGCTCGGTGCGGACGGTGCGGACCGGCTCGGCGAGGAGGTCGGTCTCGCGCTTGATCCTCACAAGGCCGCCGAGAAGGGCCTGAGCATCGAAGCCGAAGCGTTTCTCGGCGAAGGCCGCAAGGTCGGGGCGGACGATCACGATCTCGACGGGCTGGGCGCGGCCGGTCCGCGGGCCGGTCTCGCTGTTGTTGTCGCGGGCCGCCACGTTCAGCGTGATGCGGTCGCCGGGCTCGAGGGGCGGGCTGAGGCCTTTGAAGAGGTCGGCGAACCTGCCCCGCACGCGGTCGCGCGGCGGGTCGAAGCGCTGCGACACTGAGCCCTGGCGCACCGGCCGCCCGAGGAGCGGGTCCAGCCCCTCGGCCTTGTAGTCGAGCGTCACCTCTGCCACCCCGAAGTCGTCCTCGGCCACCCAGCCCAGGGCGAAGGCGGCGGCCTCCTCGGCCATCATCGTGAGCTTGCGGTTCCGCAGCAGCACCTGCACGGTTGGGGCATCATCGGCTTGCGTGGCGATCTCGAAGGAGAGCGGCCGCTCCATCTCGAAGCCCGGGCCGCAGGCGCCCGTGAGGTGGAGAGTCGCGCGGTCGGGGCGGGCAATGGCGACCGAGAAGTGGCCGAACCGCCCGTTGACGGAGACCTGGGTCCACGAGCCGTCGAGCCACTCCACGCGGCAGTGGTCGGGGTGGAGGTCAGTCGTGGCGGCGAAGCTCACGAGCACGTCGGTGCCCACCAGGCCCTGGAGCCGCGCGACGTAGCCGACGAGGGTGCGCGGCGCCTGCCCCGTGTAGGCGGGGTAGCCCAGCTCGTAGTGGATGGCGCTCACCGTCGGCAGGTCGCCCACCGTCACCGTGTGCTCCGCGCTCTTCCGCCCGGCGTAGTCGAACCGATACGTGAACGACTCGTCGGCCTTTGGAACCGTGAACGACGCCTTGCGCTCGCTGAGTTCGAGTGGGTGGTGCCGCGGCTGCTTCGTCCCGGCGTCGGTGCAGACAAGGGTCACGGCGCGGCGGCGAGCGCCCTTGGCCTCGACGCGGAGCGTCACTGGCCGGCCGCGCACGACGGCCACGTCGCCCGGGTATGCCACGAGGGTCACGGGGAAGAGGCTGTCGAGGGCGGCGGCCCAGGCGTCGCGCAGCCGCTCGATGCGTGCCATCACCGCGCCGCGGGCAAGAACCAGGCAGAGCACGCACGCGAGGGCCGTGGCAGCCGCGCCGCGCAGCAATCGCCTCGCGCGGCGCAGGTCGAGCAGGCGACGGACGTTCATCTCGTCCACCACCCGCGCCGTGCGCTCCACCAGTGCGACCACGAGGCCCTCTGCATACCCCAGCCCCCTCGCCCCTCGCCCCTCGTCCCTCGCCCCCTCTGCCTCGGCCACCTCATGGCCGAGCTGGAGCGCGCCGATGAGCTGGTTGTCCAGGCCGCCGTGCAGCGACTCGATCAGGAGTGCCTCCTTCTCAATGCGAACACGTCGGAGGCCGGGCGGGACAACTCGGAGCGCGAGCGTGGCCAGCGCGGCGAGCACGGCGAGCGCGAAGGAGCCCAGGAGCGGCCACGCGGGCAGCCGCACCGCCCAGTCGAGCGCGAACCAGGCCAGGAGCGACCCCGGCCCGATGATCACGAACCAGGCCAGCCCCGCTGCCACGGCCCAACGCTTGCGAAAGAGGCCGAAGCCCCTGACGGCGGCCATGACCGCCGCCAGGGGATTGCGGATTGCGGATTGCGGATTGCGGATTTCAGAGGAAGTCAAGGCAGCATCACTCCTCTCCTCCGCAGCTCAATCCGCAATCCGAAATCCGAAATCCGAAATGGGTGCTCATACCATGCCTCTCCGCTTGCGGATGAAGCAATCTACGGCTACGAGCGCGAGAACGATCACGAGCGTGGCGGGGAGGTTCCAGAGGGCGATGGTGGCGGTGGTGGTGAGGCGGCGCGGGGCGAGGGCCAGCTCGGCGGGAAGCGCAGACGCCTCGTCGGGGGTGAAGACGCGGCCGCCCGTGGCCTTCGCAAGCTCGGCCATTGCCTCGGGCCTGGCGCGGGGGTCGTCCAGCTCGTCGTCGCCCTCCCCCGCGACGATCTCATCGCTGCTCGTCTTGCCGCCGAAGGTTGCAGCGACCTGCCAGGGGCCGGGCTCGTTGAGGGCCACGCTGTACTCGTAGAGGCCGGGCGCGTCGCGGCCGTCACGCGGATAGATGCGAAGCACCTTGCCCGAGGGGCTGGTGACGGCCACGCGCAGGTCGGCCTCGCGGATTGGGTGGAACGCGGGGTCAACCAGGCGGGTCGCCAGAGTGATCGTTTCGCCCACGGCGGCGCGGGACTGGTACCGGAGCACCTGCGGCGCATTGGGCGCGATGCGCGGGTCGGGGGCAAGGAACCGCACGGCGTTGCCCCAGAAGCGGCGGAAGTGGTCATCGCCCTCCGCCGGCCGCTGCATCTCCCAGCGCCACGTGGTGTCCATTGCGAGCGAGAGGACTTTGCCCTTGCCGACGTTCTGGATGGCCATGACGGGGAGCGATGCCGGACGCGTGACGCGTGAGGCGTGATCCGAAGCCTCGGCCTCAGCAGCTTCCCGGACTGCCAGGAGTGTCGCTCCCGGCTTGATGCGCTCGACGCGGTTGCAGCCGTCGAGGGTCGGGAGGTCGAGCCAGGCCTCGCGGTTGGCCTGCGGCTCCCAAGCCAACTGCATGACGGGATGGCTCAGGCCCAGCGGCGTGGCGATGGCCTTGAAGGGGTGCGGCACCTGCGGCTGGCGGGCCGGCTCGACGGCGAACGGCAGGATGGCGGCCAGCGGCGAGCCCTGGTACTGCCCTGCGGCGTAGACGCTTTGCCCGCCAAGCGTGACGAGGCCCCCGCCGCGCCGCGCCACGAAGTCCACGAGCCGCTGCATGCGCGCCTCGGTCACGTCCCCGCCCGCGCGGAAGTAGGCGCGCGGGATGTCGCCCAGGATGATCACGTCGTACTGGTAGAGGTCGGCCTCGCGGTCGGGCAGGCCGTCGGCAACGTCTTTGTGGCGGAGCGCGCCCTGGGCGTACCAGCCGCCCTTGGGCAGAAGCGTGAGGCTCGCGAACTCCACCACAGGGTCGCGGGCCAGCCAGTGGCCGACGATCTTCCGCTCGTCGCGCGGGATGTCCACCGCCAGCACGCGTATCTTCGCGTCAATCACCTGCACCTTGTGCTCGGAGGCGAGGAGCCGCGCGCTCGCGGCGTCCCGCACGCCGTCCAGGACGAAGCGATAGGTTCGCGTGCCTGCCCGCGACGGCTTCACAACGAAGGGCACCGCGACGGGCTCCTTGCCCAGGCGGACGTTCTCGCGCGCCGCGATTGGCTCTTTGCGGCCGTCCTCGTGGAGGAGCACGCGGACGGCTTGCTCGCCAAGCTCTGTGGCTGAGAGCGACGCCGTGAGGCGCAATTCGTCGCCCAGCCGCGCGTACGATGCAGCCTCGGAGACTTTCACTCGTGCGACCCTCGGCGCCCCAGCGCTGCCAAAGACGACGGGATAGACGGGCAGCCCGCGCGAGGCGAGGAGCGGCGCGACCAGGCTGCTCCGCGTCCCCGCCGTGTCGTTGCCGTCGGTGAGCAGGACAATCGCCTGGAGGTCGCTCTCGCGCCGGGCGACATCCTCCACTGCGGCGATCAGGCGGGTCATCCCCTCAGCCGTGGCCGAGCCGTCGTCGGGGCGGAGCCGCCAGTCGAGGGCATAGGGCACGACATTCGCGCGCTTGCCCAGGGCGGCCATGGGGCCGGCGGCGAAGGCGCGCGCGGCCTCGAGCCGGCTCCGGCCCGATGCGTCTCGAAGCCCCATGCTGCCCGAGGTGTCGGTGAGGACGGCCACGTTGGGCGGCAGCGCGCGCTCGAGGGTCAGCCGCAGCTCGACCTGGCAGAGCATGGCTGCGAGGAGAGCGAACCCGGCCAGCCGCACGGCGAGGAGCGCCACGCGGGTGCGCCAGCGCACGACGTTCTGCGGCAGGAGGTTCAGCGCGGCCACGGCGGCCGCCACCACTCCCAGCGCGGCCAGCACTGCGACGCCGACGGGCCGAGCGGTACAGAACCCCCAGCGCGTGGTGCCCACCACCGTCCCAGGGGCATCGAGGCCGAGGAGCCAATAGACCACGCTCATTGCCCGGCTCCTTCGGTCCGCTGGCGCTCGCGGCGCGCATTGAGCAGCCACCCCACGCCGCCTTCGACCGCATAGGCCGCGATGAGGAGCAGGACCAGCAGCGGCCAGAGCTCGCCGCCTGGCAATTCGAGTTCAAGCGGCTCGGCCACCGTTGCCACCCGCATGCTCTGCCCGAAGAGGCCGGCCAGCTCAGACTCCGCGATACGAACGGTGCGACTCTCGCGCGGGTCGTGGTTCACGGCCAGGAGGCGACCGCCCGCGGCCCGCCGCCCGGCGCCCACCGACGGCTTCTGCACCAGGTAGTTGCCCACGGGCAGGCCAGGCACCAGCAGCGTCCTGTCGCGTCCTACGGCGAGCCGCATGGGCGGCTCCGACGAGGCGAGCGGGGCAAGCTCCAACTGGTCGAGGAAGGCGAAGCCCGGCTCGGAGACATCGAGGACCGCGGGCCGCGCGGCGGTGAGGAGATCGGGCCGGCGCGGGCGTAGCTCCCCAGCGAGGTAGCCCACGAGTTGCCACATCAGGGCAGGGAAGACGCGGGTGCGGGCGAGGCTGCCGCGTTCGAGCTCGAAGCCGAAGGCCAGGAGCGCGGTGCGGCCCTGGCCCACGGGCATCTCGGCCGCCAGCACCGAGCCGTCGGTGCCCAGGAACATCGCGCGGGCGTCGGGGGCGAGCCGCCGAAGCTCGCGGAGCGCGGCGAACCGCACAGCCGTCAGGTCGCCCTTGAGCCTGTCGCGGAAAGGGGCGAGGACCGGGTGCTGGCTGTCGGCGTGGCGGATGCCGATTGGCGGGTCGAGCGCCCGCTCGTTGCCGACCTCCGCGGGCGACAGCGCGGCGAACGTGCGGCTGAACTTCATCGCATTGGTGTCGGCCGAACAGACGAAGAGCACCGCCCTGCCCTGCCGCACGAAGGTGTCGAGGTCCCTCAGCGCCTGTTCGCCGAGCGTGCTCACGCCGTGGAGCACGATGGCGTCGTACTTGCTCAGCGGCTGGGCGGCGAGGGCCTCGGGCGCGACGGCCGTGGTGTGGATGCCGGTGCCGTGGGGCTGGCCCAGCTCGCGGCCGGGGTTGAGGGCGAAGCGGAGGATGCGGACGCCGTCGAGCGTCGGCTCCTGCTCGCTCTTCGCCGTCACAGGCAAGATGCCTGTGCCACCGACCTCAGTGCCCTTTGGTGGCACAGGCGTCTCGCCTGTGGCCCCTGCCCCACTGACGATGAGGACGCGGCGGGCGTCGGCAACGTCGAGCGGCACGGCGAAGCGGTTGTCGGCGGGCAGGCCGTCGTCGCCGTCGAGCCGCACCTCCACCATCGCCTGGCCGGCACGGGAGGCGCGGAGGGTGAGGCCAACGTCGGCCTCTCCCCCGGGCGGCAGGGCTATCTCCCGGACGGCCGGCTCGCGGCGCTCGCCGACGGCGAGCTGGAGCTTGGCCTTCCGCTCGGCGGCGCCGCTGTTGAACACGCGGGCCACGATGCGGGCGTCGTCGCCCATCTTGGCGCGCAAGCCGCGCACGCCGGCGTCGAGCACCGCCAGGTTGTCGGCCTGGCCGCCCGCGAGGTCGAGGAACACTATATCGAGCTTGCGGCCGAGCTCGCGCTGCGCGTCCTGCACAACCCGCAGGTCATCGCTGTTCCGCGTCTCGAAGGCTGAGGCCGCGAGGTCGGTGAGCACTACGATCTGGGAGCGAGCCTCGCGGCGGCCCCACACCAGGCCGCAAGCTGTGGCAACGGCGCGCACAAGCCCCCGCCCCGCACCATCGGCGGCATCGAGGCCCGAAAGGGCGTGGAGAGCCCGTTGCGGCGATGGCTGGAGGGGCACGACGCTCTCGGCGTCCTGCCCCGCGGCAATGAGCGCGCACTGGCTGGGCGCGGCGATGGCGCGGAGGAGCGCCTCGGCTTTCGCCTTTGCCAGGGCGACGAGCGGCGCCCTGCGGCCATCGGCGCCCGTGCCCAACGCCCGCATGCTGGCCGAGCAGTCCACCACCACCACCAGGTTGCGCGCGGCCCGCCCGAACGGCGCCCAGCCAGTGAAAAGCCGGGCCATCGCCAGCACAAGGAGGGCCAGCACCGCGAGCCGCAGGAGAAGCTGGCCCACGTCCACCAGCCGCATTGCGAACACGTTGGTCCGCTCGTCGGCCCGGAGGAGCTGGATGGAGGGGAACTCCTGGACCTGGTACTTGTGCCGCGCGATCAGGTGGAGCGCCACCGGAATGGCCAACCCCACGAGCCCGAGCAGCATGCCAGGAAACAACAAACCCATCTCACTGTCCCTCGGAGAGAGGATGAATGGATGGGTGGATGGGTGGATGAATGTCAGAGAGAGCCGGCTGCCAGTCTTTCATCCATCCATCCATTCATCCAATCATCCCCCCTCGTCACGTCACCGAGCCCTCTCTCTCCGATAGAGCAAGTAGTCGCGCAGCACGAGCTCGATCGGCTGCGAGGTGTCCACGAAGCGGTAGTCTGCGCCGCAGGCCACGGCGCCGCCCTCGATGGCGCGGCGGAAGCGTCCGAGGCGCTCAAGGTAGAGCGGCCGCTGCCGCAACGGGTCGCTCATCAGCGCCCCACCCGTTTCCATGTCGCGGAACGTCGTGAGCGGCTTGAATGGGAAGGCCACCTCGTCGTGGTCCATGAGCTGAATCACGATCAGGTCGTGCCCTCGGGCGGCGAGGTGGCGGATGCCGTCCACCACGCTGCGCGGCTCCCCGTAGCAATCGCTGATGAGGAGCACGATGCCGCGGCGGGTGAGGCGTCGGCCGATGGCCTCCAGGACTCGTGCGAGCGCGGTCTGCCCCTGCGGCTCGATGGCCTCGAGGCGCGACAGGAGCGTGTAGAGGTGCCGCTGGCCCTGCTTGGGCGGGATAAACTCGCGGAGCTCGTCCCCGAACGTCGCCAGCCCGGGCGAGTCCTGCTGCCGGTGCGCGAGGAAGGCCACCGACGCGGCCAGGTAGCTAGCGTACTCCAGCTTCGTGAGCCTGTCGCGCGCCGCCGCACCGTAGGCCATCGAGCGGCTCGTGTCGAGCAGGCACACGACGTTCATGTTCGACTCCATCTCGAACCGCTTGACGAAGTAGCGCTCGGTGCGGGCGAGCATCTTCCAGTCAATCGTCCGCGGCTCGTCGCCGGGCGAGTACTCGCGGTGGTCCACGAACTCCACGCTGAAGCCGTAGAACGGGCTGCGGTGCCGCGAGGCGTACATCCCCTCCACCAGCAGGCGCGCGCGAAGCTCGATGTTCGCAACGGCACGCAGAATCTTCGGATCAAGGAAACGCATGGCGGACAAAGCCCCTGAATGACCAATTCCCAATGCCCAATGACCAATTCAGGACAGGAAACAGGTCTAGCCATTGCGTCATTGGTCATTGGTCATTAGTCATTTCCCCTTTGGGGTCTCGGGCACGAGTTCCAGCAGTCTGTCCACGATGTCATCCGCCTCCACCCCCTCCGCCAACGCGGTGTAGTTTGTGACGAGGCGGTGGCGCAGGACGGGGTGTGCGACGGCGCGGACGTCGGCGATGGTGGCCTGGAGGTTGCCGCGCAGGAGCGCGCGGCTCTTGGCCCCCAGGGAGAGATACTGCCCGGCCCGCGGGCCGGCGCCCCA
>VGYW01000148.1 GCA_016872875.1 Planctomycetota bacterium | reverse complement strand
CGACAATCGCGACCGTGGGACCAGCGCTGGCCGAGCCGGCGGCAGGGACTTTGGCGCGTGGCGGGCCTCTTGGGTGCCGTTGTGGCGCCGCGCCGTATCCCACACTTGGGGAGGTACGGAAGCGATTGTCGCGCTTTCGCGCGAAAGCGCGGCGCTGGAGGCCCTTATGGGGACCAGGGGACCGCGGCGAGTTCTACCTGGGCGTGTCTTCCACGACGCGAGCTAGAGAGCGGGAGCTTTGCCCTTGTCGTCTTCTTTGAGGAGGGCGTATTCAATGCTGTCCACGAGGGCCTGCCAGGAGGCCTCGATGATGTTGTCGCTGACCCCCACGGTGCCCCAGACGGCGTCGCCGTCGGTGGACTCGATGACGACGCAGGTTCGAGCGGCGGTGGCGGCCTTGGGGTTGACGATGCGGACCTTGTAGTCCACGAGCCGCACCTTCTTGAGGCCGGGGTAGGCGTCCTCAAGTGCGGCTCGGAGGGCGACGTCGAGGGCGTGGACGGGGCCGTCGCCCTCGCCGACGGTGAGGCGGGACTTGCCGCGGACCTTGAGCTTGACGGTTGCCTCGCTGATGGGCGCGCGGTCGCCGCCGCGCTTCTCGACGATGACGCGGAAGCCCTGGAGGTCGAAGAAGGTGCGATGTGTGCCGAGGAGCTTGCGGACGAGGAGCTGGAAGGAAGCCTCGGCGGCCTCGAACTCGTAGCCCTCGTTCTCCAGGTTCTGCACGGCGTCGAGGATGCGGCGGCTCGTCGCGCGGTCTATGCCCGCGTCGAGCTTGCGGGCCTTGACCATGATCGCTGCGGTGCCGGAGAGCTCGGAGATGAGGATGCGGCGCTCGTTGCCGACCGCGGCGGGGTCCACGTGCTCGTAGGTGAGGACGTTCTTCTGGACGCCGTCCACGTGGAGGCCGCCCTTGTGGGCGAAGGCGTTTGCGCCGACGTAGGGCTGCTTGAGCGGCAGGTTGAGGTTGGCGACCTGGTAGACGTAGCGTGAGAGGCGGGTGAGCTGGCCGATTGCGCTGGGCGCGAGGACCTGGCAGCCCATCTTGAGGGCGAGGTCGGGGATGACGACGCAGAGGTCCACGTTCCCGCACCGTTCGCCGATGCCGTTGATGGTGCCCTGGACCTGTGTGGCTCCCTCCTCGACGGCGGCGAGGGAGTTGGCGACTGCGAGGCCCGCGTCGTCGTGGGTGTGGATGCCGAGGTCGGCCTTGAGGGCCTTGCGTGCGGTGCGGACGGCGGCGCGGAGCGGCTCGGTGAGGGTGCCGCCGTTGGTGTCGCACAGCACGATGGCGTCGGCGGCGGCGTCCTGGGCGGCGCGGAGGCAGGCGAGGGCGTAGTCGCGGTTGTGGCGGAAGCCGTCGAAGAAGTGCTCGGCGTCGAAGAAGACCTTGCGGCCCTGAGCCTTGAGGTGCGCGACCGAGTCGGCGATCATCGCAAGGTTGTCGTCGAGGGTCACGCGGAGGACTTCGCGGACGTGGAGGTCCCAGGCCTTGCCTACGATGGCGACGACGTCGGTGCCTGCTTCCAAGAGGGAGCGGAGGCCGTCGTCGCGGTCGGCGGTTGTCTTGGCGCGGCGGGTGTTTCCGAAGGCGACGACGCGCGCCCTGCGGAGCGGGCGCTTGCGAATCTCCGCGAAGAACGCGGCGTCCTTCGGGTTCGAAAGCGGGTAGCCGCCCTCGATGTAGTCCACGCCGAACTCGTCGAGGCGGTGTGCGATGGCGAGCTTGTCGGTGAGCGAGAACGTGACCGCCTCGGCCTGCGCGCCGTCGCGGAGCGTGGTGTCGTAGATTGCGATGCGCTTCAAGAGCACCTTCCTAGTCCAGGAGCCCTCACCCCGGCCCTCTCCCAGCAGCGATTCAGACGTGAGCACACCCATATCGTGTTCCTGCCCCCACCGACCTTGCGTCGGTGGGGCGTAGGATTGGCAACTAACAAAGCCCCGGCCCTACACCCCCCTCTCCCTCCGCCCGCCCCTGGCGGGCGGAGGGAGAGGGGGGAAGGGGGGTGAGGGGCATCGTGGGTAGTTACCAATCCCTTGCCCCACCGACGCAAGGTCGGTGGGGGCAGAAAATCAAGGGCTTCGCGATGGGCTCCTTAGGTCTGCATTGCTGCTCTCCCAGTGGGGGAGGGAGCCATGACCTCTGGATTGACAATGTTCGGCGGCCTCTCGCCGCGGAGTGCGGCGAGGAGGTTGGTGGCGGCGAGGGTGGCCATCTTCGTGCGTGTGCCGATGGTGGCGCTGCCGACGTGTGGCGGGATGACCGCGTTGTCGAGCCCGGCAAGGCCGGGGGCCAGCTCGGGCTCGTTCTCGAAGACGTCGAGGCCGGCCCCTGCGATGCGCCGCTCGCGAAGGGCCGCCACCAGGGCCTTCTCGTCCACCACTGGGCCGCGCGACGTGTTGAGGAGGTAGGCTGTGGGCTTCATGATGGCCAGCTCGCGCGCGCCGATGAGGTGGTGAGTCGCTGCATCGAGGTTCACATGGACGGATACGAAGTCGGACTCGCGGAGGAGAGTATCGAGGTCAACGCGCTGTGCGTCGACGGCCTGTTCGAGGGCCTCGTTCTGGAGCTTGTCGAAGTAGAGGACTCGCATGCGGAAGCCGCGCGAGCGGAGGGCGACGGCGGTGCCGATGCGTCCCGCGCCGATGATGCCGAGGGTGCGGCCGGAGATGTCGCCTCCGAGCATGAGCATGGGCGCCCAGCCCTTGAAGCGGCCGGCGCGGGTGTAGCGGTCGCCCTCGGGAATGCGGCGAGCGACGGCGAAGAGGAGCGCCCAGGTGAGGTCGGCCGTCGCGTCGGTGAGGACGCCGGGGGTGTTGGTCACGGCGATGCGGCGTGCGGTGGCCGCCGCAACGTCAATGTTGTTGTAGCCCACGGCGCAGTTGGCGAAGACCCGCGCCCCCTTCGCGGCGTCGAGCACGCCGGCGTCAATCGTGTCGGTGAGCAGGCAGAGCACGGCGTCGCGGCCCTTCACCGCCGCGAGGAGCTCCTCGCGTGCGAGCACGCGGTCGTCGGGGTTGACCTCCACGCGAGAGCAGGCCTCGGCGAGCATATCCAGTGCCGGCTGGGGCACGCGGCGGGTGACCAAGACGTTTGCGTTGATCTTAGCCACGCGGCTTCTCTCCTTGGCACGGCGCAGGCGTGCCCTCAGCGGAGGCGGGCGAGGGGGTAGCTGTCGAGGAGGTACTCCACGCGCGCGAGCTCGCGCTTGCGCCAGGCTCGGGCGATGAGGTCGAGGGTGGCACGGCCGGCGGCGACGACCTCGGCGCCGGCGGCGCTGTGGGCGACGAGGCCCTTTGCCGACTCGATGCGCTGGGCGAGGCGGACGCGAAAGGCGTCGGGCACGGTCGCCCCGGCATACTGGATTCGCGCGCCGGTGGTGAGGACGCGATATGAGCGAAGCTGGTAGGGTTCGAGGCGGACGTGGAGGAGCGCTCCGCTGACGGGCTGGGTGGCGTTTGGGTCGCGGGGGGCCGGCCCTTCGTCCTCGGGCAGGGCGTGCTCGGAGACGAAGTCGGCGGGGAGCGCGACGGGGAGCTGGCGGTTCTCGGCGTGGGCGAGCGCCAGCTCCTTCTGGTCAACGAAGTCGCGCAGCTTGACGTCCTTGCCTGAGAAGGCGGCGTAGGCGTCGAGGGGGGAACCCGTCCTGTTGACGAGGTAGAGGAAGTGACCGTCGCGGATGAGGAGCTCCCTGAGGCAGAGGGGGTCGGCCATTCCGAGGACGGTGTTGAAGGGTTCGTGCGGGAGCGCGCGGAAGGCGCGGGCGAAGTCGCGGATGGCCTCTTCGTGGCCGGCGGTGGCAAGCGTGCCGCCGCCGATGGTGAGGGAGAGGCAGTCGAGCTCCGCGACGGCGTGGGCGAGGGGTTCGAGGAAGCGCCTGCCAGTTGGGGTCGGATGGGAGGCCCGCAGGGGGTGCTCGGGCCACCAGAGGCCGGGAAGCGGGCGCACGGCGCCGACGCTCGACTCGAAGTAGCGGTTGGAGGAGGCGACGGCGGTCCGCGGGAAGGCGAGGAAGGGGGCGGCGCCCTCGCTGAGGAAGGCCAGGTCGCGCGCAAGGACGGGGTGCGGGTTCGGCCCCATGCCCATGAAGCGGTAGGCGAGGGAGCGGTCGTCGTTGGGGAAGGTCGCCCTGCGGAGGATGAGGTTGGCCGGGCGGTCCCTGTAGAGGGCGGGGTCGAGGCCGGCCTCGCGGCAGAGGGCGTCGAGAGAGAGCTGGCGGTTGGCGAGCGTCGTGAGGTTCAGGAGCGGGTTCCAGCTCATGCTGTCGGGCAGGCCGACGGTGAGGAAGAGCTTGAGGCCGGGGCGCTTGCTCTCGACTCGGCTGGCGAGGTCGCCGTAGACGGCTCGGAGCTTTCGGCAGCGGAAGGCCACCCACTGGTCGAGCTTGTTGGCGAGAATCCACCTGGCGCGCTCGGAGAAGCGGGTTGGGCCTGACTTGCCCTCGGGGAGCTCGAATTTCTCCTCCTTCACGAAGTCGGCCACCGTCGCGTCGTCGTAGCCGCACTGGATGGAGCCGAACCAGGTGGACTGTCCGGCTCCGAGGTGGACGGAGACGCCGAGTAGGGCAGGGGACTTGCCGTAGCGTTCGACGATGTCGGTCACGCGGTCGAGGAGGGAGGCTCGGACGGCGGGATGGAGGGGGTTGTACTTGGGGAGCTCGCCCGGCCCGCCGCGGGCGAGCGTATCGTCCCAGGCGACCATTCGGGCGGTGGGGGCGCCGGCGGCGACCTCCTCGAAGGTCTGCGCGCCGAAGGCGTTGGAGAGGGCAACCGTGTCGTCGAAGATGATCTCAGGGAGGAACTGGATGCCGCGCCGCTCGCAGAGGTGGAGGAGGTATTCGAGCCAATCGGCGGGGTGCGCCTCGGCGCCGGCTCCGAGGCGGAACTCCTCGCTCTCGGAGGGGTAGAGGAGCCCCGCGTGCCAGACGACCGGGTAGCAGAGGAGGCGCTGGCCGGTGAAGAGCATGTAGTCGGTGAGGCGGCGGAAGCTCTCGTAGACCTCGTGCGGGCGCTGGCCGGGCGCGCCGAACTGGAGGGGGACGGCTGGGTCGTCCCAGTGGACTCCGAAGGTCCTGCCGCCGTCCTTGGGCGCCTCGGCGCTCGCGGGCGGGAGGCGGCCAGGGAACTGTCGGACGACGACCCTTGCGCAGGCGGCGGGCTGGCCCGCGGAGAGTGTGCGGAAGATGAGAGCGTTGTCCCGCTCGCGCGGCCAGAAGTAGATGGGAAGCTCGACCATCCGCTGATCGAGGGCGTCGGCCTGGTCCACGAAGTAACCGGTCGCCACGTCGCGCGAGGAGGGGTAGCGGCGCGAGGTCATGATGATCTCGGCGCTGCGGACGCGGTCGGCCGGGTAGGTGACGACGGCGACGTGGGGGACGCCGGGGTTTGCGACGGCGAACCTGAAGGCGAACCTGGCGTCGGGGTATGCCCCGGCCTCCACGTAGGCGTCGGCGCCCGTCCCGATCCTCACGAGGCGCGCGCCGCCCGATTCGCAGAAGGCGTCGCGAGTCAGCCGCTTCGCACACTCAATCGTCTCGACGAGTTCGAGCTTGGGGGCAGCTTCCGCGCCCGCGGGCTCGGGCTCCGGGGCGACGACGAGGAAGAACGCCCTGGGGCAGGAGAGGCGGCCTTCGCAGGCTGTGACCACCTCGTAGAGCCCCTCGGCGGCCAGCCCCTCGGCGGGGAGCGGGATGCGGAGGCGTGCCCAGTCGCGCGGCGGGGCCTCGAGCGGGGCCTCGGCGCGGGCAACCTCTGTCCCCGCGGGACTGAGCACGCGCACGGTGAGGCGGAACGCCGCCTTCTCGTCGAGCGGGTTGTAGAAGCGCGCGAGAAGCTCGGCGGCGGCGCCCCGCTCGTAGAGCGTGCGACCGAGCTGGAGGACGAAGGGGAGGAGGAACTGGAATGCCTGCTTCTGGACCTGCTCGCGCGGGAGCGGGGCGTCGTAGAAGCGGAGGTCGTCGAGGAGCGCGCCGGCGGCGATGCGTCCGGCGAGTGAGCCGACGTGGAGGCGCTTCGGGAGGCCAGTGCCCCAGGTGGCCTGGGGACCGCCGGCGCGGCCGACCTCGCGGCCGTTGACGTAGAAGACGGCCTGCTCGCCCCTGCGCCAGGAGGCGGCGAAGTGGAACCAGTCGCGCTCGTCCCAGCGCGGGAGCGGCTGGCTGAAGGCGAGGGGCCAGAGGCTGAAGATGCCGCGGTTCTCCCCCTCGCGGTCGAGCCACAGGGCGAGGGAGCCAGGGCTGACCCTCTGGGGGTCGGCAGCGAAGAGGTCGTCGCTCAGAAGCACGCCACGCCAGAGCCGCCGCTCGGGCAGCGAGGCGGCCCAGAGGCTCAGCGCCCCGGAATCCCGCGAGACGTTGCGCTCGAAGGCGTAGGCGAGGTTGAGGCCGGAGCCGGCGACGAGTGCCTGGCCGAGGACGCCCTTGGCGAAACGCGCCCCCTCGGCGGCGACGGGCCGCGCGCTCCCGGCCGCGGTCTGGGCCTCGAGCACGTTGTCGAAGCTCGCGTGGAAGGTGAGGCGCGGCGGCTTGGGCTCGGGGCGCCTGGGCTCGGCGGCTTCCTCGCGGGCCGGAGCGTTGTCGGCCTTGAGGTTGTGGATGAAGGCGAGCTCGGCCTCGGTGGGAGTGAGGGCGCGGTCGTAGAGCCGCAGTTCGTCGAAGAGGCCGTCGGCGCGGAAGCCGCCGCTGCGGTCGGCCCCGACGTAGAGCAGCTCCGACTGCGGGAGCACCCAGTTCGCCTCCTGCTCCGCCACCCGCTCGCCGTCGAGGAAGAGCTTGATGCCCGAATCGGCGTCCCAGGCGGCGACGATGTGGTGCCAGGTCTCCGGCCGCCAGCGGCGGACCGGGGCGGACACGCTCGCGGCCTGCTGGGCCTGTAGGCCGAAGATGATGGAGCCGCGCTCGGCGACGAGCCAGAAGTGCCCCGCGGCGCCCGAGGGCTTCTCGTCGGTCGCAAGCGTGCGGGTCGTGGACTGCTGAGTCGGGTTGGCGGGGTCCCAGAGGGGCATGTACCAGAGCTCGATGCTGCCGCGGGCCTTGTCGAGCAGGCCACGGCAGGGCAGGACGATGCCAGAGGGAAACCGGTCGGAGCCGAGCTCGGCCCCCTGGGCCTTCACGCCCGGCCGGTAGGCCGCATGGAGGTAGGAGGCCTTGAGGCGTCCCGTGACGGAGAAGGCGGCCTCCGTCGTGCCGTCGAAGGGGACGTGCAGGAGCACCTTCGGCGGCCCCAGCGGGCGCGGCGCCGCGGCGAGGCCGATGGCCCCCCACGAGGCGAACATGTATGCCAGGACGATTCGCACCTGCAAGGGTCCGGCGCACCACACGCCCCGCCGCGGCGCTGCACCGCGAACAGAGAGGATGGATGGGAGTGTGGGTGAAAGGGTGATTGTCTGGCACTCATCCACACATGCACACATGCACTCATTCCCCACAGACACCCGCAAGGCAAGCGAGAAAGGAGGACGAACAGCCATCGCTCGCCCGGCCTGTACTATATCACAACAGCCGCCATCTCTCAAACAGGTCATCTGCCGCAGTGCGCTTGTGGGCACATTCGGCATGCGGTGCCCCATTCTGAGTGTGCCACCACGGCGGCTGGAAGCCCGCTATCCGTTTCTCCGATTGATTGCGGCGGTGGGGCGCTCGTTCCATACTTGTACAAGTGTGGAATAGTCGTTCGCAGGTGTCTCTTCTCAATCGGGCGGTTAGCGACCACTATCGGCTGGCCGGGATCCCTGCTGTCGGACCGCTTTGCTAGTGGCAAGGGCGCCGGGAGACCATTCCAGACTTGTACAAGTATGGAATGGTCATTCGAAGGTGCCTCTTCTCAATGAGGCGGTTAGTGACCACTATCGGCTGGCCGGGATCCCTGCTGTCGGACCGCTTTGCTAGTGGCAAGGGCGCCGGGAGACCATTCCAGACTTGTACAAGTGTGGAATGGTCATTCGAAGGTGCCTCTTCTCAATGAGGCGGTTAGTGACCACTATCGGCCGGCCGGGATCCCTGCTGTCGGACCGCTTTGCTGGTGGCAAGGGCGCCGGGAGACCATTCCACACTTGTACAAGTGTGGAATGGTCGTTCGAAGGTGCCACCTCTCAATGAGGCGGTTAGTGACCACTATCGGCCGGCCGGGATCCCTGCTGTCGGACCGCTTTGCTGGTGGCAAGGGCGCCGGGAGGCCATTCCACACTTGTACAAGTATGGAACGATCGTTCGAAGGTGCCACCTCTCAATGAGGCGGTTAGCGACCACTATCGGCTGGCCGGGATGCCTGCTGTCGGACCGCTTTGCTGGTGGCAAGGGTGCCGGGAGATCATTCCACACTTGTACAAGTATGGAATGGTCGTTCGAAGGTGCCACCTCTCAATGAGGCGGTTAGTGACCACTATCGGCTGGCCGGGATCCCCGCTGTCGGACTGCTTTGCTGGTGGCAAGGGCGCCGGGAGACCATTCCACACTTGTACAAGTATGGAACGATCGTTCGAAGGTGCCACCTCTCAATGAGGCGGTTAGCGACCACTATCGGCTGGCCGGGATGCCTGCTGTCGGACCGCTTTGCTGGTGGCAAGGGCGACGGGAGGCCATTCCA
This sequence comes from Planctomycetota bacterium, assembly GCA_016872875.1. Next base: position 9,341 of record VGYW01000148.1, on the reverse strand, counting down.
TACTTGTACAAGTGTGGAATGATCGTTCGAAGGTGCCTCCTCTCAATGAGGCGGTTAGCGACCACTATCGGGTGGCCGGGATCCCTGCTGTCGGACCGCTTTGCTGGTGGCAAGGGCGCCGGGAGATCATTCCACACTTGTACAAGTGTGGAATGGTCGTTCGAAGGTGCCACCTCTCAATGAGGCGGTTAGCGACCACTATCGGCCGGCCGGGATCCCTGCTGTCGGACCGCCTTGCTGGTGGCAAGGGCGCCGGGAGACTGTTCCACACTTGTACAAGTGTGGAATGGTCGTTCGAGGGTGCCTCTTCTCAATGAGGCGGTTAGTGACCGCTATGGGATGGCCGGGATCCCTGCTGTCGGACCGCCTTGCTGTTGGCAAGGGCGCTTGGAGATGATTCCACACTTGTACAAGTGCGGAACATTCTCCTGGAGACGCGAGGGGACCTGCGGCGGCCCCTCGCGCGCTGTCGCCAATCACCTGTGGTGGCGTGATGGGGAAACCGCGTGGCGGTCTCACGGCGGGAGACCCCGGGCTTGTGCGAGCCTGCTACGGCGCCCATATCCCGGGGACAGGCGCGCCGCAGTGGGGACACTGCCCATTCGTGATGCTGTTGCGGACTACGGTGTGGTTCCATCGTTGGACGAGGGGTGAGCCGCAAGCGTGGCAGCGGGTGTTCTCGGCGGGATGGCCGGTCACGTTTCCCACGTAGACGTAGTGGAGGCCGCTCTGTGCGCCAATGGCCGCGGCGCGCTCGAGGGTTGCTACGGGCGTCGGCGGCAGGTGCCGGAGGTCCAGGTGCGGGATGAAACGCGTGACGTGCCAGGGGGTGTCATGCCCGAGTGTCCCGGCGATCCAGCGGGCGAGTCCGCCAAGCTGGGCATCGTCGTCGTTGATGCCTGGGACGATGTTTGTGACGCACTCGACGTGGAGGCGGTGGAGCTTCTTGGCCCGCTCGGCGGAGTCGAGGACGCCGTCGAAGTCGGCGATGTTGGCGAGGCGCAGGTAGGCCTCGCGGTCGAACGCCTTGATGTCCACGCGGTAGGCGTCGAGGACCGGGGCGAGGAGGTCGAGGGCCTCGGGCGTGATGTAGCCGTTGGTCACGTAGTTGGCGAGGAGGCCGCGCGCGCGCCCCAGTCGGCTCGCCTCGATGGTGTACTCGAGCCAGAGCGTCGGCTCGTTATAGGTCCAGGAGAGTCCCAGGCACCGCCGCTCGATGGCCAGCTCGACCAGGCGGGCCGGCGCGATCATCTCCACGGAGCGGTCGTTGGCGTCCACCCGCGCGTGGGCGAGCTCCCAGTTCTGGCAGCCTGGGCAGCGGAAGTTGCAGCCGAGGCTGCCCATCGAAAGCCATTGGGAGCCTGGGAGGAAGTGGAAGAGCGGCTTGACCTCGATGGGCGAGACGTGAAGCGCTGCCACCGCGCCGTAGGTGAGCGAGACAAGTTCGCCGCCCCGGTTCTCGCGTGTGAGGCAGAAGCCGCGTTTGCCCGGCGCGATGGCGCATCGCCGCCGACACACGCGGCAGCGCACCGCGCCGCCCTCGAGTTTGTCCCATAGCACCGCGGGGTGGGCCATTGTTCGCCTTGTCTTCAGGCGGCCTGTGGCCGCAACCAAAGGGCCGGAGTATCGAATGATGAATGCTGAATATCGAATATTGAATGTCGAACTGCGAAGAGCGGAGCGGACTCCTGGCTAGGTTCGTCATTCGACATTCAACATTCAGCGTTCGACATTCAACATTCCTTCTGCCACATGCGCGCAAGGCGCGCACGAGTCACGACCGGAGGCCCTACCCGGTCGTTTGCCCTTCGGGCGCGCCGGCGACCCAGAGCTTCCTTGCGGAGCGGAAGAGGAGGATGGGCAGCCCTGGGGCAAGGGCGTCGGCCAGCTCGCGCGTCCGCCGCACGGCCTCCTGAGCGGGGTAGCGCGAGGAGAGGTGGAAGAGGATGAGGAGTCTCACGCGGGCGGCTACGGCGACGCGGATGGCCTCCTCCACGGTGGCGTGGGCCGGGGCGTCGCGGTCCGCCGGGGCTAGAAACGTGGCGTCGTGCATGAGCACCTCGGCGTCCTGAACCACCGCGGGGTCGAGGGGCATGGAGTCGCCGCTGTAGGCGAGGAGGATTTTCTCGTAGGTCTCGCTTAGCTCCGTGCGCGGGACGGAGCGGGCGAGCTGGGCGAGCTCCTGCTCGGAGAGGCCGGCGTATTGCGGCTTGAGGCGCTTGCGCTCCTCCATCACGTTGAAGGCGAGGGCGGTCGAGCGGCCGACGTGTCGGGCGCGGAAGGGGACGAGGTAGCCGCGGCCGCGCCCTGCGCCCAGGGGCACCCGCTGGCCCGGCTCCACCGCGTGCCAGGAGAGGTCGTAGCCGGAGCGGTACATGAGCGCCTCGACGTATTGGCGTTGGGCGGCGATGAGGGGGTCGGCATCGGGGTAGTAGACCTCGAGGGGCTTCTCCTTGTCGCCGCGCGCCGAGCGGCGCGACTGGAGGAGGCCGGGGAGCCCGCCGATGTGGTCGTAGTGGCCGTGGCTGAGGAAGACCTTCTCGATGGCGAAGACGAAGTTCGCCATCGCCGCGCTCACCCCCTCGCCGGCGTCGAGGAGCATGCGCGCGGGGCGGTAAAAGAACCAGGTGGCGTACATGGCCTTCGAGTAGCCGCTGAGGTTGGCCGCGATTTCGCTTGAGAGGCTCATGTCAGATTTCCGATTTCCAATCTCCGATTGCCGATTTCAGTCAACAGTTCCCGAACGACCAGTCACCTCGAAGCTGCGGCGCACGACGCGGCGGGTCAAGGGGTCTGTGACGGCGATGGCCCATTGGCCGAGGCGCTCGTTGGCGGCCAATGGCTCGGAGACCTCAATGACGCCATCGGTGCTGAGCCGCTCGCCGCCAAGCTCGGGGCGCTCGACGCCGGTGGGGTCGGTGATGGAGACATGAACGATGTGGTTGCCCCGTGCGGGCTGGCCCGATTCGTTGAGGACGAGGACTCTGTAGCGCATGGCGCCGCCGTGGCGCTGGATGGCCTCGGGGGCTTCGAGCCGGAGGGTGAAGGGCCGCTCGGGGTAGAGCGCCCACACGCCGCCATCGCGTGGCCCCAGGCTGACGGCAACGTCGTGGGCGGGGCCTCCGCGCTCCGCGAGGTCGAAGGCGCAAGCCGTGGGAACAGCCTGGGGGTCAAGCTCCACCCGCGTCTGGATCGGCGTGTCGCTGTGGTTCACGGCCACAAGGAGCCAGGTCTGGCCTGCTACGCGCAGGCCGAGCTCGACCTCGGGGTCGAGGGCCCGCGCCCGCGGGTGCACGCCCTGCTCAGCAGCAGCTTCCTGGACCGCGCGCGCCAGCTCGCGCTGGGCTACGGGGTCGCGTGTTTCGACGGCGCGGCGGTGGGCCGCCACGATGTCGCGCGAGAAGAGCATGGTCCGGCCAGCGCTGAAGCGTCGCCGCCTGACCGTGATGGCCTCGAACAGGGGCGTCTCGGACGCCCCGAAGAAGCCCTCGGGCCAGGCGAGCGGCTGGCCGTCCTCGTCGCGCAGCTCCGAGTTATCGGCAAGGAGGAGGCCGCCCTGCTCGACGAATTGGACGAGCGCCGCGCCCACTCGCTTTGGGAGCATCTCCGCGCCGAGGAGGGCCAGGAGGCGATAGGGCGCCAGGCCCTCGCCGGTCGCCAGCCGCTCGTGCAGGAGGTCCACCTCGCCCACCGCGGCCCGTAGGAGCTCGAAGGCCGCGAGCACGTTGCGGTTGCCATTCACGGCGGCCTCGGTGAAGGGGAAGATGAGCGCGGCGCGGGCGGGTGGACGGACCGAGTGGGCCAGGAGCGGCGCTACGCGAGCCAACTGCTCGAAGAGGCCGCCCAGGGCCTCCGGCAGGGGTGGCTGGCGGCTGGCGAAGAGGAAGCGCGGGTTCTCGGCCACGCGGAGCCAGGAGGCGCCGCACGCGATGGCGGTGTAGGCGGCCTCGGCAGGGGGCAGGGAGTCCTCGGCGATGTCGAATTGCGCGCCGAGGCGCTTGCCGAGGCCGGCGGCGGCCGCGTGGTGGCCCATCAGGGAGAGGCGGTAGCGGGCGATGTCGCCCTCAGGCGCCACCTCCAGGGCGTCGGCGGCCCGCGCCCACACCAGGGGGTCGGAGAAGGGGGCCTGCGGGCCGTCGCGCAGGAAGGCGGAGGCGTCGAAGCCAAGCGACAGCTTCACCCCAGGCGCCGCCTCGTCGCGGAGCTTCTGCGCGGCCGAGAGCGCGTGCCACCAGTATGAGGTCACGAACGAGGCCAGCTCCCTGCGTTGCCCGAGGTCCAACGAAGCCGGCTCCCCGGCCGGCATGTCCACGCCGAGGTTCCGCTTGTAGGCGGCCTGGCAGGCGTGACAGCGGCACTGCTGCGCGTGGCTCACCGCCATCCGCGGCGCGGCCTCGTGGAACAGGAGGCCGGGCACGCGTGCCGCGGCGGTGAGGAGCGGCCTCATCTGGCCTTCGAGCGCGTGGCGGAAGTCGGGCGTCAAGGGGCAGGGCGCGAGGGGCGCGGCTGGGCTCAGCCCGGGGAGCAGGCCGCGGCGATGGTGGACGAGCCCCAGGCCGGCCCGCGCCGCACGCTCCTCGGCGTAGGCCAGCATCGCGTCGCGGTGCGGCATTTCGCCGACCCGTTGGAGCGGCGGGCCAGGGAGCGAGAGGGCGCTCACGCCCGCCTCCGCGAGCTGCTTCACCGCGTGCTCGGTGGTCGCGCGGTCGAGGTGGTAGCCGCCGTCGGCGATGAGCAGGAACGCATCGCTGGCCGCGGCGTGAGGGACGACGAAGAGCTCCTCGTCGGCCACGTCGGCAAGCCCCTCGCCCACGCGCAACTCAGCTTTGAGGTGGTAGCGCCCGGGGCGCAGGCGGGGGAGGGGAAGCGACACGTCGAGCTCCTCGTAGGCGGCGTCCCTGCGCCTCACAAGCCGCCGCCGCGGGGCGAGGACTGGCTGCCCGTCCTCGTCGAGCACGGAGAGGTCGAGTGCGAGCTCCGCGGGCGGCTCCTTGAGGTCGCTCGCCGTCTTGATGCGAAGCCCCGCGGCCTCCCCTGGGGCGAGGGCCCTTCGCCCGTACTCGAACTCGACTGCGAGGCGGGTGGGGTTGATGACCTCCACCGCCACGTCGCGCCGCGCAAGCTCGCGCCCCTCGCGGTCGGCGAGGATGACCGCGACATAGTGCAGCCCGCGCACCTTCGGGTCGTCGGGGACGCGGAAGGAGAAGACGCAGTCGGAGTGATGCGTGATGCGTGATGCGTGAGAAGGGACATTCTCGAAGACGAGGCGGCCGGAGGCCGTGGTGAGGCGCGTTCGCAACTGGAGCTCGGTGGGTTCGGAGCTTCCGAGCTTGATGCGGCCGAACTCCTCGTTGCCAGTGACCACTTGGCGGTTTGGGAGGGAGAAGCTCTCGAACCAGGCGGGGGCCTGCTCCTTGCGCAGCCAGGCCACGGCGTTGCGGAAGAAGTCGTCGAAGGCGTCGCCCGTGAAGAACCAGCCGTACTCCGTCTCGTCGCACTCGGGGTAGGAGGCGACCATGACGACGCGGCCGTAGCCGTGCTCGCCGGCGACCACGAGGGGGAGGGCGTCCGCCCGCATGACGACCTCGGCCTCGGGCCTGGGCTCGATGGGGTGGACCTTCCGCACGTAGCCGAGCGGCGTGGGCAGGCCGCGGCCTATCGGGTGCGACGACGGGGTGGGCATCGCGTCCACCTCGACGTCGAGCCCCCTCAGCACCCGCGCCGGGAGCGCCCGTTCGAGGAGGAGATAGGTGCCCTCGGCGTTCCCAAGGCTGTGGCTGCCGCCCAGGAGCATCAGCCCGCCGCCCCGCTCGACGAATGCGGCGAGCGCCAACTGCTCCTCCGCTTTGAGAACCACCGGGTCAAGCCCCGCGAGGATCACCAGATCGTAGCGGCTCAGATTCGCAAGCCCGGCGTCCCTGGGCGCGAAGCTCAGAGGCTCCAGCGGCACCCTCAGGCCGCGAAAGAGCGCGACGTGGAGCTCTTCGAGCGGCCTCTGGGCGCCCGCAAGGGCCGCCTCGAGACCGTAGTTCCCATTGTCCGATGGCCGCACGAGGAAGACGCGCATGGTTCCTCACAGGACGCCCGTGGGGGCGAAGCGCTCGATGGCGTCCTTCAGGGCGTGGAGGAAGCGGGCGGCAGCGGTGGCGTTGAGCACCCTGTGGTCGAAGGTGACGGCGAGGTTGGCGGTCTGAGCGACGGCGACGGCCTGGTCGCGGGGGACGGCTCGGCGCCGCACGGAGCCGAGGCCCAGGATGGCGCTCTGCCGCTCGTTGACGATGGGCACGAAGTTGTCGATCTCCAGCCCGCTCTGGTCGGCCACGGTGAACGTGGCGTCGGCCAGCTCCGCGAGGTCGAGGTGGTGGCTCTGCGCGTGCTCGGCCAGCGTGGCCGCCTCGCGTGCAATCTCGGCCAGGGTCTTCTTGTCCGCGCTGCGGATGACCGGCACCACCACCGAGCTGTCTGGCTCGACGTCGAAGGCCAGCCCGATGTTCACCGGCTCGTAGAGGAGTATCGCGTCGTCGCTGAAGCATGCGTTCAGTAGCGGATGCTGGGGGAGGAGCCGCGCCGCGAGATGGACCACCACGTCGCGGGCGTGGACCGGCAGGCCGGCCTGCTCGCTCAAGGACGGGAGCGCGCGCTTGACCGCCGTGAAGTTGGCCTCCAGCGTCACGAAGGCGGGGACCACCTGGTGCGCGATGCGCGCGAGGTGGCTGGCCACGGCGCGCTTGAGGGGCGAGAGCGGCACGCGGTCGAGGAGCGGCACCCCTGGGGCCTTGGCGGCGGCACGACGCACGTCCTCCTCGGTGAGCCGCCCATCCGGCCGCGAGGGGGCAATCGCCGCGAGCTCAACCCCGAGCTCTTTGGCAAGGCGCCGCGCGCCGAACGATGCCTTGACCTCTGGCGCCTCGGCCGGCTTGGGCGCGGCGCGGAGGGCCTCAACGTCGGGCAGCGCCTCATCGGGCTCCGCGATCAGCGCGATCGCCTGACCCACCGGCACCACGCTGTTCTCCTTGGCGAGGACCTTTCGGAGGATGCCGGAGCCTTCGGCCTTCACCTCCACCGCCGCCTTGTCCGTGATCGCCTCGAAGAGGAGCTCGCCGGCCGCCACGGGCTCCCCCTCCTGCTTGAGCCAACGGCCCACGGTTGCCTCCTCGATGTTCGCGGCAAGCTTGGGCATGATCACTTTGGTAATCATCTAAATCAGACTCTCCACAGCGGCAACGATCTTCTCCACCGAGGGCAGGATGGCCTGCTCCAGGGTGGGGCTACATGGGATCGGAGCATCAGCGCACGCCACGCGGCGGATGGGGGAGTCGAGCTGCTCGAAGCAGCAGTCGGCGATGATCGCGGCCACCTCGGCCCCCACCCCGCCGCGGCAGGTGTCTTCTTCTATGATGACGGCCCGCGATGTTCTGGCGACGGATGCGAGAACCGCATCCTCATCGAGCGGGGCGAGGGAGCGGAGGTCGAGGACCTCGCAACTGATGCCGCGCTCTTCCAGCCGCGCCGCTGCGTCGAGCGCCAATGTCGTCATGCGCGAATACGCGATGAGGGTCACGTCGCTCCCCTCTCGAACCACGGCGGCGCGGCCGATCGGCAGCACCTCGTCGGGGTCGGGCACCTCGCCCTTGACGCCGTAGAGGAGCTTGTTTTCGATGAAGAGCACGGGATTGTCGTCGCGGATGGCGGCCTTGAGGAGGCCGTGGGCGTCGCGGGGCGTGGCGGGCGCGACGACTTTGAGGCCGGGGGTGTGGACGAACCAGGCCTCGAGGCTCTGCGAGTGGCTGGCCCCGTAGCCGCGCCCGGCGCCCGCCGGCGTGCGGAGCACCAGCGGCACCCGCGCCTGCCCGCCGTAGATGTAGTGCAGCTTCGCCGCGTGGTTGGCGATCTGGTCCATCGCCAGGGCGATAAAGTCCATGAACATCAGCTCCACCACCGGCCGCAAGCCCGTGAGCGCGGCCCCGACCGCGACGCCGACGAAGCTGTTCTCGGAGATCGGCGTGTTGATGACCCGCTCGGGGCCGAACCGCTTGACGAGGCCGCGCGTGACGCGGAATGCGCCGCCGTAGAGCGCAATGTCCTCGCCCATCAGGATCACCCGCTCGTCGCGCTTCATCTCCTCGATCAGCGCGCTGCGGATTGCGTCGGCGTAGGAGACTACCATCCAGCGCCTCGTGACACAACGATGAGGGGATGAATGGATGAATGGATGAGTGGATGAATGAGAAGACCGTGCTCTCTGGCAATCATCCATTCATCCACACATCCATTCATCCTCTTCATTCCGCGTAAACCCCCTCGGCAGCCAGACTCGGTTCCAGCGGCGGGCTGGCCTCGGCGAAGGCCACCGCGGCCTCGATCTCCGCGGCAACATCCGCGTTCATCGCCTTCAGAGCCTCGGGCGGGAGCTCGCCGGCCCCCGCGAGCCGCCGCTCGGAACGCAGGATCGGGTCGAGGTCCAGCCAGCACTTCTCTTCCTCGCGGGAGCGGTACTCGCGTTCGTCGCTCTTCGAGTGGCCGTGGTGGCGGTAGGTCGTGAACTCGAGGAGGGTCGGGCCGCCGCCCGAGCGCGCACGCTCGGCGGCACGGGCGACCGCGGCCCGAACCTCCAGCACGTCGTTGCCGTCGTGCGTCTCCCCAGGCATCCCGTAGGCCGCGGCCCGCACGGAGAGGCGCTCGACCGCCGTCGCCTCGCGGATCGGGGTGGACATCGCGTAGAGGTTGTTCTCGCAAACGTAGACGATGGGAAGTCGCCAGATGGCGGCCATGTTGAGCGATTCGTGGAACGTGCCCTGGTTCGTCGCCCCGTCGCCGAAGAAGGAGAGGACGACCTGGCCGGTGCGTCGGAGCTTCGCGGTGAGTGCGGCACCCGTGGCGATGGGGATCCCGCCGCCCGTGATGCCGTTCGTGCCGAGGAAGCCGTGTTCGAGGCTTGCCACGTGCTGCGTGCCGCCCTTGCCCAGGCAGTAGCCGTCGCGGCGTCCGAGCAGTTCGGCCATGAGGCGGTCGGCGCGCAGCCCCTTCGCGAGTGCGAGGCCGTGGCTGCGATGGCTGCCGCCCGCCAGGTCGGACGGCCTCACCGCCGCGCAAGCCCCCACTGGAATCGCCTCCTGGCCCACGCACAGGTGGGTGGTCCCGTGGATTCGCGCCTCGACGAACAGGCGGTCCACCCGCTCCTCGAACGCGCGGATGAGCTTCATGAGCCGGAGATGAGCCAGTTCTTCAGACGGCATGCCAACCCTTGGGGAAAGGGATGTATGGATGATTGGATGAATGGATGGATGTCAGAGAGGAAAGAGCGCTCGGCTCTTACATTCATCCATTCATCCACCCATCCA
>VGYW01000147.1 GCA_016872875.1 Planctomycetota bacterium | reverse complement strand
TACTGGCAGGAGTCTAACCAGCGGGCCGATCGTGGCCACTGCAAGCGGCGGCGTCGTGAACTCAGACTACGAGGCATCAAACTGTCCCAACTCAGGAAGTGCTTCAATGTTTTCTAGCGTTGTAGTGCTAGTTCCTTCGGCGTGACCTTGGCCCCGATCCACTGCGGGTTCGGAACCAAGAACATGAGGGCGAGGATCGGCAGTTCAATGTCCCAAAGCCCGCGCCACTCCGTTTCCTGTTGATGCATTAGCTCGGCACGGGTGTGCTCGTCATTGGTCACGTCCCACAGGTACCAAGCGCACTCGACCACGTCTTCGGTACCGAGGACGAACCCGTCCTTGAGGAGGAGGAGGTCACTCCCATAGAGCTTCTCTGCCAATCGCAGGACTGCGAAATCGAACCGCCCCAGCGCGAAGACTTGCCGCCATCTCGATCCTGGCGTGGATTTGAAGCGCTCCCTCAGGGCACGCCAAATCAGGGAGTTCTTCTCGCGACCGCAGGTTGAAAAGAGGTAGCCATGCACTACGAGGGGTCGAATCCGCAAGGCCATACACTCGCTCCAGAGAGGAAGATGGCTGGCGCGATGGTGAGCGGGAACTATAGTACTGGCGGCGAGCTGAGTCAAGGGGTGCATTGCCCCATCGCTCTGCGCACCTGTCCGCGTCGGTTCTGCTGCCCCTGCGTACACCACCGCTTGTGGTTCCGGAGTCAGGGCGGCTACCCCTATCACTCACTCCACCGGCCGAAATCGTGCCTAGCGTTTCAGGAGAACCGCGGGCGCTCCCCGAACTGCCGTCGGCACGCTGTGGCTCGCGCATGCATCACAGGAACACTCTCTCTCGATTGTGCTCAGTCCGGGCGGCCCTCGGTCCGTGGCGCTAGACAAGGCGCAGTGTCAGGGTAGCAGAACTGCTTGCCCTGGTAGTTGCGGAGGAGCAGGCCGGCGCCATCGTGGGCGACCACGTAGTTGGGCAGTAGCGGGATCTTTCCGCCGCCGCCGGGGGCGTCGATGACGTAGGTCGGCACGGCGTAGCCGGTGGTGTGCCCGCGGAGGCCCTGGATGACCTCGAGGCCCTTCTCGACGGGGGTGCGGAAGTGCGCGCTGCCCGGGATCGGGTCGCACTGGTAGAGGTAGTAGGGGCGCACCCGCACCTTCATCAGGCCGTGGACGAGCTGCTTCATCGTCTCGACCGAGTCGTTCACCCCGGCCAGGAGGACGGTCTGGCTGCCCAGCGGGATGCCGGCATCGGCCAGGCGGTTGCAGGCGAGCGCCGCCTCGGGCGTCAACTCGTCCGGGTGGGTGAAGTGCAGGCTCAGCCAGAGGGGGTGGTATTTCCGCAGGACGCGGATGAGCGCGGGGGTGACGCGCTGTGGTAGGACGGCGGGCGCCTTTGTGCCGAGCCGGATGATCTCCACGTGCTCGATGGCCCGCAGGCGCGCGAGCAACCAGTCGAGCCGCTCGTCGGAGAGCGTGAGCGGGTCGCCGCCGGAGACCAGCACGTCGCGCACCGTGGGCGTGGCGGCCACGTAGGCGATGGCCCGCTCCCACTCCTCGGTGCTGAAGGGCGCGCCGGTCCTGTACCCCACCAGCCGTGACCGCGTGCAGAAGCGGCAATAGGCCGAGCAGAACTGCGTGACGAGGAAGAGCACGCGGTCCGGGTAGCGGTGGACCAGGCACTTGACGGGGCTCTGGTTGTCCTCGCCGAGCGGGTCCTCCGCCTCGCCTGGCGAGAAAAGGAGTTCCGCCTCCGTGGGGATGACGGTGCGGCGCAGCGGCTGCGCCGGGTCGTCGGGGTCCAGGAGGCTCATGTAGTAGGGTGTGATTGCGACGGGCAGGATGTGGCCCTGGCAGGTCAGTGCGGCGCGCTCGGCCTGCGAGAGGCGGAGCACGCGCTCGATGCCCGCGAGGTCCACGATGCGGTTGCGCACCTGCCAGGGCCAGTCGCACCACTCCGCGTTGGTCGCCTCCGGGTAGAAGCGGCGGCGGAAAGCGCGCGAGCGCGCGCTGATGCGGTGCTGGGGGACCAGAGACTCCGAGGGTGTCGGGCTGCCGAGGCGTGGCTCAATGGTGGGAAGAAGCTGGCGGGCCTTCACACGGCCCCACCGGGCGGAACCAAGCCCGCCGTTCTGGGCGGGGGGGCTGAGCACCCCGATGGTACTTCCCGGGGGTTCGCCGTCTTCAACGCTCATCCGAACGCTCCTAACCAGAGTAATGGGCGCGGCAACACTGAGCCGCTTACGTGCCCAATCCTACCAAAACGATTTTGAGAACGCAACACAGTTTTTTTCGAGGCGGCCATTCGCGGCAACCTGAGGGGATGAATGGATGGGTGGATGAATGGATGGTTGTCCGACATCCATCCACCCATCCATTCATCCCCGCTGTCACGGGCGCAAGCCTCGCTTGCACTCCAGCTCATGGGGCGAGGGGGCGCTGCCCCGAACCGCCGCCTCACAACCCCCTGCGGGCAGGCACCACCCCTCCCCCTGGCCCTTGGGGATTCGAATGCGCTTATGTTTACCGGTTTTCGGGCGCGATGTCAATAGCAAAAATCGCTTTTCCGCGGAAAAATCACCACTTTTTTTCGCCCAGCCCTCCGGTCCGCCATTTGACAACGCCGGAACGATTGGTATCCTAGTGGCGCGATGGTCACAAGCGTCCTCCCGAAGGTTCCAATACCTTCGGGAGGTTAAGAGGAGCGAGGACGATGGCCAACCAGTGCCCGAAGTGCAAGGCGGAGCTTCCGCGGCGAGGCCGCTTCTGCGTGGACTGTGGGCTCGACCTCTACGCTGAGGGGCTCCGCCACAGGCCCATCCCGTGGTTCCCGATCATCGCGCTGCCCGTCGTCGTTGCGGGCGTGCTGGCGGTGCTCATCATCGGGCCGTGCAAGGGCGAGACGGCCCCCGAGGTGGACGCCGTGGTCGGGCAGAGCCGCGAGTTCCTGCGCCTTCTGGCCGACAAGGACTACGCGCGGGTGGTGGACAGGTTCCTCAAGGCCAACTCCGCCCGCTACGCGGAGGTCGAGGAGAAGCTCCGCCAGTGCATGCGCGGCGCCGGAGCTCAGGGACTCAAGAACGCACAGTCGCACGGCTTCCGAAACCTCGACGAGGTGTTCGTCTACGTCAAGAAGCACAGCTCGCGCAGCCCGGAGTACGTCGCGCACCTCCTCCACGCCATCGTGTCGCACGCCGAGCCGAACCCCTGGCTCTCGCCGCGGCGTGCCGAGGTCTTCTACGAATGGTATCTCGCCCAGGCGTTCGGCGGGGCCGACCTGGGGAAGGCCCAGCTCGCCGCCACCGACGCCCGCTGGGAGGAGGGCATGATGACCGTGAAGGTGCGCTTCCCCGAGCCGCCCAAGGTCCTGCCCGGCGTCGCCGACCCCAGCGTGCTGCGCTGGCGCCTCGTCAGCGGCGGCTGGGGCGGCTGCGAGCGCCAGCGCGCCGTCCTCGACTTCGCCCCCGACGACCGCCTGAACGACCTGCTCGACCTGCTGAAGCGGCTGACCGCGGAGTAGTATCTCCTCGTGCTCGTCGTCGTCCTCGTCGTCGTCGTCGAATCTTCGGCTTTCTCCGCACAAGAGTTCGAGGACGAGGACGACGACGACAACGACGACGATTGCGGCCTTCGAGCCTACGGCAGCCTTCTCACCTCCACATAGTGAACCCCCACGGTTGCGGCGCCAGTAGTGACCCAGGCCTCGAGGCGGGCGTCGCCGGCCTCGAGGGCGGCGTCCTCGAGCGTGGCCTCCTTCGCACCTTTGGGCACGATGGCTGTGACCCGCACGGCGCCGACGGAGCACTGGACCGACGACTCGGCGTCCACGGGCGCGAAGAGCAGGCGGATGCGGTACTTTCCGGCCCGCTCGACGCTGGCCTCCCAGTGGCCGAGGGAGGTCGGGCTCCAGCCCGCCTGAGGGCCGCGCCAGTCCTGCCGCGTCAGCAGGCTGGGGTTCTCCTGGGCCGCGCCCAGGAGGATGCGGGGCGGGTCGTAGCCGCGCGTGGCGGAGACGTCCTTGAACCATTCTTCGTAGCCCTTGCGCATCTTGGCCACGACGTCGGGGTGGTCGGCAGCGACGTTGTTCTTCTCGCCGGGGTCGGCGGCCATGTCGTAGAGCTCCTTGCCGTTGACCAGCTTCCAGCGCTGGCTGCGGGCCATGCAGGAGCGGTAGAGGATCGGCTCGTCCCCGCGGTGCCACTGGACGTAGAGGGTGCGGTCGGGCCATTGGGCCTTCTCGCCGAGGATGAGGGGCAGCAGATTCAAGCCGTCGAGCTTGATGTCGGCGGGCATGCGCGCGCCGCAGGCGGCGGCGAGGGTGGGCACCAGGTCGATGTGCGCCGCGATGGGGTCGAGCTTCCGCCCGGCCTTGGCCCTCGCGGGCCAGCGGAGGAAGAAGGGGACGCGGATTCCGCCGTCGTAGACGCTCCCCTTCTGGTCGCGGAGGCCGGCGTTGAAGCGTATCTGCCCCTTCTCGCGCGTCGCCGGGCAGGGGCCGTTGTCGGTCAGGAAGATGACGATGGTGTTCTCCGCAAGCTTCAACTCGTCGAGCTTTGCGAGGAGGCGGCCGACGTTTTCGTCGAGGTTCGCCACCATGCCGTAGACCTTCGCGGTGTTCTCGCCGAGGCCGAGCTTGCGGTAGGGCTCCACGTACTTGTCGGGCACCTGGAGCGGCACGTGGGGGGCGTTGGTGGCGTGGTAGCAGAGCCAGGGCTTGTCCTTGTTCGCCTCGATGAACTTCAGCGCCGCGTCGGTGTAGACGTCGGTGCAGTAGCCCGTGGTCTTTTCGGGCTTGCCGTTGCGGTCGAGGACGGGGCCGAAGTAGCCAGGGCAGCCGGGGAAGTCGGAGGGCTGGCAGAGGCCGCCGCCCTTGTGGACGAGGGCCTCCTGGAACCCCTGGTCGTAGGGGCGCATGGGGTAGTTGTCGCCCAGGTGCCACTTGCCGAAGATGCCGGTGCGATAGCCTGCGGCGGCCAGGACCTCGGCGAGCGTCACCTCGTCGGGGTGCATCATGGCCCGGCCGAGGTAGGTGTCAATCGCGCACGTGCGGTAGTTGTAGCGCCCGGTCATCAGGCTCGCGCGGGTGGGCGCGCACACGGGGCAGACGTAGAAGTAGGTGAACTCGACGCCCTCGGCGGCCAGACGGTCGAGGTTTGGGGTCTTGAGCCGCTCGTTCCCGTGGCAGCCCAGGTCGCCGTAGCCCTGGTCGTCGGTGATGATGAGGAGCACGTTCGGGCGCATCTTGCTCTCCTGCGCGAAAGCCGCTGAAGCCGCGGCTGCCCCGAGGGCCGCGGCCCCGGCATCCTTGAGGAACTCCCGTCGCTTCATGGACTTCCTCCTTCTAAAGCCGCGAGCGACGAGCCACGAGCCGCGAGCCTCAAGACCGGGATCTTAAGCTCGTAGCTCGCGGCTCGCAGCTCGCAGCTTCTTCCCTGCCCTACGGCGCCGCCTCGAGCAGCTTCTTGAGGCCGCCGAAGCCGGCGGTGTAGACGCCCTCGATGATCCTCTTGCACTCGTCTTCGGAGGCGCCCTTGGGCTCGAAGGTGCACGACCAGGAGAGCTCGCAGCGGTTCTTGCCCAGCTCGTTGACCCGCATCGTGGCCACGTAGCCCTCGAGGGGCAGCGGCGAGGTGAGGATCGAGTAGGTGATGATGCGCGCGTGGCCGTCGCGGGCCTCGAGGCGCTCAGTGACCACCGCGCCGCCGTCGAGGGTGACGGTGCGGACAGCCCCCGGGCCTTTGCCTTCGACGGTGCAGGCCTGGACGACTGGGATGAAGGCGCGGATGCCGCCGAAGTTGCCCACCGCCTGCCACACGGCGGCCGCCGAGGCCCCTAGCTCCGTCTTCATCGCGAACTTCGCCACCGCTCGTCTCCTTTCAGAAACAGGGTCACGGATCATCGCACCTCGATCTCGCTCGTGTGGAAGTTGCGGTAGTAGCTGTTCCAGGGCACGTAGCGCAGCTTCGTCGCGCCCTTGAGGCCGAGGCGATAGGTGTTCACCGGGCCGCGCAGGAACACGCCGAAGGCCGCGGTGTTCCAACGCTTCAGCCCGTCGTCCCAAACCTGCACCAGGCCCTCGGTGGGCCAGGAGTTGGGGGACTTGGGGTTCTCATAGACCGTGAGGGCATTGACATCGGTCGGCTGCTTGAACTCGATTTCGGCCCAGACCTGGCGGCCGGCCGTGGCGTCCCAGAACAGCTCGTCGAGGTGGAGCCACGGGGTCGCCACGTCATCGGTCTTGCCGTTCGTCAGCTCCTCGGCCTTCACCTGGAGCTTCCCCTCGGACATCCAGCTCGGCGTCCCGCCGAGCTTCAGTGTGGCCCTGTTGTAGGCGGGGCGTCCCTGCCCCGCGTCCCTCAGCAGGTTCTCCCCCTCCGGCACTCCCTCTTCCCCTCTCCCTCGGGGAGAGGGCAGGGTGAGGGCGCCTGTGGAGGCGCAGACCGCCCTCATCGGCTCCTCCTCCAACATCGCAGGCGTCAGGTCAAGCGTCCAACGCGCCTTGCCATCCTGGCCGAACGCCCGCAGCCGCCCGTCCCAGCCTGCGGCATACACCCGCCCGCCCGAGGCGGCGAGGGCCGAAACACATCCGAGCTCGGCGTGCCAGACCTCCTCGCCCGCCTCATCGAGCAGCGTCAGCCGCCCCGCATCATCGGCCACGAAGAGCCGCTGGCCGTCCGCCGCGAACGCCACGCTCACAGGCTGGTTCTTCCAGAAGAAGTTGTAGACGAGCGAGCCGTCCGGCCGCCGCATCTCGACCAGCCGCTCGTTGAACACCAGCGCGAAGCTCCCCGTCCCATCCGCCACCGCCACGTCGAGCGGCGCCACCCTCGAATCCCACGTTTGTAGTTCCGCCTTCAGGCGGTCTTTGATGGCGAAGAAGCGAAAGGTCTCCCGCCCCCAGCTCCCCATCTGCACCTGGAGGAGCAGCCTCGTGCCATCGGGGCTGGCGTGGAGCGTCGGGAACAGGAGGGTCTTGAAGACCGGCACATCGAACCGCCACAGCTCCTTGCCATTGTCCAAGCTCACCGCCGCGAGCCACGCCTTGCACGGATTGTCCGCCGTCACCCAGCCCTGATTGCTGAACTCACCAAACAGGATCAAGGCGTAGTCGGCTTCTTTGGCACGCGGCACGCGGGACGCGGCACGGGATTCGTGACCCGTGACCCGTGACGCGTGACCAGAAGGGATGAAGGCGTGGAACTGAGGGATTCGCTCTTTCATCTCATGGACGGGCCAATCGAGCTTGGCGAACTCTTTCCAGTAATCAATGCTCCAGGCTTCCTTCCACTCCTCGCGTCGGTTCCAGAACGGGCCGCTGCGGTGGCGTTTCCAGCAGACCGCGCCGTAGGTGCCTGGAGCCAGCACCGTGTCGCCGTCGGGCGAGACGGCGAAGCGGTTGTTCATCCGCCCCGCGTCGCCGAACGCCGCGAACGTCCTCGTTTTTGCTCCCTCCACAAGTTGAAGCCCCTGACCAAACCGCGCCGTCATTCGGGCGGACGCCGCGAACCACGAGCCATCGGGCGCGAGACACGTCCCGCCCACCGTCGGCGCCTGGCCCACCCGCACCGCGCGCTCGACCCTGGCCCGTCCGCCCCGGTCTTCCACCAGTGTCACATTCTTCAGATACCCCTTCGCCGTCACCAGCAGGTGCCGCCCGTCCGCCGCCACCTTCACCCCATCCAGCCTCGCGCCGACCAGCTCGCTCAGGCGCGGGACGGCTCCTGGTCTCAGGCGCTCCGGGCGCAATGCCTGCCATTGTTCCTCCAAGCCGCGCACAACGTCAACGGGGGCATCGGGGTTGAGGCTGAAGACGCCGTCGAGCCTCGGCCGCCGCGTGAGCGGGATGATGTTCGCCTTGCCCCCGATGAGTTCCGTGACCTCGAGCGACCAGGCATCGCCTACGCCTGGCATCAACTCGTGGCAGGTGGCAAACCCGTGCTGAGGAGTGCTCCGATAGGTTTCCAGGGCGCACGTGTGCCGGTCCCTCAGGCGAATCTGGACGGGCACTTGCGCCTCCACGCGGCGGCGGCGGGCGTCCGAAACGTCCACGAAGAAGTGGAGGGGCTCGGGGTGCAGCAGCTCGTTCTCGACCATCGCGCTCAGCCGCGGGGCGCCGAGGCGCGCAGGGGCCAGGGCGTAGAGGCGGCCGGGGAAGGTGCGCAGGTCCACCTTCAGCTTCATCTTGCCGCCTTCGCGTTTCGGCTTGACGAGGGTGTGCTCGAAGACGTCGTAGACCACGCCGCCGGTGTCGGGGAAGGTGATGGTTGCGGTCTTGGGCAGGACGCTGAAGCGCCAGGAGGCGCCGAGCGACCAGACGGTGCCGGCGTCCCAGGGATAGGGCGCGCCTTCGTCGGTCGTGACCATGAGGTAGCGAATCGCGCCGCCATCGAACTGGTTGACGGCGACCCAGGGGTTGTCGGAGTCCACGGGGAAGCGGCGGAACTGGCCGACCGCTGCCCGCAGCTCCGCCGCCAGCTTCTCCTGCACGGGAGCGAAGAGGGGGTAGATGGTGTCGGCGGCATAGCCCTCGTGCCAGAGGGACTTCAACTCGTCGGTCCTGATGGCCAGCTTGGTCGCGCCGGGATAGTCAGCGCTGTCGGCATCCGTGAACACCTTGCCGCCCGCCTCGATGAACCTGCCAATCTGCTCCTGGGCCTTTGCTGGCAGGGGCTTCGTCTGGCCCACAAGAAAGAGCATCGGCATACGGGGCATTTTTGATTTTTGATTCTCGGTTTTCGATTTCAACCGCAAATCAAAAATCGAAAATCGAAAATCCTCCAGGAGCCAGCCATCCGCAATGTCTTCCTCGAACGTGATGAACATGGGCACGCCAGCCATGAGGCCAGCGGTGTGGAGTGCGAAGACGCGCTCCCAGTGGGGCGTGCCCATCGAGTTGCGGCGCTCGGCCACATCCTGCGTGTAGGAGTAGAGCACGGCGGCCTCGTTGGCCGGCGGGCACTCGGCGAAGATTGGGCCGTACATCTTGGCGATGAGGTTGCCCACCCGATAGGCGCTGGCGCCGCGGGCGTCGTGGAACGGCCGCGTGTGCTGGACGCCCGCGCCCTGCACGCCCCTTGCGAGCACCTGCATCAGGTCCTGGAGATAGCAGTCGCCGCCCTCGCCGCTGTAGGAGTTGTCGAAGACGCCCATCAACTGCTTGCCCGGCCGCCGCACCGCGTCCACCGAGTGCGCGGGATACCAGGGGTAATGGTAGCCCTCGGAGAGGTAGTGGCTGTAGCTCTCATCCATGTCCTCGTAGATGACGGGCGGATAGCTGCCCTCGACGGCGGGGAACTGCCACATCGGGGTCGCCGTGACCCTGGCCTTCGGATTGGCCTCGCGCACGCCCTTGTTGAACGCCCCGTACATCGTGCGGAGGGCGTGCATATAGACGTCGGCCATCGGACGGCCCTTGAACTCACCTTCGTGCTTCGCCTTCAGCCAGTCCTTGTCCTCCTGCTTCCAGTCCGTCACCCACTGGCCGAAGAACATCTCGTCGTTGTAGTTGAAGCCGTAGAAGGAGGGGAACTTGCCGAGCCACTGGGCCGTGCGCTGGAGGAGGGGGACAAGCTCCTTGAGCCATTCTTCGCGGAAGCGAACGCCCGAGCAATGGCCGAGGAGCTGCGTGTCGTAGCGGAGGCCGAAGCGGGTTGCCTGGTCGAGGTAGTATTCGGCCTCCCAGTTCGCGCTCGCGGGCGGGATGGCGTAGTATTCGGGCGGGGCGAAGCCGGGGTCGTTGAGCGGGACGGGCGAGTGGTCGCGCCGCCAGGCCGCGGGGCCGGTTTGGGTGTTCAGCTTGCCCACCAAACGGTCGGTCTCGCGGTTGAAGCCCAGGCGGGCCGCGGCCTCCGCGTAGTCGCGGATGAAGGCCATTCGCTCGGCGTTGTCGGCCAGGTGGAGCTGCCGCATCGTGGCCGCCTCGTTGTCGAACTCATGGTACATGATGCGCTGAAGGGGCGAATCGCGCTGGGCCTGCGCGATGGCGATGTGAAGGGGATAGGACTGATCCGACTGATCCGACTGATCCGACTGATCCGGCCGATCCGACGGATCGGCCCGATCTGCCCCCCTCGCCACGGGCCTGAGCAGGTAGTCCCCCGGCGGCAGCCGCTTTGTGACCACCGGGCTGATCTCCATCGCGGCGTTGGCGCCGCGGGCCTCGGCCGAGCCCAGGATCGCGCCATCCTTTTCGAGGACGAGCCGAACCGCGTGGCCGGCCGGGAAGTCGCCCCGGCGAACCACGTGAATGGCAATCGGCTCCCCCTGCTGGAAGCAGCGGCGGCCGGTGGCGGTGACGACCGCGACGCTCCGCTCGGCGCCCTTGGGCAGGAAGGCGAACGTGCGCTGGACGAACAGGCCGTTCGCTCGGTCGGCCAGGGCGAGCGGCCCCTGGCCCAACTTCACCGCCACCTCGTAGAAGCCGCTGAGCGTCTCGGGGGTCTTGACCTCCCGAAGGTTCGCAACCTTCGGGAGGTTAACTGGGAGCGGGCGCCAGCGCAGGTTGCTGCCATCGCTCGGTCGGATCATCACCTGCCAGGCTCCCGGCTGCGCGGGCTCGGGCCGGCCTTCGGCCCTGACCTTGAACGTCAAGGGCTCGCCTGCCCTGGCCGCGGCCTCGGGGAAGTCCACGGAAATGCGAACGTAGCGCGGGCCAAACGTCTCGCTCTTCTCCAGGTCAGGCTGCCAGCGGATGAAGGTGACGGTTGGGTCGTTCACCGAGGCATAGAGCCGCCCGCTCGCGTCCGCCTCCAAATCCTCAAGCCCCTGGAGAGGCAACACGCGGAGCGGCTTGAGGTCGGGGCCGTAGAACTGGACGCCTCGGCCGTCCTTCGCGCCCACGGCAATGCGGCCGTCGGGGAAGACGGCGATCCCGCCTCGGCCGGGGGCCGTGCCCAGCGGCTTGCCGTCGTAGCCGAAGGCCAGCAAGTCGCCGGTCCGCCGCGCCGTCACGTAGACGCGCTGGCGGGCGGGGTCAATCTCGATGTCGTCGTACCAGGTGCGCCTCGCGTCGTCGGCGTCCTTCGCCTTCGCGTCGAAGCGGGCGATGTCGCCCACGTACTTCCCGTCGAAGTCGAAGATGGCGATGCGCGACCAGACGGGGTCGGGCTCGCCGCGCTGGGCCATCGAGGTGTCGAGCGCGAAGATGAGCTTGCGCTCGGGGTCCACCGCGCCGCCGGTGGGGCTGGTCCAGCCGGTCATGTCGGCGCGGAGGCGCTTCTCGTCGCCGCCGCGGCCGACCACTGTGCGCTCGGGCGAGCCGTCGGGACGGAACATGGCGACGTGCCCGTTGGCGTGGGAGTTGAACGCCACGAACCAGCCGTTTGGCAACTGGACCAGCTCGCGGCCCGCCCCGCTCGGGATGCCGAACCTGTCCACCAGCCTGCCCGCCGTATCGAACACATAGTAGCTCCCCGCCCCGAAGAACAGGCGGGAGCCGTCGGCCGCCACCTCGAAGAGGCTCAGGGTCCGCGGCACCGCGTCGAGGACCACCAGCTTCTCATCGGCCCGCGTGCCGCGCGCCGCGCACAGCGCCAGGCCGAAGGCAGCCGCCTTCAGAGCTTGCCTCATTGCCTTGCCCTCTGGCACCAGCCCGCGCGCCCCCGTCGCGGCCTCGGCCCGCAAACCAACGGGGCGCAGCGCCGCTGCACCCTAACCGATTCCCTTTGGCGGGTCAAGGGTGAGTGGCCGTCTTGCCCACACCTTCGACGGAGGAGCATGCCCGTTCGTAGTTCCGCCTTCAGGCGGCCTTCTGCCTCTCGGACGCCTCCGGCACGGCCGAGAAACCGCCTGAAGGCGGAACCACGAACACGCCCCTGCCCTACAGCGGATGCGGGCAACACGCCCTGAGTCACATGCCCCCCCGACGCGCGCGAACGTGGTGGGACCCCGCGCCGTCAATTCCGGAGTTGGCCAACTCCGGAACCCGCTGCCCGCCTTCCCGCGTGGCCCCGCACACAGGCGCCGCGGGCGGGCCGAGCGGCGCGCCATCCGTCTCGGACCGGCCAGGTCCGGACACCCTCCGCCGGGCGCACGCCGATGGCTGCCGGGCCATGGCCTTGTGGTTCCGGAGTTGAACAACTCCGGAAGCGCCGCGACGGCGCGGCAAGGGGATGTCGGGAGAGCTCGTCGGCCCCCGCGCAGGGCCGCCAAGCGGCCCGAACACAGCGAGAATGGGAGTGGATGCACGGTTGTAGGCGGCGGGTGCCAGTCGTGGCCCCACGGGGGAGGCTCAGTGGGCAGGCGGCTCGTGGGACACCGGGCAGCCCCAGAGCGTTACCGCACGCCGGCTCAGAGTTGGAAGGCGGCACGGGCCTCGGGGCTGTCCTTCCAGCCGAGGCGGCAGGCGCGGACGCGAAGCGTGGCGCTCTTGGAGAGTGTGATGGGCTTGGAGTAGAGGAGCCAGCGGCGCCCGTTGCCGGCAACGGGCGCCCGCTTGCCCTCGTCCGCGGTGTAGGCGATTGAGGCACCGTCGGTGGGGCAGGTGAGGGTGACGGCGACGGGCTTGTCGTGCTTGCCGCCGGCCGGCTCGATCTTCGGCTCGGCAGTTGTGCCGGGCTTGCCCCCGGGGATGCCCTTCTCCT
Source organism: Planctomycetota bacterium (assembly GCA_016872875.1). Next base: position 5,408 of record VGYW01000147.1, on the reverse strand, counting down.
TCAGATCGGCTTCGGGGATGAGGCCGAGGTCCTTCGTCTCTTTCATCCAGTCGTCGAGGGCCTTGCGGAGGCGCTCGAGGGTGTCCTGGTGCTCGGGGCGGCCGGCGAGGTTGGCGATCTCGTGGGGGTCTGCCTCGCAGTCGTAGAGCTCCTCAGGCGGCTTCTTGTCGGCGAACCAGAGCTTCTGGGGGCCTTCGAGTTTGCCGGCGGCTTGAAGGCGCCGCATCTCCTGGAGGATGGGCATCCGCTCCATGTACTTGATCGTCTGGGCGTAGGGCTTGTGGTGCTCGAAGTTGCGGATGAGCTTGAACCGCTTGTCGCGGACGGCGCGGATGATGTCGTAGGTCTCGTCCATGCGGTCGCGTGCGGCGAAGACGTATTCGCGGGGCGGCGTGTCGAGCTCGCCGAGGAATGGGCGGCCCTGCATGTGCTCGGGGGGCCTGAGGCCCGCGAGAGAGAGCACGGTGGGGCCGAAGTCAATGAAGGCGACCATGCGGTCGGTGACGGAGCCCGGCTTGATGACGCCTGGCCAGCGGATGAGGAGCGGGGCGCGGGTGCCGCTGTCGTAGACCCAGCGCTTGCCGCGCGTGAGGCCGCGGCCGTGGTCGCCATAGAAGAAGACCACGGTGTTCTCGGCCAGGCCGTCGTCCTCCAGTTGCTTGAGAATGCCCGCCACCTGGCTGTCCATCTTCGTCACCTGGTCGTAGTAGCGTGCCCAGTTGCGGCGGATGACAGGCGTGTCGGCATAGTAGGGCGGCAGCACGGCCTTGGCGGGGTCGTGCTGGAAGGGGCCGTCGCTGGGCCAGCACTGGCTCTCGTGGGTGGTGGTGAAGTTGAAGACGGCGAAGAAGGGCTGGCTCTTGTCGGACCGGTTGCGCCAGTGGGCCTTGTTCGAGCAATCGTCCCAGGCCGTGAGCGGGGCGGGGAAGTTGTAGTCGGTCTTCGCGTTGTTCGTGCAGTGGTAGCCCGCGGCTCGGAGGTATTCGGTGAAGCAGCGGACGAAGGGCTGCGGGACGCCGTGGCAGCGCATGTGATGGGTGCCGATGGTGGTGGGGTACATGCCCGTGATGATGCCTGAGCGCGAGGGTGCGCAGACGGGAGCGTGGGTGAAGCAGTGGGTGTAGCGAGCGCCCTGGGCGGCCAGCTTGTCGAGGTTCGGCGTCACCGCATAGCCATCTCCATAGCAGCCGAGGTCGGGGCTGGTGTCCTCGCACGTCACCCACAGCACATTCAGCGGCCCTTTCGCCTGGCCACGGGCGAGGGAGGGAGCGAGGGCAGCTGCCGTTGCGACGCCTGCTGCCGCGCCGATGAACTCCCGTCGTCGGACTATTCTGTTTCTCATGGCATCTCCATCGGCCGAAGCTCACTGGCGTTCATAGAGTACGCGGCCCCGCGCGGCGACGCAATGGCAGAAGGGGTCGTCGGGGCCGTAGGGCACCAGGTCCACGGGAACGGGCAGTTCCTCCTCGAGCCGCGCGCCAAGCCGGAATAGGTCCCACCCCTCAACCCCTTCGCATAGGAGGTCGAGGTCCCGTGCCGCCGGCGGCGACTCGGCGGCCGAGCCAAAGAGGATGAGCTTGCGCGCGCCGAACTCCCGCGCCACAGCCACAGCCTTGTCGAAGTGTTCCTGCTCGATGGCCATAGAATGCCTCCTGTTCGCCAACCGCCCCAATTATGCGGCATCGCGGGGCGGAAAGCAAGGGTGCAGCCGGTGGCCGTTCGCCTCACCCGCCACCGGCAGTTGCAGCCCGCCCGCGGCGTGCATCGCTGCTTGAAATCCTGCCCGCGGGGTGTATACTGTGATGGTGAGCGGCATGAGGCCGAGCAATGGCTGAGCCGTCCGAACGCAGGAGGGTTGTGGGGGGCGGGGAATGGGCATCCTGCGGCGGATGCGCCGAGCGGTCCACAACGGCAGGTTCGAGATCACGAGGCATGCGACCGAGGAGATGTCCCGTGACTTCCTCCTGGATGTGGATGCCTTGCGGATCATCGAGACCGGGCAAGTCTCCCGGACGTTTGCTGACGATCCGCGCGGCACTCGTTACGAGGTTCTGGGCCGCACGACAGACGGCCGCCGTGGGCTGATCGTGGCCAGGTTCCTTCCCGATGGCACCTTGCGGGTTGTCACCGCCTACGTGCCTGAGAGTGAAACGCTATGAAGCGAGAGCGCTCGGACTTCTGCGAGTTCTGTGAGGGCAAGCTTCGGGAACGCGTGGTGCAGGCACGGTTCTCCTACATGGGCCGGACCCTCTACATTGACCACGTTCCGGCAAGGGTGTGCGACCGATGCGGAGAGCAGTACTACGATGGGAAGGTCTACGAGCGAATGGTGGAGATCGCTAAGGAACCCGACCGAGCCAAGGGCACGATCGCCTTCCCGCTAGCCGATTACGACGCTGCCCCCCCGCCCGCGCCAGCTCCTTCTGATAGCGCCGCGCGCTCGTGATGCGCAATACGGGAGCGTGCCGAGCTACTCCCGCCGCTGGCGCTCGTCGAGTGGCACGAGCTCCAGGATGGCCCAGAGGTCGAGGTCCGGGACGCGAATGGCCAGGTGGTCGCCATCGGGGGCCACCCGAAGCGGGCGCGGCGGGGACTTCGGGGCGTGGAGGAGGGCGGTTGTGGTGGGGCCGGCCTTGAAGAGGTCGCGGCGAAGGCGCAGGGTGAAGTCCTTCTGCGGAACCATGGCGTCCTTCGCGGCGTCGTAGGCGCGGTTGAGGAGGTGGATGACCACGGGCGCGCTCGGCTTGCCAGGGATGGCGCGCGGGACGGCCCAGACGTCACGGGCGCCCTCGATGGCGATTGGGGGCGGGAGGAGCTCGGCGAGGTGCTTCTTGTCGGGCCAGATAATCAGGCGGCCGGCAGCATCAACTCGGTCCAGCACCGCGCGCTGCTCGGGGTCGAGGTCGGTCTTTTCGGGGACGATGAGGGCCTTGAAGTCGGCGAGGCGGCGGGCGTCGAGGCGATAGGACGGGAGCCAATCGTCGCCGGCCACGACCACGGTGAAGGGGACGTTGCTCTGGGCGAGCTCGGCGCAGATGGGCTCGATCTTGCCCTTGCCCCGCCGCGCGGCCGCGTTGCTGTAGAGGACGGCGACGGGGGCCACGGCCTCGTAGTCGTCGAGGAGGCGGGCGTTCTGGCGGACGAATTGGTAGGGCCAGGCGTACTCCTCGGTTGGCCCGTCGTACCAGTGGGTGCCCTTCTCCTTCGTGTAGCACCACTGGCGGTGCGGGGCCATGAAGTTGTGGCCGAAGGCGTAGGAGAGTGCGATCCAGGTGCGGACGAGGCCGTGGAGCTTGTGCTCGGCGGCGAGCGCCCAGTCCCAGCCGCTCGCGGTCGCGGCCACGGGGCGGTCGAGGCCGTCGGCGAGCTTGTAGACGAAGACCGGGTGCGTGGGGGGCTTGCGGGTGCTGCCCTGCTGGTCCACCTCGCAGCAGAAGTAGCTCAGGTGGGGCGCGATGGCGATGGCCTGCGGGTTGCCGCCCTCGGAGTTCACGCTGAGGGTGATGGGCTGGCCGCGCAGCTCCTCGCCCCGCTTGCGATACGCCGCGACGAAGTCAGTGTTGGCCTTGACGTGGAAGGAGTGGAACTCGTCGGCGAGGGGGAGGCTGGCCCGCTCCTTCTTGTAGCGCTCGACCGTGACGCCTTTGGCGATGAGCCACTCGCGGTAGTCGAAGGCCCCGAGGTCAACTATGCCGAGGTCGGCGAGCTTCTGCTTGGGGACACTGCTCGCCAGGTATCCGCGGAAGCCGGCCAGGCAGTGGCGGCAGAAGCCACCCGAGAGCCAGGTGACGGCGCCCGAGGAGCTCCGATAGTCGTCAATGTGGAGCCCGTCCGGCCCGGCGGCCATCGTCTCCTTGAGCCGTTTCTCGAGGTACTGGCGGTAGAGCGGGCTGTTGGAGCACCACCAGTAGGCGGGCTGCCCCTTGTGCTTGTGGTCCCAGAGCCAGGGGACGAGGAACGGCTTTCCCTCGAAGTCGCGGCAGGCGGCGTCGAGGAAGTCGGGGCTGAAGTCAATGGCGCCCTTGAACTCGGTGAGGAAGCCGACGGAGCAGGAGAAGAGGCGGATGCCCTTGGCGTGGGCGAGCTTGATGCGTTCGGCGTTCGCGGCGCCCGCCCAGCCCATCACCGTGGCGCCGTAGGCCTCGTAGCGGTCGGGATTGTCGTACATGAACACCACGTCGGAGCGCCGCAGCGCCCGCTGAGAGGCATCAGCAGCCATGGCCGGAGAACCTCCTGCGATGAGAGCGATGGCCACAAGGCCTGACAACGCGGGTGCGCGTGGTCGCTTGCGGGCGCGGCCTGCCCTCTTCAGCCCGCCGCGCGGCGGGCGGGGGAATGTAGCCCGCGGCGATGCTCTGGGAGCCGTGGGATACCGGGCCACCACGGGCCAAGCCCCCGCAGGGGGCGACGGAACGCCCCGCCCCGCCAGTTCCCCCGCCCCCTGCGGGGGCTGGGCCTCTTCCCGCACGCGAACCCACGGTTCCGCTTCGCTACACCGTGGGCTACACTCCCTCACGCCCTTCGGGCGTTGCAGATGCGCGCCTGACGGCGCCTGAGCCTTCCTCTTGCACTCATCCATTCATCCACCCATCCATTCATCCCCCGCGGCGGAGGAGGAGACCGGGAGTCGAGAACGAGGACGAGGACGATTCTACAGGAAAACTCCCCTCTTGTGAAGGCGCCCACTCTTACGGAGTATGGCCCCCAGTCCTGGTAGTTCTCTTCGGGTCCGAAGCTCCGAACGGAGCGTACTATATCAGCCCAGGGCGAAGCCCTGGGACAGGCCGGCGGCAAGATTCAGCCCTGTAGGGGCGTACTACCCGCCCTGGGCAGGACGCGGCGCCCGGAACCACATAGTACGCCCCTTCAGGGCTGACCCACCCATCGCCCCCTTCCCAGGGCTTCGCCCTGGGCTGCTATAGTACGCCCCTGTCGGAGCTCCGGAGTAGTTCACCAGAACTGGGGGCCATACTCCTGTAGCGCACGATCTCACAATCTTCTTACAATCATTTTGCACCCGCCTGACCACTCCCGCCCCGCGACGGTGTCTAATATAGCGGGAGGGGGGAAGTTTGCCAAGAAAGGAGGCAGGTCGTGAACAGGTCGTGGGTCAGATTGGCGGCGGTTGTGGGGCTCCTGGCGCTCGGGGCGGCGGGCGCGCTGGGCGACCAGGTGAAGCTCAACGTGGCGCTCGGCAAGCCGTTCCTGATGGCCGGCCAGAAGCAGACGGTGTTCCTGAAGGTCGGCCTCACGGGCTTCCCCCTCGCCGGCGAGGAGCAGCGGACGCCGGTGAACGTGGCCATCGTGCTCGACCGCTCGGGCTCGATGAGCGGCGAGAAGATCGCCAAGGCCAAAGAGGCCGCCCTCATGGCCATCGAGAAGCTCGGGCCGCGCGACATCGTGTCGGT
>VGYW01000146.1 GCA_016872875.1 Planctomycetota bacterium | reverse complement strand
TCGCCGACAGGGCATCCTTCGCGCGGCGGAGGCGTTCCTGGACACGCGGGGCGAGTGTCTTGCCATCGAGAGGGATGTACCAGGTAGTCTTCCTGTCCACCATAGCATCCAGACACCTCGGTTCCACTAGCTCGCCGTTGAGTCGGACCTCAGGAAAGCGGCGGCTACCTGTCATGGCGAGCGCGCTGGCCATGTCGGGCGCGTTCTGGTCGGCTTTCGTCGCGTAATCCACCCAGAGCTTGCCCTCCTTCGGCCGGACGATGACGCGGAGCATGCCGACGCGGCCGTCGGCGGTGATGGTCATGCCGCCGGGGACGCTGAGCGACCAGAGGGTGGGCGAGGGGAGTGGGTTGAAGCCGGCGTAAGTCTTTGTGATCGGCTCGGTCTGGAGGTAGGCCATGCGGCCAGGCTCGCAGGTGAGGACGACGCCGTTCTTCTCCAGCCGCCCCGTCGTGCCCTGTTGGGTGAGGGTGCTGTCGCGGTCGAGGCCCTTCGCCAGATAGGGCCACTTGCCGTTCACCACGCGGTAGGGGAAGCACTGGTCGGTCGGCACGCCCTTGTCGAAGTACACCTGGTATTCGGGGCGGTAGCCGAACTCGAAGGTGTCGCCGCCGCTCTTGTGGAGGACGTGCACGAGCTTCTTCTCGGCGTCCCAGCGGGTCGTGGTCTCGATGCGGCGCAGGTGACGCTGGAACGAGCGGAAGCTCTGCTCGCTGGCATCGCTCACCTCGATGACGAAGCCGCCGTAGGCCTGGTCAATCGTCTCCCACGAGAGACCGGCCTTGGCGAGGGGCGTGGCCGACTTGTAGTTGAACTGCTGGATGAGGAGCGTGGGCTTGGCCTTGCCGCCGCCTTGAAGCTCCTCCTCAACGCCGTCGGCGCTGATGACCACCTCGGCGTCGCGGCCCAGATCGGTCGAGGGGAGCGGGATGATTGCGACGAAGCTCACGCCATCCTTCAGCGTGATTCGCTGGCCAGCCTTGACGGCCACAGGCAGCTTCTCCACCCGCTCGCCGTCAACGTAAAGCTCCCAGGTCGGCGTCGCCTCGAACGTGAAGAGGGCGACGGTGGTCTGAAGGCTCTTCGCCTCGGGCGGCTCCTTGTCCTTCTCGCCCAGGCGGTGGAGTGGGCTGCTGAGGAGAACCATTTTGTTCCTGTGCTGAAGGGTGACAAGACTGCCGCCCTGCATGGGCACCACCCCGCCGTGCTGGGTGAGGAGCTTCGTGGTGTTCATTCCGTAGCGGACGAGGAGGGTGCCGACCTCCTGGAGCTTCTCGACGGGCGTCTTGGTGCGCTGCCACTGGGCGAGGACGGGCACGGAGCCGAAGCGGCCCACATCGGTGCTCGCCAGGCCGTAGTGCTTGCCGAGGTAGCAGCGCTTCCAGAGGGGCGTCTGGGCGAAATGCCCCCAATCCTTCTGCGTCACGGTCATCTCGTAGGGCAGCGGCTTCTCGTCCACCATGTTCGCCGCCCACTCGGGCGCCCAGGGGCCTGCGCTGGTTTGGAGGGCGATGCGGCCGGCCGGAGCGTCGTGGTTGAACAGGCTCATCCCGAAGATGTCCTTGTTCCCCTGGTCGTGCATCGCGCCCTTGTGGGAGAGCGTGTGGATGATGTGCTCGAGTCCGCCCTGTGTGGCCCAGAGGAAGCTCAGCCCCGTGCGGCCCGAAGTGTTGATGAAGCGCCGCAGGTTGGGATGCCACGACGAGGTGAGTTCTTCGACGGACTTGGCGAGGATGCTCTGGCCCATCATGCGGTCGAGATGGCTCGGCCCGAAGTCGGCGAACATCTTCTGCCCGCTGAGGGTGATCGAGAAGTAGTAGTGGTCAATGGACTCCTGGGTCGTGCCGTCGTACCAGGCCCAGAGGCGGAGGGGGAGGTGTTCGAGGCCGTGGCGCCCATCGGCGATGGCGCGTTCGGCGCCGATGATGTGTCCGCCGAGGAGCGCGCCCATCGCGGCGGTGTGGTTGAAGTTCATCGTCGAGATGACGTAGTTATAGCCGTCGCGGAAGAAGCTCTTGCGCCCCCGCCAGTCCTTCGTCGCCTTCCAGTAATCGTCGTTCTTCTGGCTCTGGGCGTGGAAGAACTGGTCGGTCGGGATGTCGGGCATCAGCCAGGCGTCCCAGTACTCGCGGATGCTGTCGAGCACGGGCTCGGGCAGCATGTCGCGGTAGAGATACCAGAGCAGGAGGTCGTCCTGGATGCCCCACCCCTGCCAGAAGCGGGGCGGGATAGAGAGCAGTTCGGCGACGACCCTCTCGTAGTCGGCGGGGTTGCCCGAGAGGAGCTTCTGGCGCCAGGCGCCGATGCGGTCGCCCGCGTGGCCCGCCAGTTCGCTCACCCGCTGCCACTGCCAGTCGGGCATCCAGGCGGGCTTCTTGAAGGCGTGCTTGGCCGCCATCGCCCTGACCTGCTCGGGCGAGGGCATAATGGCCGTTGGCCGGCCCCCGCCGAGCTTCGCCAGGTCGGTGGGCGGCGGAAGAGACTCGCGGGGCAGAGACGCCCCGCCTACAGGCTCAAGGGTGATGACGAGCCTGGCGTCCTTGAACGTCAAGCCGTGTCCGCCCGTGGGGTTCGCCCACTCGTAGGCGCTCCACCATTCGTCGTAGCGCATGTCGTGGGTTTCGAGCTTCTTCAGGAGCAGGCCGCACTCCTCGATGCGGCGGAGGCGTTCGCCGAGGGACTTGCCGAAGGCCGCGTCGGTGAGCAAGCTCGTCACGTCGAGCCGCCCTTCGGGAGATTGCGTCGAGAGTTCGGCGGGGCCGAGGCGGTTCGGGAAGCGGTCCTTCGCCGTGTCGCCCGCTCCGTACTTCGCCCAGTAGCCGCTGCCATTGACGAACGCATTGAAGGTCGGGCCGGTCTTCGCGTCGGCCTTCCACGGGCGGCGGAGGGGCCAGGCGACGATGTGCCACTGCGGCGGGTTTTCCTTCCACTTCTTCTCCCCGAGACCGTAGCGGCAGGTGTAGCCTTTCGGGCTCAACTCGTAGCCCTCGTAGGTGAGGACCACTTCGGCCTTGGCGATCTTCTGGCCTTTGGCGGCCTCGGCCCACAGCTTCTCCGCCGCCCCTGGGAACCGCAGCAGCACCGCGCGGTTCGCCGCATCCACCGTCCGCGCCCCGGGCGCCGGCTTGTCCCAATCGGCCGGAAACCGGCTGATGCCCGCGGACTCGAGGCCGGTGATGGTCAGCTCCGCTGCACCCACGGGGCATACCGTGGCGCACGTTGCGACGAGCGACGCGATCGGGAGAAGCCTGCTCACGACGATCCTCCTGCTGAGGGGCATCGCGGGTAGTTCATACCGTGTTCGCAGGAATCATAGCGCCCGGTGCGGGGCCGATCAACCGGCGCCAGGCAGGCCGCAAAGCCGTTGATCACCCCCGCGCCATTTGATAGGATGCACGGCGAAACAGGAGGCTATCTCGTGAGCGCGATGAGCGCACGGCGACGCGAGCTGTCAGTGGTCACGCTCGGAACCAGTTCCTGCACGCCCGAGAAGGGGGAGAATACGGCCTGCTTCGTGGTGAATCGCCGCGTGGTGGTGGACACGGGCTGGTATCTGACCAACCGGCTGCTGGCGGCCGGGATCAGCCCGCTCGACGTCGAGGCCGTCTGCTTCACCCACTGCCACCACGACCACATCCTGGGCCTGCCGCAGCTCGTCTTCTACTACGGGATCGCGGGGGAGAAACGCCCGAAATGGCCGCTCCGCATCTACGGGCCGGCGGGCGAAATCCAGCGCGTGGTGGACGACGCGCGCCACTTCCTTCAGTTCGACCGCTACCCGGAGCTTCGCTTCGGCATCGAGGTGCACGAGCTGCGTGGCGGCGCCGACCTGGAGATAAGCGGCCTGCGCGTGAGGACCTGTTCGGCCCGCCACAGCGTGCCCGGCCTCTGCTACCGCTTCGAGAACGAGGCGGGGGCGTCAGTGGTCTTCTCAGGCGACACGGCCTACAACCCCGACCTCGTCGAGCTTGCCCGCGGCGCGGGGCTGCTCGTCCACGAGGCATCGTATGGGGCGAAGCCGGTCCGCGAGGACGTGCGGTGGGGCCACTCGGGCGCGCCGGACGCCGCGGAGGTTGCGCGCGAGGCAGGCGTGGCCCGCCTCGCGGTCGTCCACTGCGCCGTGGCGGGCCGCCCCGACGCCCTCGCCGCCGCGAGAGCCGTCTTCCCCGCCTCCTTCATCCCCGAGCAGGGGGAGGAGATCGCCGTCTCCCCTCGCGGGTAGAGGCCGCCCAGGACTCTCCGAGCGAGTGGGCGAGGGCGGCGCGGGCGAGGAGGCGGGTGGAGTCGAGGGTGGGCAGCGGGCAATCGTCGGGGCGGACGATGAGTGGGATTTCGGTGCAGCCGAGGACCGCGGCGTCGGCGCCGCGGGCCTTCAGCCGCGCCATGACCTCGTTGAGGTAGAGCCGCGATTCCTCGGTGAAGACGGCGTTGACGAGCTCGCGGAAGATGATGTCGTTGATCCGCTCGCGGTCGGGCGGGTCGGGCACGATGGCCTGGATGCCGGCGGGGGCCAGGGCGTCGGGGTAGACGGGGCCTTCCATGAGGTAGCGAGTGCCGAGGATGGCGAGGCGTGCGTGGCCGCGGCGAGTCGCCTCGGCTGCGACGACCCGAGCGATGTGGAGCCAGGGGATGGGCGAGCGCGGCTCGACGAGGCCGAATGCCTGGTGGATCGTGTTGTCGGGGCAGATGGCGAACCCTGCGCCGCAGGCGGAGAGCTTGGCGGCCGACGAGAGCATCAGCTCGGCCACGCCGGGCCAGTCGCCCGTGCGGATGTGGGCCATGTAGCGGGCGAGGGGGTGGGTGTGCATGGTGATTTCGGGGTGGGCGTGCTCGCCCATGAGAGCTGGCGCCTCGGCGCAGATGGTGCGGTAGCAGAGCGCTGCGCCCTCGGCGCTGCATGCCACGATGCCGATGTGTCTTGCCATCAGGGCTTCCCCTGCCAGCGAGAAAGAGGGAACTATAAGGAATGCAGGAAGGCAGGAAAGGAGAAGAGACATGAGGGTGGGCGAAGAGCGGGCCAAGAGCATCGTGGCTGCTCCGGCATGTCTGGTTCGGACATGGCTTCGCTCGTCGTCTTTTCCTGCCTTCCTGCCTTCCTTATAGTTCCCTCTTCTCTGCTCTCACTGTCTCTCTGCGTGAGATTCTCTTCGGTTCCGGGGCGCATGGGAGGGGGGCCGCCGGGTGCGAGTGGTGCCCGTCCGGCGGCGGGGCGCGGCTAGCGGACGACGAGGACCGGGCAGGGTGCCTCGTCGAGGATGAGCTGGCGCTCGCGCGCGCTCTGGTCGCGGTGGCAGAGGGTCCAGCGGAAGGCGCCGATGACGATGAGGTCGGCCCCGCAGCTCTTCTGCTCGGCGAGCACGGCGCTGTGGACCGCGCCCTTGAGGAGCACGGTCTGGGCCTTCAGGCCGTTCTCGCGGGCGAGGTCGGCCGCGTAGCTCAGGTGCTTGCGCCCGCTGTCCTCCAGCTCGCGTTCGTACTCCGCCATCTCCGCCGCCACCATGATGCGGCTGGAGAGGAGGTGGCGGAGCGTCGCGGTGTCCACCACGCCCACGGCGGTGAACTGGGCCTTGTAGGCCCTGGCGAGCTGGACGGCGCACTCGGCGGCCTTCAGCGACGACTCGCTGCCGTCCACCAGGACCAGGATGTGCCGAAACGGTTGATGTGCCATGCTACACGGAACCTTTGGCCATTTTCATGACCACGAACTGCTCCCGCTCGCGTTCTTCAAGGACGTCTTCGATGTAGGCGATGGTCTCCTTGTAGTCGGGGATGAAAACCTTGTCGAGTGCGTTGACGCGGCGCTGGGTCCTGCGGACCTCGGAGGCGAGGCGCAGGACCGCGTTCTCGATCTCGGCGAGGCGCGCGATGGCGTCGAGGGCCTTAGTGAAGCGGCTCATCACCTCGTCGGAGAGCGCGCTGCCGGCCGCGGTGCTGAACTCCGGCCTGGGGGGCGCGTGCTCGGCGGTGACCGTTGGGAGATCAATGCCCATGACGGGGCAGCCGCTGTAGCCGAGCCTGTGGCGGTGCAGGATGCCGAGGGCCTCGCGTGCGAGGCCTTCGGTGCCTGAGCGGAGCGCGGCCTCGCGGAGTGCCATGAAGGCCGCGGCCATCGCCGCGTCAACCTCGGCCTGCGCGCGCCGCGCCGCCTCCAGGCGCCCCATCAGCTCGAAGACCAGTATCTGCCGCTTCTGCTCGAGCAGGTCGAAGCCCTCCTGGGCGAACTCCAGGCCGTGCTGGAGGGTGAGGAGGCTGGACTTTGTGGGCGGGACTTCGAGCTTGGCCACTGGTTATGCCTCTTTGGGACACAGGCCAGAGGCCTGTGCCACCAAAACAAGCCAAATCTCAAGGTGTCAATGGTGGCACAGGCGTCCCGCCTGTGACACCTGGTTCTAGCCCTGTGCTGAGCCTGCGTCGGTCTCCTTGCGTTCGACAACCTCGACGGCCTCTGCGGCCTTGTAGTGGGCGTCGAGGAGCTTGTCGCTGATGCGGTAGAGCTCGGAGCGGGGGAGCATCGAGAGGACCTCCCAGCCGGTGTCGAGGGTCTGCGCGATTGGGCGGTCGTCGTCCTCGCCTTGGCTGAGGAAGCGGCGCTCGAATGCCTCGCCGAAGGCGAGGTACTGCTTGTCGAGGGTGGGGAGCTCCTCCTCGCCGATGACGGCGGCGAGGCCGCGGACGCGTTTGACGACTGCGTAGGCGGCGAAGAGCTGGCTGGCGAGGGACGCGTGGTCGTCGCGCGTGCGGCCGGCGCCGATGCCGTCCTTCATCAGCCGCGAGAGGCTGGGCAGCCCGGCGATGGGGGGGTAGATGCCGCGCTGGAAGAGGTCGCGCTCCAGGACGATCTGCCCCTCCGTGATGTAGCCCGTCAGGTCGGGCACGGGGTGCGAGATGTCGTCGGAGGGCATGGTGAGGATGGCCATCTGGGTGATGGAGCCAGGGGAGCCCTTGACGCGCCCCGCGCGCTCGTAGATGGAGGCGAGGTCGCTGTAGAGGTAGCCTGGGTAGCCCTTTCGGGCGGGGATTTCGCCACGGGCCGTGCCGATCTCGCGGAGCGACTCGCAGTAGTTCGTCATGTCGGTGAGGATGACGAGGACGTGGAGGCCGCAGTCGAAGGCCAGGTGCTCGGCGAGGGTGAGCGCGGAGCGCGAGGTGAGGAGCCGCTCGATGGACGGGGCGCTGGCCAGGCTCAGGAACACCGCCACGTTGCCCAGCACCCCGCTCTCCTCGAAGGAGCGGGTGAAGAAGTGGGCGACGTCGTGCTTGACGCCCATGGCGCCGAAGACGATGGCGAACTCCACCTTCTCGTCGAGGAGCCTGGCCTGGCGTGCGATCTGGCCGGCGATGCGGTCGTGGGGCAGGCCGTTTCCTGAGAAGATGGGCAGCTTCTGGCCCCGCACCAGTGTGTTCATGCCATCAATTGCCGAGATGCCCGTCTGGATGAAGTCGCGGGGATACTCGCGCGAGTAGGGGTTGATGGGCTGGCCGCCGATGTCGCGCTCGTCGCCGCCCAGTGGCGGCGGGCCGCCGTCCACTGGCCGCCCGATGCCGTCGAAGACCCTTCCGAGCATTGCGCGGGAGACTGGCAGGCGAAGGCTCCTGCCGAGGAAGCGGACGCGGGTGGAGTGCCCGGCGAGGCCGCTGGTGCCCTCGAGGACCTGGACGACGGCCCGCTTGTCTGAGACCTCCAGGACGGTTCCGAGGCGGAAGTTGCCCTGTGGGTCGCGGACCTCGGCGACCTCGCCGTAGCCTACGTCGCGCACCGCCTCCACGAAGACCAGAGGGCCGGCCACCTGCTCCAGGCCCACATACTCCAGTCCTCGGTCCTGGATGGTGCTCATGAGTAGCCCCTTTGCAGCTCATCGAGCTGTGCGCGTGCGCGGGCGCGGAGGGCGTCGAGCTCGTCGGGCTTGTCGTTGGGCACGGTGGAGCGGGCGCGGACGATTTCGTTGATGCAGGGGAGCTCGCGGAGGCGTGCGAGGGGGGCGCCCTTCGCAACCACGCGGTCGGCCGCGTCGTAGAACTCCACGAGGATGCGCATCAGCGCCGCCTGCTTGCGCGGCAGGCAGTACATGTCGACCGCGTCGAAGGCATTCTGCTGGAGGAAGCCGTTCTTGATCATCTCCGCCACGACGAGCACCAGGCGGTGGCCGTCGGGCAAAACGTCCGGGCCGACCAGCTTGACGATCTGCTGGAGCCTGTCCTCGCGCTGGAGGAGCTCGATGACGCGCTGGCGCAGGCGCGGCCACTCGGGGTCCGTCTCCTGCCACCATTCGGCCACGTCGCCCACGTACTCGCTGTAGCTGCGGAGCCAGTGGATGGCGGGGTAGTGGCGGGCGTTGGCCAGCGTGGTGTCGAGCGCCCAGAAGCAGCGGATGAAGCGGCGTGTGTGCTGGGTGACTGGTTCCGAGAAGTCGCCGCCGGGCGGGGAGACCGCGCCGACGATGCTGATCGAGGCGGTCCTGCCGCCGAGGGTCTCCACCGCGCCGCCGCGCTCGTAGAAGTCGGCCAGGCGGCTGGGCAGGTAGGCCGGGAAGCCCTCCTCGGCCGGCATCTCCTCCAGGCGTGCCGCCAGCTCGCGGAGCGCCTCGGCCCAGCGCGAGGTCGAGTCGGCCATCACCCCCACATGGTAGCCCATGTCGCGGAAGTACTCGGCGATGGTGATCCCCGTGTAGATGGAGACCTCGCGAGCGGCGACGGGCATGTTCGAGGTGTTGCCGATGAGGACGGTGCGCTCCATCAGGGGGCGGCCCGTGCGCGGGTCGGTGAGAGCCGGGAAGCTCGTCAGCACGTCGGTCATCTCGTTGCCGCGCTCGCCGCAGCCGACGTAGACGATGACGTCCGCGTCGCTCCACTTGGCCAGGGCGTGCTGGGTCATGGTCTTGCCCGTGCCGAAGCCGCCTGGGATGGCGGCGGCGCCGCCGCGGCTGATGGGGAAGAGGGTGTCAATCACCCGCTGCCCCGTGATCAGCGGCGCGGTAGGCGGGAGGCGCAGGCCATAGGGCCGCGCGCGGCGCACCGGCCACCGCTGAACCATCGTCACCTCGCGGGCGCCCGCGGGGGTGCGGACGACGGCGATGGCGTCGGAGACCCTGTAGTCGCCCTCCTGAGCCACCTTGGCGAGCGTGCCGCCCAGGCCGGGCGGGCAGAGGATGCGGTGCTCGATGGGCTGCGTCTCCTGCACGGTGCCGAGCGCCTGGCCCTGGGCGATAGCGGCGCCTTCGGCCACGCGGGGCACGAAGTGCCAGGCCTTGTCCGCGGGGAGCGGCGGCACCTTCTCGCCGCGGCGGATGTAGAAGCCGCTCTCCCGGGCGATCTCAGGCAGGGGACGCTGGATGCCGTCGTAGATGCTCCCGACGAGGCCTGGGCCGAGGGAGAGCGAGAGCGGCTCGCCCGTGCGGCGGACCGGCTCGCCGGGCTGGACGCCCGTCGTGTCCTCGTAGACCTGGATGGTGGCCAGCTCGCCCTTGAGGCGGATCACCTCGCCGATGAGGCGCAGGCGGCTGACCTCCACCACCTCGTACATCATCGCATCGGCCAGGCCCGTGGCCTGGACGATGGGGCCGGAGACGCGGGTGATTGTGCCGTGGGCTTCCATGGCTCTCTTGAGCTCTCTCACTTCCAAAGCGCTGCATCCCTGGTGGCACAGGCGTCCCGCCTGTGGCAGCCAGGACACAGGCCAGAGGCCTGTGCCACCAAGAGAAACCGCCCTCAAGGTCCTAGATGGTGGCACAGGCGTCCCGCCTGTGGCAGCCAGGACACAGGCCGGAGGCCTGTGCCACCAAGGGGAACGACCCTCAAGGTCCTCAATGGTGGCACAGGCGTCCCGCCTGTGGGACCCAAGACACAGGCCGGAGGCCTGTGCCACCAAGGAACCTGCTCTTCGACTCCTCTCTCTTGGTGGCACAGGCATCTTGCCTGCGACACACTGTCTCACATCTGCTCATAGAGAAATGGGTAGTCCTCAGGAGCGTCCGCCAACTCCCAAGCCACCGCGTTGTTGCGGATGTAGTTCCATTTCTCCATGAACTCCTTTTCATCCCTCATCGCGCGGTCGAAGCTCTCATCCAGCCAGAGGGTTCCTCTCCTGCCGAGGAGCTTGTTGATCTGATGCGCCGCGTAGCTCTTGACGCTGTGCAGTAGCTCCGAGATGTTGTAGTAGCCTTGGCCCGAGGGAAGTGGCCAGGGCGTTATCAGCAGGTGAGCGTGGTTCGGCATCACGACGCACGCATGCACGGTACACTTCTTTTCGTTCCAGAACAAGCAGGCGTCGAGGGTGATCTTCCGGGCCGGCCCGGGAAGCTCGCCGTGCATGACCCTGAAGGTGATGAAGTAGCTTCTCCCCGGCTCCTGCATGTGGGGCAGGTTGCGCCGGGTCTCGGTGAACTCGGTGACTAGTTGGAAGGCCCTGCGACCTTTCGCTTCTGTGGGCATTCCTGCACTCTCCACACGCCAGAGGCCTGTGCCACCAGAGCAAGCCAACACTCAAGGCCATCAGTGGTGGCACAAGCATCTTGCCTGCGGTCACCAAGCCCTCTCTCAAGCGTCCTTCTCTGTTGGTGGCACAGGCGTCACGCCTGTGGCCCCGAAGACCTTGGCCGCCAGCTCCCGCCTCAGTTCGGGGCGGAGGCGGCGGAGGCGGCCGGCGAAGGAGTTGTCGTAGACCAGGCGACCGTCGGCGGAGCGGACGATGACGCCGCCATCTATGGCCGCCGAGTTCTGCGAGGCGGCGATGGCCACGTCGCGCCCGACGCGGCGGCGGACCTCCGCAAGCCAGGCGTCCGTGGCGATCACCAGGTCGCACTCGGCCAGCTCGAGGGTCACGCTGTCGGCGCCCATCGCGCTGATGGCCTGAGCGGCGAGGGCGGCAAGGGTGGCCGGGTAGTCGTAGGCCGCGCGGTCCGCGAGACGCCGGCGTGCGGCCTCGAAGAGGCGGTCGAGCTCGGCCTCCCGGGCGGCCAGGAGGTCGCGGCGGGCCTCCTGCTCCACGGTGGCGAGCAGGCTCTGCGCAGCGCGCTCGGCGCGCTGGCGGGCGGCGTCGAGGACCCTCTCGGCGGCGGCCTCGGCCTCCTTTGCGGCCTGGGCGAGGAGCTTCCGCGCGTCGCGCTCCGCACGCTTGAGGAGGCGTTCCGCCTTCGTCGCCGCGTCCTTCAGGATTTCCTCGGAGAGCACCTTGTCGCTCGCCATAGCGGTTTACACCTTGATGCCGACGGCTTCGCGGATGAGGGTGAGGAGGTCCTTTCGCAGGGGCGACGGGCCGGCGGGTCCGGGGACCTCGACGACGAGTGGAAGCTCGAAGTCGAACCTCAAGGCGTTCACCTCGCTGCGCACCAGGTCGGCGACGGCGTCGGTGATGATGAGGATGGCCACATCGCCTGGGGTCTTGAACTTTTCGAGAGCGGCGCGGGCCTCGGCGGCGGTCGCCACGACCTCGCCCGGCACGCCGGCGTAGCGGAAGCCCAGCACCGTGTCCTCATCGCCGACCACGTGGTAGCGCATTGCTACTTCAGGTACCCCAGCAGCAGAATGGCGATGACGAGGCCATAGATGGCAATACCCTCGGCGAAGCCAACGAAGACGAGCGCGCGCCCGAGGAGCTCGGGCCGCTCGCTTGCGGCGCCGAGCGCCGCCGCGCCCACCTTGCCCACGGCGTACGCCGCAGAGAAGCACGCCATCGAGGTCACCACCGCCACGCTGATGGCGAAGGCGATGTTCTCGCCCGCGTCGCGCTTGACGGCGGGGGCCTTCTCGCCCGCCTTCGGCGCCTCCTCGGCCGCCAGCACCGCGCTGAGCCCCAGCCCCAGCGGGAGCGCGATCAGCAACACCACCGCCGCCCAGACCATGATTGACACGCGCAGCCTGCTCTCCATGGCTCCTCCTGGCTCTCAAGGCGGCCTGCGGCCGCAACCAAAGGGGATGATTGGATGGGTGGATGAATGGATGATTCGGAGACAGGATGAATGGATGTATGGATGAATGGATGAATGAAGGAGCCAATCTCTCTGACATCCATCCATCCGTCCGCTCATCCACTCGTCCAACTCTCTCATCCATCCACCCATCCATTCATCCATTCATCCCCCACACGTGCGCGCAAGAACGACATCCAAAGCGCCTAACTCAGCTTGAAGGGTTGATATGCCTTGCCCTGGCCACTGAAGAACTTGCTGAAGAACTCGTAGTATTCCAGGCGCATGGCCTGGATGGAGACCACGAGCCCTTCGAGGCCAATGACGAGCGCGTTGCCGAGCACGACGACGAGCAGGCTCCACAGCGGCCCGCCTGGCGCGTCGCGCACCATGCGCTCGATGGCGAAGATCGCCACGCACAAGGCCGCGTGCGCGAGGGCGAACGCCCCCACGCGCACGAACGACACGGTGTTCGCCGCGTAGGAGCTCACTGTCTCCAGAATGTCCACAAACCCCTCCATCAGCCCGCTGAGGAGGTGAGCCTTCTGGGTGCGGTCGCGCCGCGTCATCAGGTAGTGGAGCGGCTCGCGGAAGAATAGCACAAGGAGGGGGAGGACCACAAGCACGAGAATCTCCCAGGTCGTCGGCGGGCCGGTCTCCCACACCAGCGTGCGGACGCCCAGGCCCAGCACGCCCCAGTAGAAGATGAACCCCACGATGCCGAACTTGTCAATCACCAGGGCAAAGTAGTCGCGCGACCGCGCGCGGTTGACGATGTTCAGCACCACGCCCAGGGTCATCATGGCGACGCCCAGGCCCACCGCGGCGACGAGGAGGGGCTTGATCGACTCGATCCGCCTGACATCGATCTCGAACCAGCCGCCCAGCGGCGGGCGGATGGCGCCCGCGATGCCAAAGATACTCCCCTCCACCCACCCCGCGAGCATGGCCGTGGCGCCGCACATGGCCAGAAGCGCGCCGAAGTCGCGCAGCTTGCCCGCCGCGGCGCGGCGCGACATCAGCACGCCCACCGCCACGAGCACCGCACCCTGGCCTATGTCCCCGAACATCACTCCGAACATCAGCAGGAAGCTGAGGGCCACGAGCGGCGTCGGCTCGATCTCGCCGTAGCTCGGGTAGCCGTAGCCGGCCACCAGCATCTCGAACGGCCTGAGCAGGCGCGGGTTCTCAAGCAGCGTCGGCGTGTCGGGGTCGCCCTCGTGCGGGTCGCGGACCTCGATGACGGTCTTGCCGCCCGTGAGGCGGAGGACCTCCTCGCGGAGGGCGTCAACGCGGGTGGACGGGACGTAGCCCGTGATGAGAAATGTGGAGCTTGTGTGGCCGAAGTAGGCTTCGGCGTGGAGGAGCTGTTCGTCGGTTCGGAGGCGTTGGCGCCAGGCGGCGAGGCGGCCGCCGAGCTCGGCGGCCAGGCCCTCGGCCTCGCCGCGAAGGGCCTCCTGCGCCTTCGCGACGGCCAGGAGGCGTTCCTCCGCCTTCCGCGCCGCCTCCGCCGGCGCGCCCTTGTGATGCTCCGGCAGCCGCTCCGCCAGGAACCCGTGCTCAGCGAGGATCGAGTCGAGGGCGAAGCGCCCGGCGCGGCTCGTGAGCGCCACGAGGTGCTGGCGGCCGTCGGGCGACTTGAAGGGCAGGAGCACCGCCTTCTCGCCCACGGCCTGGCGCAGGGACGCCACGGCCCTGCCCGGGAGCGAGCCCAGGGCGAAGTGCAGGAACGACAGCTCGCTGAGGCGTTCGGGCGCCACCTCGATGGGGCGATAGGCATCGAGGTCGCGCAGCACCTGGTATTCCGCCTGGATGTCCGCGTCGAGCTGCTTGCGGCCCTCCACCAGGGCTCTGAGGCGTTCCTCGATTGGCCGCAGGCTCTCCGAAAGGGCCTCGGGCTCCACGTAGGGCGCCGCCTCCGCCGGATAGTCCTCGCCGACCTCCAGGGCGTCGCACAGCGACGTCACCCACTCCAGGAGGCTGTGGACGCGAGCCAGCTCCTCCTCCAGCCGGGCTGCGTTCACCAGTTCGCCCCCCTCTGTGGCCCTTGCCTCGGACAGGTGGACGGCCCCCAGCCGTCCCAGCCCCTCAGTCACCGCGCGCACGTCGCGGTCGAGGATGAGCAGCTCTATCCGCTTCATTGGGGCCGGCTTCAACATCACAGGTCTCGCTACCGCTCACACGGGCACAAGTTGCCTTGGCCTCATCAGACCCCTTCGTATCGCCTCAGGGATCATCCCGTACCGCACTCCCTCGATCACCCTGATGAGGTTGGCAAGCTCGATCCGCTTGATGGTGTAGAATGCCACGACGAGGCTGAGGTCCCCCATCGAGAGGTAGAAGCGGCGGTTGGCGGCCTGGAGGAGCCGCTCCCAGAGGACGCGCTCGAGGTCGGCGATGGCGAAGACGGCCGCGGCGTCCTCAGCGGCCAGGAGCTCGCGCGGCACGTGGGCCAGCATGTCGCGGAAGTCGGGATAGTCGAAGAGGCGCTCGGCGAGCACGGCGTGGATGGCCCCCTTGGCGAGGAACGGGCCGGCGCGCTCGCGGGCCAGGCCGTAGTTGAGCTTGAGGCGGAAGATGGCCAGGATGTCGTAGACGGCGGCCTCGCGCCCGATGAGGGGCTGGCAGGGGCGGCGGTGGGCGGCCGGCAGCTCGGCCGCGAGGGCCGCCAACGCCTCATAGTAGGCGGCGTCGAGGGCGGCCTCCACGAAGAAGGGCTCGCCGGTCTCAGCGTGCTGCGGGGCCGCGGCGAGCGCCGCCGCACGAAGCGTCGGCTCGGGGACGAGGAGGACGAAGCTCGCCAAGTCGGCGGCCTTGAGAAGCGCCGCGGCGTCGAGGGCCAGCTCGCCCCGCAGCGGCGCGAGGAACGGCAGCGCCCGCGGGAGCGGCTCCCTGGCCTTCCAGGCACGCAGGAGCACCTTGAGGTTCTCCACCTGGTAGCGGCGCAGCATCCAGGCGTAGAGGGGCGCCAACGGCTCGGGCAGGTGGCCGCGCACGAGCTCCAGGGCCGCCACGTGGTCGGCCAGGAGGCGGCGCTGGAGTTCGTGGTGGTCCCCAGGGTTGGCCTCGGGGTACAGGCGGTGCCAGAGCTGGGCGACGGTGCGCAGGTCGCAGAGGTCGTCCAGCCGCTCGAGCTCGTAGACCCGGCTGCGGAGGCCGTGGACCTTCGCCTGGATGTAGTCGAAGTCGCCGCTGAGGGGCATGCTCACCCCCACCGCGGCCCCCGGCCGCAACCAGAGGGCCGAAATGTTGAATGCTGAATGCTGAATGTCGAATACTGAATGGCAAACTCAGAAGGACAGAGCGGGCTCTTGGTCTGGTTTGTCATTCGGCATTCAACATTCAGCGTTCGACATTCAATATTCGTTCTGCCACATGCGCGCAAACCGCGCACGAGTTTCGACGGAAGGTTATGCCCCCATGACGGCTCGGCAGATCGCCTCAGTGGCCTCGCGGGCCAGTGGTTCGGGGATGCGTGCGGCGGCGCGGTTGGCCGCCTTGGCGGCGGCCAGGCGCTCCTGCTTCTGCGCGCGGGCCTCGGCGATGCGGCGGGCGGCGAGGCCCTGGGCCTCCTCCACGGCGCGCAGCCGCGCCGCCTCGCCCTCGCGCCGCGCGCGGGCGCGAGCCTCCGCCAGCATCTGGCCGGCTCGCGCCTCGGCGTCCGCCACGACCGCTCGCGCCTGGCTCTCGACCCGCAGGAGTTCCTTGATGACCTCTCGCATCTCGGGAATCTCGAACACTTGCGCCCGGCGGCGCGTTACTCCTCGGCGCGGATGATGTCGAGGGCCTCACGGGCCGCCTTCGCGTTCCGCAGCCGCTCGTTGAGTCCGGGAATCTGGAGGAGACGCGCGATCTCACCGAGGCACTGCACGTGGGGGCCGGGGTTGTTCGCCTCGGCCAGCACGAGGAACACCAGGTAGACCGGCTCGCTGTCCGTGGCGTCGTACTCGATGCCCTTCTTGGAGATGGCGAGGGCCGCGGCGAGCGACTTTATCGAGTGCTCCTTGCCGTGGGGGACGGCCACTCCGCTGCCGATGCCGGTGGTGGCCATCTTCTCGCGGGCCAGGATGGCGTTGAGCGCGCGGTCGCGGTCCTCGATCCGCCCGGCGCGCACCAGCAACTCGATCATCTCCGCGAAGACCTCCTCCTTGTCTTCGGCCTCCACGCCCACCTTCACCAGGCCCTCATCCAGCAGGTCTATGAGCTTCATGCTCCGCTTCCCCTTGCGGCTCTCGGCCGCATGGCTTACGTCCCAAACGCTTCCTTAACCGTATCAGTATACGGAAACCGCTATCCCACTGCAACCGCCGGCCAGGGGTGCAATAGCGCACTTGCGCGCTTCTCTGCCGCCCCCACGGGGCTGCGCCGCTCGCCAGCGAGCGGCACCGCGTGGGGCGATGATTGGCAGCTACCGCCAGCGGGCCCGCGCTCTTCCCCCCTCCCCGCCCCCGCCGGACGGCGGGGGCGGGGAGGGGGGAAGGGGGGTGGGGCGGTCGCCCTGTGGTAGCTGCCAATCATCGCCCCACCGAGACAAGCTCGGTGGAGGCGAGCGAACCGCACGCTGGTGCGTACAAATCCGTTATTGCACCCGCCGGCCAGCGCTGGCTTTACACGCCGGACCCGGCGGCTATAATGGGCGGCGTGACCGGTCGCGCGTTTCAACGAAGGACTGAGGCGCCAGCGTGCCAGGGTGGCGCTGTCGCCCCCACCGACCTCGCGTCGGTGGGGCGAAGGATTGACAACTAGACGAAGCCGCCACCCCATGTCCCCCTCTCCCTCCGCCCGTCGGCGGGCGGAGGGAGAGGGGGGAAGGGGGGTGAGGGCCGCTGCCGGTAGTTGCCAATCCCTTGCTCCACCGACACAAGGTCGGTGGGGGCAGGGACCCAGCGCTCTCCAGTGGACTCCTTGCGTTTGAGTCACTGCGAAGGAGGTGCCGCATGCCGACCATGAAGGCCGCAGTGTGCAAGGCGAGGGAGACCATCGTGCTCGAGGACGTGCCGCGCCCCAGGCCGAAACGCGGCCAGGCGCTCGTCGCCGTCAAGGCCACGGGGCTGTGCGGCTCGGACGTTGACGGCTACACGGGCCACCACCCGATGATCAAGTGGCCGATCATCCTGGGCCACGAGTGCTCCGGGGTGGTCGCCGAGGTCGGGCCGGGCGAGCGGCGCTGGCGGCCGGGCGACGCCGTGGTCGTCGAGCCCTTCTTCACGTGCAAGACCTGTCCCGCCTGCCTCCGCGGGCAGTACAACCTCTGCGTTGACCTCAAGATCACGGGGCACCAGGTGCCCGGCTCGATGGCCGAGTTCGTCATCGCCGAGTCGTGCTTCCTCCACCCGAAGCCGGCGAACCTCTCGTTCGCCGAGGCCGCGATTGCCGAGCCGGTCGCGGGCTCGCTCCACGCGGTCGAGCGCGCGAACCCGCGCCTGGGCAGCTTCGTCGCCATCGTCGGCTGCGGCACCATCGGCGTCCTGGCCATGCAGCACTGCCTCAACAAGGGCGCCGAGGTCCTCATCGCCGACCCCGCCGAGTTCAAGCTCAGGGTGGCACGCCAGTTGGGCGTCCACCACACCCTCAACCCTGACAAGGAGGACCTCAAGGCCCGCGTCCGCGAGCTCACCGGCGGGATCGGGGCCGACGTCGCCATCGAAGCCGTCGGCTACCCTGAAACGCTCGCATCCACGGTCGGCCTGGTCCGCCGCGGCGGAACCATCCTCCTCATAGGCTGGTCGGGGAACAAGGCCGACCCCTTCGACCTCACCTCGGTGACGCTCGACGAGCTGACCGTGCTGGGCACGCTCGGCTTCTGCTGGGACCACCGCGCGGCCCTCAAGCTCCTCAGCAGCGGAAAGATCACGGTCAAGCCCATCATCAGCCATCGCCTCCCCCTCGAGCGCGTCGAGGAGGGCATCCGCATGCTCCAGAGCCACGCCGAGGGGGTCTGGAAGATCGCCATCACGGAAGAAAGGTGTTAGCACTACAACGCTAGAAAACATTGAAGCACTTCCTGAGTTGGGACAGTTTGATGCCTCGTAGTCTGAGTTCACGACGCCGCCGCTTGCAGTGGCCACGATCGGCCCGCTGGTTAGACTCCTGCCAGTA
>VGYW01000145.1 GCA_016872875.1 Planctomycetota bacterium | reverse complement strand
TCAAGATGCTCGGCATGCACGGCACCGCCTACGCCAACTACGCCATGCAGCACGCCGACGTCATCATCGCCGTCGGCGCGCGCTTCGACGACCGCATCACCGGCAAGCTCGACGAGTTCGCCCCCCAGCGCGAGTGCATCATCCACATAGACATAGACCCCGCCTCGATCTCGAAGAGCATCCCGGTGGACATCCCGGTGGTGGGCGACGCCAAGAGCATCCTGCGCCAGCTCGTCAAGCTCATCCCGCCCGCCCAGCACGCCGAGTGGCTGGCCCTCATCGCCGACTGGAAGGCCAAGTACCCCCTCACCTACAATGGCAGCGACGGCAAGCTCAAGCCCCAATACGTCGTCCAGCAAGTCTGCGACGCAACGCGGGGCGAGGCCATCATCTGCACCGAGGTCGGCCAGAACCAGATGTGGGCCGCACAATGGTACACCCACCGCCACCCCCGCCACTTCATCTCCTCGGGGGGCCTGGGCACCATGGGCTTCGGCTTCCCCGCCGCGATGGGCGCACAGGTCGCCTGCCCCGACAAGATCGTCTTCGACATCGCGGGCGACGGCTCCTTCCAGATGAACATCCAGGAGCTCGCCACCGTCGTCCGCCGGAAGCTCCCCGTCAAGGTGGCCATCCTCAACAACGGCTACCTCGGCATGGTCCGCCAGTGGCAGGAGATGTTCTTCAAGAAGCGCTACTCCTCGACCTACCTGGCCGACGGCAATCCCGACTTCGTCAAGGTCGCCGAAGCCTACGGCGCCAAGGGAATCAGGGTCGAGCACACCGACCAGGTCCGTCCCGCCCTCGAGGACGCCATCGCCACCCCCGGCCCCGTCGTCCTCGACTTCTGCATTGATCCCGAGGAGAACGTCTTCCCCATGGTCCCCGCCGGCGAGGCCATCCACCGCATGCGCGGCCTCGCCTGAAGTGATGAGTGAACCAACGTGACCGCCAGGCAGTTCCTGAATGCCGTTGCGAATGGCAAGACGGACCTTGTGGCCGCCCTCCGGGACATCCTGGCGGAGGCAGGTGCAGAGTACTGCATCATCGGCGGGCTGGCGGTGAACGCCTACGCCGAGCCGGTCGTGAGCCTGGACCTGGACCTCGTGGTCGCGCTGGGCAGGCTCGAGGAGGTCTGCGCGGCTGCCGCGGCCCGCGGCCTGAAGGTCCGGCGCTTCGAGCACAGCGTGAACCTCAGCGGCGGAGGTTCCGACCTCCGCATCCAGCTTCAGACCGACGCGCGCTACCAGCCCTTCCTCGCGCGCGCGGCCGAGCGCCAGGTGCTCGGCTACCGGCTCCGCGTGGCCGACGTGGCCGACGTCCTCCAGGGCAAGGTCTGGGCCTTTCTCGACGAGACGCGCCGCGCAAGCAAGCGCCAGAAGGACCTCGCCGACATCCTCCGCCTGGTGGAAGCGCACCCACATCTGCTGCAAGGGCTCCCGCAGGCCGTCCGCGACCGACTCTAGCGCCCCGACCATGTGCCCGCGACGAGGCATTCCACCATGGAACAGGCTCCTCTTGTCGTGGCCGGCCTCGCGTCCCTCCTCGCAGTTGCTGCTGGAGGAGAAGCGATGCTGCCGAGGACCACCACGCCCATCGTCTACACGATTGACTATTCGGGCGACTACTTCACGAAGCCCGACTACATCGAGCAGTTCAAGGCCGCGCCGCCAGACCTGCTCCACGTGGGCAAGGCCACGCCCATCAGCCACCTCTGGGGGCCGATTCGCCTCTATGCAGGCGAAAACCAGTTCACGGGCGGGCCGAAGCACACGCTGAGCTGGGAGAACATCGCGCTCCTCTCGCCCGACGAGTTGGCGAAACGCATCGAGACCATCCGCGAAACCCTCCGCCGCTACCACGCCATCGGCATCCCCGAAATCGCCCCCTACATCTCCTACCACACCCTCGCCGGCGACCACGAGAAGCGAAAGGGCTTCTGGGAGTTCTACGACAGGTGGGACGCCTACGCGAAATCGGCGGGGCCAAAGCCGCCCCGCGACCCCTTCGATTGGCTGGCCGTGGACATCAAGGGGAAGTTCATCCCAGGCTCCTGTGGAGGCTACTCGCCCGACTACTATGCCCCGCTTCACCGCTACCGCGCCTGCATCGTCAACCCCGACTGGGCGGAGTGGCACCGCCGCCTCATTCGCATGATCGCCGAGGCCGGCTACGACGGCTGCTTCGTGGACAACTCCCACCCCGACCCTTGCTTCTGCCGCCACTGCAAGGAGGCGTTCCGCAAGTTCCACGACGCGAGCCGCGACGCCGCGTGGGTGAAGCGGATGACGCAGGGGCTTGATGTCGCCAAGCTCGCCCTCGACTCCCCCGACGCCCCGCCGGAGTTGATTCGCCGCTGGCGCGTGCTGCGCACGGGCGAGCACCTGGGCATGCTCCGCGACGAGGGGCGCAAGCTCAAGCCCGGCTTCACCATCTTCCCCAACAGCGGCAACATCCAGGAGTGCCTCCAGGTCGGCGGCCAGTGCGACCGCTTGATGTTCGAGAGCACCTACTCGCCCGGCATCGCCTGCGCCGACGAGCCGCCCGAGACCAGTGACGTGGCCATCGTAGCCTCCGCCGACCCCGCCGAGGTCAAGACCGTCGTCCACCGCTACGAGCTGAATGACCAGACAACGTGGATGGAGATGCAGGCGGAGATCGCGCTGCCCACGAAGGCCCAGGTGGGCAAGCCGTGCCACATCGAGGTCAAGCTCGCCAGCGTCGGCTCAAGCCTCCAGGATGAGGATGCCGCTGAGGATTTCCACATCGTCCTTCGCTGTGGCGAGGACGAGGCGCGAGTTGAGCTTGAGCCGAAGGGCGCCATCGGCGGCACAGGCTCATCGCGCAAGCCCAAGCAGCCTCCCGCCACCCTCGCCGCCGCGTGGACGCCCGCCAAGCCCGGCACCTACGCCCTCAGCTTCGGCTTCCGCTACACCGACGACAGCCACAAGGAGACCCATCTGCGCCCACGCCTCGACCGGCTCACCTGGGGCGCCGTGTGCCGCACGCACATGGCCAACCTCCTCTTCGCCCGCCACATGCAGGCCAGGCCCATCTACCTCGGCTACGAGGCGGCGAAGAAGGGCTGGGAAAACGTCCAGGAGCTTGCCCTCGCCGAGATGGCAGCCTTCAGCGGCGGCGGCTTCGCAGGCCGAGGCGAGCCCCAGGCCAAGTACCGCGCCTTCTTCAAGAAACACCCCGACCTCTTCGATGGCTGGGAGCCGACCGCCCCCGCCGCGGTCCTCTACTCCTACTGGGGTCCCAACCCTCTCAACGCCTACAAGCCCCTTCCTACGCCGACCATCGCCGACTACCTGGGTGCCACCCACCGCCCCTTCGTCGCCCTTGTGGACCGAGACCTGCCCGAGAAGGCCGAGGAGCTTGCCCGCTTCCGCGTCATCTATCTCGTCTCGCCCGCCTACGAGATGTCCGAGGGCCAGCTCACCGCCTTGCGGGAGCACTTCCGAAAAGGCGGCGACATCGTGCTGGCGCACGAGGCGGTGACCATCAACGACCAGCCTGCCGCTGCTCTGTTCCGGCGTGGCGTCGTGTTGCTGGGTGAGGGGCCGCGTGGACGAAAGCCCGAGCGGGCCGATCTACCCGCGATCGTCTGGGACTGGCAGAAGGCGGCACAATGCGATGGCCCGGCGGATTCCGCCCTTGGCAAGGCTCTGAACGCGGTCATCGCGGACGAGCTGCTTCCCACACCGCGGATCGCACCGGCGGACGGCCTTCGCAGGAACCTCCGCTTCGCGCTGTATCGCAGGGGCGACCGGCTCGCCCTCCACGCCGTCAACTACAACGTCTGCCTCCTCGACCCCGCCAAGAAGGTGCTGGCGGTGGAGCCGACCGAGCTGACGATTCCCGTCCCCGCCGATTGGAAGGGTGCCCGGGCCACCTGCTTCGGCCCAGACACCGAACCGCAGGTGCTCCCCTGCCGCCTCGCCGATGTCGTCGCCCGCCTCACCCTCCCCAAGACCCGCATCTACCAGATCGTGCTCATCGAGCGGAAGTGACGCCCGCGAAACACGCGAAAGCACGCGAAAAAGAGAGAGGAGAAGCCGCAGCCAGGGCACCAGCGGAAGACCCGATCACGGCCAACAGCCTCTCTTCATAGCCCCAAGAACCATCTTCTCTGCTCCCTGTGCCCCTCTGCTTTCTCTGCGTGGCGTCCCTTCTCTTCTCTGCTTTCGCGTCTTTTCGCGTGTTTCGCGGGCTACATCTTCCTCAGCCGTTCCATCAGCATCGCGTAGAAGCGCAGGTTGTGGATCGTGGCGAGGCGCCAGGCGAGGGAATCGCCAACGGCGAAGAGGTGGTGGAGGTAGGCCCGCGAATAGCCTCGGCAACAGAGGCAATCGCAGACTTCAGAGACCGGGGCGCGGTCACGGCGGTTGACGCCGTCGCGGATGTAGAGGCGGCTGTAGGACAGGCCGCCTTCCTCGCCGAAGACGTAGAGGCGGCCGCGGCGGGCGTCGCGCGTCGGCAGAGCGCAGTCGAACAGGTTGTAGCCCATCCTCGCGCAGGCGATGAGCGCCGCGGGGTTGCCCACGCCGAGCGCGTAGCGCGGCTTGTCCGAGGGCAGCAGCTCGGCGGTGAGCGCCAGAATGTCGGTGATGAGCCGCCCGTCGGCGTCGAAGGGCCAGCCGCCGTAGCAATAGCCGTCGAAGCCAATCGCCGCCAGCTCCCTCGCGCACAGCCGCCGCAGCTCCGCATCCGCCCCGCCCTGGACCACGGCGAACAGCAGCGGACGGAGGAGACCCAGACTCCCTCTCCCTTGGGGAGAGGGCTGGGGTGAGGGTGCTTTCCTTGCAGATGGGGTCACACGCACAGAAGCACCCTCACCCTCCCCTCTCCCCGAGGGAGAGGGAAGAGAAGCACCCTCACCCTCCCCTCTCCCCGAGGGAGAGGGAGGAGAAGCACCCTCACCCTCCCCTCTCCCCGAGGGAGAGGGAGGAGAAGCACCCTCACCCTCCCCTCTCCCCGAGGGAGAGGGAGGAGAAGCACCCTCACCCTCCCCTCTCCCCGAGGGAGAGGGAGGAGAAGCACCCTCACCCTCCCCTCTCCCCGAGGGAGAGGGAGGAGAAGCACCCTCACCCTCCCCTCTCCCCGAGGGAGAGGGAAAGGAGGCGGCGTCCCTCCTGGACGCTCGCCCGCGCATCCCCCTCTCGAACTCGGCCTTGCACCGCTCGGCCCACTCGATGGTGCGGACGACCGACGCCGTCTGCTCCGAGGGCGGGTCGCTCGGATGCGTGCAATCGTCCAGGCACACCAGGACGTCGGCGCCCAGGCGCAGTTGAATCTGGATCGACTTCTCGGGGCTGAGGCGTTGGGCCTTGCCGCCCTCGGCCAGGCGGAAGATCGCCTCGCGTTTCGTCAGCGTCCCGAGCTTCGGGTTCTGGCGGATGAGCGAGAAGACCTGGAAGCCGCCCGAATCGCTGATGACGGGGCGGTTCCAGCCCATCAGGCGGTGGACGCCGCCCATAGCCGCGATGGCCTTCGAGCCTGGCCGCCGCGCCAGGTGGAACGCGCACACCACCAGCCCGGGAACCCCGCAGCCCTCCAGGTCGGCGGCATCCAAGCTGCGCACAACGGCCCGCGTCGCATCGGGGAAGAACGCCGGCAGCGCCACATCGCCGTGAGGGGTGCGCAACACGTCCACAGGCGCCATGCCGTCGCTCTCCTGTCGTTCCGCCGCCCCGACCTGCGGGCTCGGCGTGCACGCAGGAGGCGAGTATACAAGATCGCGTGCATCCGGAAAATGTTGCGGGCGGCCGGGACCCGCGCTAGACTCTGATCAAGGGAAAGAGGACGGGCCGGCCAGGAAGGGGGCGTTAGCATGAACGGCAAGCTGGCTCTGATGGCAATGGCGTGTCTGGTGGCTTGGGGGGCCTCGGCGGGGCAACTGCCGTGGGGCCGGGCGCTGCCCGTGCCGCAGCCCGCGCCGATGGGCAACACGATTGTGGTGGAGGGGGAGGCGCTCGCCGGCCTGTCGGGCACGACGAACGGCCAGGTGTCCGCACAACAGATGGCCACGTTCGGGACTGCTTGGAGCGGCGGGGCGCAGCTCTACTGGGTGCCGACGCAGGTCGGCGCGCGCCTCAGCACGCGCATCCAGGCGCCCGCCACGGGCAACTACTCGGTCGCCGCCGCCTTCACGCGGGCGCCCGACTACGGGACCGTCCAGCTCAGCATCGGCCAGGCGAAGGTCGGGGCGCCGTTCAACGGCTACGACGGGCGCGTGTCCCACAGCGGCAAGCTGCTCCTGGGCGTGGCCGCGCTTCAGGCTGGGCCAAACGCCCTGATCCTCGACGTCGTGGGCAAGGACCCGCGCGCCACGGGCCTGATGGTGGGCCTGGACGTGCTCGAGCTGACGCCTGCTGCCGTTGTTGCGCCGGCCGCGGGCGCCACGGTTGTGACGCCGGCGGTGGTTGCGGCCCTCAGGCAGGCGCCGCCGCCCACGGCACCCGTCGTGGCGACGTTCGAGCCGCCGCTCGCGCTCGCGCGGCCGGTGATGGTGCAAGCCTTCAGCGCCGTCAAGCCGCATCCGGCGGAGTTCAAGGTCATCAAGTCGGGCGCCTTCGAGCTGCCCAACGAGGACCTCCGCCCCTCGATTCAGAAGCTCGCCCTCCAGCTCCGCGACCAGGGCGGACGCGGAACCTGCTCAGTCCACGCCATGACCTTCCTCCTCGAATACATGTACGCCACGCGGAAGAACCTGAACTTCCACGACCTCTCGGAGGAGTACCTCAACTACGCCGCTAACCTGGTCTCTGGAAAGATGGTGGACGGCGATTTCTTCAGCAACCTCGACCTCGGCTACCAGAAGTGGGGCGCCTACCCCGAGGCCCTCGTGCCCTACAAGGCCATCTTCGACCCCAAGTACAAGGTGCCGCAGGCATACATGGACGTGGGGAAGAAGTGGGTGCGCTTCGGCGCCGACTTCATCAAGCCCTGGAACGCCAACACGGGCGCAACGATGGGCCAGCTCTACGAGGTCTTCATCTACCTCGAGAAGAACACCCCAGTCGCCATCGGCATGTGGTGGCCGAAGCCGGGCTTCTTCAAGACCACGACCATCAAGGGAGTGGACGTGATGGCGGCGCCGCAGAAGCGGAACGTGGACTGCGTGGACGGCCACTCCGTGGCCATCGTGGGCTACCGCAAGGACCCGGCGTTCCCCGGCGGCGGCTACTTCATCTTCCGCAATAGCTGGGGCGCCAACTGGGGCGACCAGGGCTACGGCTATCTGCCCTTCGACTACGCGCTGAAGTACGCCAACGACCTGGTGGCGTATCGGGAGTAGGCGCGCAGCGCTGGCCCCCGGGGGTCACGAGCTGGGCTCCATCTTCGCGTGCTCCTCCGCGAAGAGGGCGCGGAGGCGGTCGGTCGAGCAGTCCTTGCAGCCGAGGGCGTCGTGGTGGCCATCGGCGGGCACGCGGAGCTTCTTGACGAGGCGGCGCAGCTCGGGGTGGTCGTGCTCCGCAAGGTCGCGGATGAAGCCCTGGAACTTCGCGCACGTCTTGCACTGCTCCACCTTGAGGTAGCGTTCGAGCTCGGCGGTGAGCCGCTCGAAGGCACGCTCGCGCTTCCGGTCGGGCAGCAGCAGCGTCGCTAGCCCGATGACGATGAAGAGTACGCCCGCCCCGATCTTGATGTACTTCGGGTCCACCACCTTCGTGATGGCGGCGCCCACGACAACGCCGATGGCCGTGGCCACCGTCATGGCCAGCGATGCGGCGAGGAAGACGATGAAGAGCGCGTGGCGGTTCCCCGCGGCGAAGCTGAGGGCCGCGAGCTGAGTCTTGTCCCCGAGCTCCGCAAGGAAGATCGCGCCGAACGTAACCAGGAAGAGCTTCACGTCCATTTGGCAGTGGTCCCCTTCAACAGAGGTTCATCCCAACGCCACATCGAGGAACATCATCACCGTGAAGCCGCCGATGACGCCCATCGTCGCCAGGTCGGTGTTGCCGCCGTGCTGGGCCTCGGGGATGATCTCCTCGGCCACGACGAAGATCATCGCGCCCGCCGCGAAGGCCAGCGCATAAGGCAGGATGGGCTGGACGACGAGCACGAGGCCCGCCCCAATGACCGCCGAAATCGGCTCCACGAGTGCCGAGGCCTGCCCGTACCAGAACGACCTCCACGCCGATAGCCCCTCGCGCCGGAGGGGAAACGCAACGGCCATGCCCTCGGGGAAGTTCTGGAGGCCGATGCCCACGGCCAGGGCGATGGCCCCGCCGAGCGCCTCCGCGGGCTTCACGATGCCCTGCGCGACGAGGTAGGGCGCGCCCCCGAACGCCACCCCCACCGCCAGCCCCTCCGGGATGTTGTGCAGCGTGATCGCCATGATCAGCAGGATGGAGCGACGCCACGACGACCGCAGCCCCTCCGGCGCGTGCGGCATGTCGCACAGCGACGGGTGCAGGTGGGGCAGGAGCCTGTCCGTCACCCGCAGCACCACCGCGCCCAGGAGGAACCCCACGACGGCCGGGAGCCACTTGTTGCCGCCCGACTTCTCGCTCATCTCGATTGCCGGCGCCAGCAGCGACCAGTAGCTCGCCGCCATCATCACCCCAGCCGCCATCCCAAGCATCGCGTCCATGAACCTGCGCCCCGGCTGCCGCGCGAAGAACACCGGCACCGACCCCAGGGCCGTCACCCCCCAGGTGAACAGCCCGCCCGCCAGGGCCTGAAGCGCCGGGTGCCACTCCGAGAACGCCTGCATCGGCTCAACTCCTCTGCTCAACGCGTCGAGTATAGTATCGCATGGGCGGCGGACCGCGTCAATCCCCTCTGCCCGCGAAGGCTCGACGCCGCTGTGGGCTGTGGCGGTGCGTGCGAGAAGAATTACGGAGTTGAACAACTCCGTAATTCTTCTCACCACGATGCCCCTGGGCCGACACCGCAGATTGCCGAGGGGGAGGCGTTGACCCAGCGTCCAGATCCAGGCGCCCATTCACACGCGAGAGCCTGTCGGAGTGCGGCGGCTCGACGCCGCTGTGGGCTGTGGCGGTGCGTGCGAGAAGAATTACGGAGTTGAACAACTCCGTAATTCTTCTCACCACGATGCCCCTGGGCCGACACCGCAGATTGCCGGGGGGAGGTGTTGACCCAGCGTCCAAATCCAGGCGCCCATTCACACGCGAGAGCCTGTCGGAGTGCGGCGGCTCGACGCCGCTGTGGGCTTCGCCGGCGCGCGCCAGGAAGGGCCCTCGCATTGGCTGTCGGACACGATCCAAGGGGAATGGGTGACATTGTGTCGAGCGCTCCGGCAGCCCAATGCGGTCTCAAGCGACCGCACTCCAACAGGCTGTCGCACGTGCTTCGGGAGATGGTTGCTGCGCGGGGTTGGCGTGTCAGGGGGAATCCGGTAGAATCACAGAGTTTGTGGACACGCGACCGTGCGAAGCCGCCCGGCCGGCGCCAGAACCGAAGGAGAGGCAAGATGGGCTACCGCGTCAGATTGTCCGCCGTGCTCTTCCCGCTTGTGGCCGCATCCTGTGCCCGCGTCGCCATGCGCGGCGAGCAGTTGAGGCAGGCGGTCCCCGCCGATGGCGTGATCAGGCTGACGGACCACGGCTTCCGCGATTGGGGGCCGGAGGTGGTGCGCTATGCGCTCGACACGCGGCGGTTCCCCGTCGGGCGGATGGCGCTTGTGCGCGACGACGGCAAGGCCGTGCCGTTCCAGATCAAGACGGAGGCCGGCAAGAGCACGCTGCTCTTCGTCGCCTCCGTGGCAAAGGGCAAGACGGCCACCTACACGCTGAAGACGGCGGAGAAGGACAGGAGCGGGGAGGGGAGCACGCTTGTTCACAAGATACCGCCTAAAGGCGGCACTACGAACGCAAGACCGCCTGAAGGCGGGACTACATGCGTGGAAGTCGGGAATGAGTTCTTCACGCTGCGGTTGCCGGCCGGAGAGATCAGATCAGAAGCCGTCGCGAGGGTGGCGAGCGATGTGCCGCCGCCCATCCTGGCGTGGAAGCAGGCCGGGGGCGAGTGGGTGGGCGGGGCACGTTTCGTCACCGAACGCAAGGTGGCGGGCTATGAGGCCCGCTACGTGGACAATGGGCCGGCGACGGTGGCCTATAAGGTGCGATACCATTTCGCCCCCCGTGGCCAGTATGTGTTCCGCGTGCGGGTGAGCACGGGCGTTCCCGTGGCGCTGGTGACGGAGGAATACGACTTCGGGGAGATCACGGACGGGCGCGACCAGTTGATGCTCGGCCTCGGCGAGGGCTGGAAGCCCGAGCAAATCGGCTTCCTGGCCGGCGAAGGGCCGAAGACGCAAAGCAAGCTCGAGCCATTCGCCGCCTACATCGAGCAGAAGTCGAAGGAGCAGCAGGGGCCGCTCAAGCAGGTCGGGGCATACGCGCCGCCCGCGCCTTTCATGCCGGGCAAGGACCTCGTGCTCCTGGAGAAGATCGTGCCCGGCTGCCCGTGGGGGCTGAGGACGGGGATCGAGCTGCGCGACGCGAAGACGCAGGTCTCCCTCTCGCCCATGCACACAGGCTCGTGGCGGCGGACCAATTCGCTCATCGCCTGGCACGACCCCGCGCGCGGCGTCCAGGTCGCCCTGCACATCAGCGTCCGCTACTCCCACTGGTATCTCGACCTGACGGACGACAAGTCGCCCTTCTCCTCGCACGAGCACGACCCTGGGCTGCCTGCGAGCTACGGCCGCCGCGAGTGGGCGCTCGGCTTCGGCCTGGCCGACATCGTGGAGACCCGCATCCGCCTCGGCTACATCGGCCTCGACCGCTACAAGGACTGGGTGCTCGACTGGCCCGACAGGAGGCCGGCTTACCCGTGCGGCCTGCTCACGCCACGGCTCGTCGAGCGGCTGAAGCGCCACCTCGACAAGCACCCCGAGAAAGACCTGCTGATGAAGCTCTATGTCTTCGACGGCAAGGAGGCCACGGCGAAGGCGAACGCGGAGACTGCCATCCGCGGCTTCCAGAGCGGACGCGGCGGGGCCGACTGGAACGTGGTCGGCCTGAGCGAATACGGGCAGACCTATCAGTATCTCTGGACGATCTACGCCGACAGCGCGCTCGCCTGCCCCACGCTTCCCGCCGAGCTGCGGAGCCAGCTCCGCCGCTACCTCGCCCTCTACTCGTATCTGCTGAGCGAGCCGGACTACAATCCGCGCGGGGCGGGGGTCCACCTGGGCAACCCGAACATGCCCATCGGCCGCACGTCGGCCCTCGGCCTCATGGCCGCCCTCATCCCCGACCACCCGATGCACCGCTACTGGATGACGCAGTACAAGGCCATCACCGCCTGGCGGCTGGCGACGAACACCGAACCAGGCGGCGCCTGGTTCGAGCCGCCGATCTACCAGTTCTACGGCCCCACCCGCGCGCTCACCCTCGCCCAGACTCTTGTCCGCAACGCCGGCTTCGGCGACTTGACGAGGGAGGGCTGGCACAAGGCCGCGCTCACCTACGACATCAACCTCACGGTGCCCGACGCGCGCTTCAAGGGCTGGCGCATCTTCCCAGGCATGGGCAACTCGGGCAACACCCTGGAGGGCATCCTCGGCATCTCGACGGGCGCGTTCGCCGAATCGGACGCGGCATTCGCCGGCTACCTTCGTTACATGCATCGCCTGGTCAGCGGCAACAGCCGCGTGAGCCTGGGCAGCGACCCCGATTACTCGGCCTGCTTCCTGCCCGACGTGCCCGAGAAGCCGCGGCCCCTCAAGAGCACCTTCATCCCAGGCTACGGGGTCATCTTCCGCACCCACTGCGGCTCGCCCGACGAAACGGCCATGCTCTTCCGCTGCGGATTCAACAAGAGCCACTGGGACATGGACGACCTGAACGTCGTCCTCTACGGCAAAGGCGCGCCGCTCTCGCCCGGCACGGGCTACCAGTACTACTACGGCCCGGCGATGAAGAACGATGCGGTCTACCACAACCGCTGCAAGCTGGGCGGCCCAAACCTCCACGAGCCGTTCGGCCGCTGCGAAACCGCCATTCAGGACTACGCCTTCGGCGAATCCGTGGACTACGCGGTCGGCCGCGAGCACTATCCCGCTGAGTACTTCGGCGACGGCAAGGGGCCGGCCGAGTGGCGGCGGCACGTGCTATTCCTCAAGAGCCCCAAGCCCGAGGGCGCCAACTACTTCGTCATCCGCGACACCTTCCCCGGCGGCAAGGAGCGCGGCGCCTGGTGGCACTGGCTCAACCTCGACGGCCCCGAGAACATCGTCCAACAGGGCAACACCATCGAGATGAAGACCAAGTTCGGCGCGGGCACCCACTTCTGGTTCGCGGGCCGCCAATCGCTCGATGGCAAGGTGGTGATGACCTTCGACTACCCGCTCGGCCCGAACTACCATCATCGGGCGTTTGGCAAGGCCCTCGGCGTGCCCGACGCCAGCGACAAGGAAACGAAGACCATCTACCAGGTCGCGGGCAAGCCCGGCGAGGACTTCTTCTACGTCGTCTATCCGCACAAGGATGGCGAGAAGCTGCCCGCCATCTCATCGCCGGCCCCCGGCTGCATCAAGGTCGTCACCGCAGAGTCCACCGACTACTGCTTCCTCAGCGACACGCCGCTCGACGTGAAGGTGGACTATGTGGTCTTCAAAGGCAAGGCGGGCGCCGTCCGCGTCTTCCCCGACCGCGTCGAGCGATTCGTGGGCAGCCAAGCGAAGACCCTCAGCGTAGACGTGGGCGATGGGGTCACGGTGTCGGGCGAGGGGCCGTTCGAGGCGAAGCTGGACGGCAAGGCCATTCGCATCAGGACGCATGGCCGCGCCCGCGTCCTGCACGTCACCAAGCCGGCGTGGATCGTCCGCCCCGAACTCCTCTTCGACGGCCGCACGTGGATGGCCTACTGGACCGACGAGGCGGGGAGCGACTGGGGGCGGTGGAGCGGCACCCAGCTCATCGCCGTCTCCACCCTCGACGGCGAGCACGAGCTGGTCCTCCGCGACATGGCCTTCCCGCCCGTCTGGAACCGCCAGTTCACGCCAACCGCAACGCCGATGCGCTGAGCCGCCACCTTGCTCGGCTCGGAGTCCCGGCATGGCGATCAGCAAGCACTTCATCGGCGAGGCGATCGAGCCGATTGCGGAGGCGATGGACACCCGCCGGATGGCGACGGGCGAGCCGGGGCTGCCGATGCGCTCCGCTGGCGCGGCGAAGAACACGAGGTCGCGGAAGTCCTCGATCAATGGCGCCAGACCGGCCCCTGCACGTCCGGAAGCGACGAGCGATACGTCCGCAAGCACTGGTATCGCATCCGCACCACCGCCGGGGCCGAAATGACGCTGTATTTCGAGCGCCAGGCTCGATCTGGCCGCGAACGAAACACCCGCTGGTGGCTGCAGTCCGTCGTGAGCGCGCGCCAGGGCTAATCTGGGTTCCCGGCACCAGATGGCGGCTTTCCTCTCTCAGGGAAGGCCAGGTGTGCGTGGGATTGCAGCCCCCCTGTCGGCTCCATAGCTGTGCGTCCGACAACGCCCCCTGGTTCCCTCCGACCGAACCGCGGTGGCTCGTGTGCAGGGAAGAGCGCAGCAGCCTGATCCTTCCCTATTTCCAATGTCGCTCGGTGGGCCATAGCGGTCAACACGCAACCTAGGCTCCGATACTAACGACCCGCATGGAATGGCGAATCGTTGCGCGTCCGCCTCCAAGATCAAGCACGACATTCCAGTAGCCCGAATGGGGCGGCGAGAGCCGTGCCGGGAAATGCGTGAAGAAGCCGCCATAGTACCGGTACGATCGTCCGGTTCGGTAGCTTGAGTAATCCCCGTCATCCATCAGCAAGACGTTCGCCTGCGTGTCGCAATCGACCTCGACGACGTCTCCTTGTCTTAGGAAGAGGCGCTTGTGCAGATGGTCTGTCATGTCTTTTCCTCCTTCCCCCTAGGGCACGAGATGGCGTGCAGCAGCGTGCAGCAACGAGATCGCGTCACGAAGTACAGGCTGACCATTCCAAGTATGGGCAACGAGAAACCGCCCCGGAGTCATCCCTCGCATTTGAGCAGGCGGAATGGAGAACGGCCGGTCACGGCACAGGGCAAGGAAACTGCCCCATGCCTTGTCGCTTCTGTGAGCGATAGCGTTGCGGACTCGCCTGAGCAAAGCAAGGTCGTCACGCCGCGGCAGCGGTGTGGCCGCGAAACGGTTACCGGGGCCGATGAACTCATTCGCCCTTGATAGTACATCCACGTAGTCCGACCACTCAATGAATCTCTGCGGATGATCGGGATGGCTGAGCATCTGATTCGCCAGGCGCCATGCCGCGCGGGCGGTACGAAACTGCCTCACGCCTCTATGGAGTTTCGAGCCTTGCGCGGTGGCCAGGTCCTGGACAAGCAAGTAATGGGTGAACTGCTCCCAGTGGGTCAACGCCGAGAGAAACAGTCCCTCGGCGATCTTGTGGAGATCTGGTGCCGAAAAGGTGCCGTGGGGACCGCTATTCTGCGTTACCTTGGACACGATGTCGCCGATGTGTCGTAAGGTGTTCAGGAACTCATCACGGAGCCGCTCTGCGCTCATGCGAAGCTCCCCTTACTGCCGCCGAACCGTGCGTTGCCCGGCTCGTGTCTCACTGCCGGCCGCTTTCCTTCCACACATTGGCTTCAGCCCTATCGGGATCCCACTCGGAGTGCAGCACGGGGTCTTCCCCCAGTGGCCTCTCAATTGCCAGCGCGGCAAGGGCTCTCTGTTTGGCCCAACCTCGATTGTACAGCGGCAAGCGGCTTTGTCAACCCCGGCTCGCCTCTCACTGCCCGTCGCGCTCGTTGACCCCGCAAGTTGCCGGCGCTATACTGCATCGCCGCATTGAGGAGCATGGGCATGGAGACGCTCGCGTTGTTGGGCATTTGGGTTGGGTGGGGGGCCGGTGGCGTCGCCCTCAGACCAGTGCGTAGACCTCCAGCGGCTCGGTGCGCACGGGGTGGCCGG
Organism: Planctomycetota bacterium; assembly: GCA_016872875.1. The sequence goes on along the minus strand of VGYW01000145.1, from coordinate 3,078 downwards.
CGCCGTGGACGAGTCGGCGGATGTGCTCGGCGGTTTCCCGCGAGAAGCTGGCCTCGCCGCAGCGGCGGCAGACTTCGGCCTGGATGCGCTCGACGAGCATCCTTCGGCCTTCCACGGTGAACACTTCGCGGAGGAACTCGTCCCGGGCGGCCTCGCCTCCGCACACGTGGCACTTGAAGCTCGACATGGCTACCTCCGTTCCCGGTGGTCCACCCACTCCGCCGGGTCAGGCTCGTAGCGGGAGTCGGGGAGGAGGGGGGCGCGGTTGAGCCAGTAACACGATGCTACTCGCGTGAAGACGAGGAGTCAAGTCGCAGTTCTACGCGGCGCCTGGTGTGGAATTCCGAGCAAAGGAACATGCGGCGGGGCTTCGCATGGGGTTGGAAGGAGTTGTCGCCCTTGATAGGGCCCGGTGCCGCTTGGCGGAGATGCCGCTCCGCTTCCTGCTAACGCCCTCGTTGTCGGCTTGCGGCGGGATGAAGCAATGGGCTTCGGCCGGCCGTCTCACCCATTGGCCGCATTCGCGTGTGACCGCCGCGGAAGCCCATTCGGAAAGCCCCGAACGGGGCGAGAGAACTCTTGCTCCGCCCACATTGCTTCACTGGGCTGCTGCCGAAGCCAACGGCTCATAGGTAGGAAGGGGTTTGGGGGGCAAGCCCCTGAAAGGGGCGGCCCCCCAACTTCCAACGGAGGGCGGACGGGGAAGGACTGGATAGGAGCGGAGCCGCCCCGCTGGGCTGTGGGAACGGGGAAGGCTCTGCGCCGGCCAGCCGGCCCCGCTGAAGCGGAAGGCTGCCCCCCCGTCAACAAGCGGGCGCAGGAGGGGGGCGGAGCGACGGGAGGGGTCTGCGGACGGGCGACAGCCCCATACCTTGAACCGCCCAGAACGGAACCGTACACTTACCTTGCCCAGCTTGACAAGGCCGCGGATGTCAGCGTAAGATGTCGATTGCAGGGAGCCGCCTGCGCGGAGAGCGGCAGAGCTGACGTGTTCCTGACAACGGACGATGACTTGCTCCGCAAGGCTTCACGACACAAGAGCAAGCTCCGTGTCCGAGTGATGAACCCCATCCTCTGGGTAAGAGAGGTCGGCCAACTATGAGCGCCAAAGAGATGACCATGGATCAGATTCGCCGCAAGGGGCTGGCGGCCCTGCATCGCGCGCTGGGCCCCGTGGGCATGGTCAGGTTCCTTCAGTACTCCGAGACCGGCTCCGGCGACTATACGAAGGAACGCCACGGCTGGCTGGGCAATCCGGACGTTCGTGACCTCGTCAAGGAGAGCCGCGGCCTCCCCAAGAAGCGCCGGCGGCGGGCGTAGCGACACGCGGCTCGCGTGTCGAAGATGGGACAGGCGAGCCGCCCGTCCCTACGATTTTCCGCAGCAGAAACCAGATAGCGGACCGCCAGCGCCGGCCGTGGCCGGGCACCCAGCTCATCGCCGTCTCCACCCTCGATGGCGAGCACGAACTGGTGCTGCGCGACATGGCCTTCCCGCCCGTGTGGGAGCGCCAGTTCACGCCGACGGTTCCCTCGGCGCCGTAGGGTCTGTGCCGAAGGGAATGATGAATGTCGAACGCCGAAAGTCGAATATCGAATGAGCAGGCAAGACAGCGGCTGCCAGGCCTTGTCCGACTTCGGCATTCCCTTCCTGCGCCAGTGTGCCGCGGAACGTGCGTCAGCCTGAACGGCCCCCGCATCACCCTTTTCGGGGCCTGCTCAGCGTTCACTCGCGTTACGGCCTGGCCGCTCGCCAGCGAGCGGCACCCCTCGCGGAGTCGCCTTGCGACCCTCTACATCGGAGGGGCCAGAGCTCGGCGGCTTCCGCAAAGGCGGCTACGCAGCCCACACGCAGACGCCCAGCTTCGCCGACGGGATAGCGAAGCACGGCGACGCTCGGCGAGCCGTGGGCTCACGCGCCGCCGCTACCCGCCACTGAGGCATTACCCGATGGCAGCCTTTTTCCTTGAAATCGCACGCTCGGCGTGATAGGCTAGATGAGGCCGTACAACGAGGCATTGAAGCGCGGATGAGCCACCGAGTTGCTGCTCCCGGCGCCCCGCGGGCCGCGTCGCTGCGGGTGATGAGCCTGAACGTGGCCCACGGGCGGCGGCTCGCGCCCACGCAGGTGTTCGTGCGCGCGCGCCGGTTCCGCGAGAATCTCACCCGGGTGGCGGCTGTGCTGCGGCGCGAGGCCCCGCACGTGATCGCGCTCCAGGAGGCCGACGGGCCGTCGTTGTGGAGCGGCCGGTTCCATCACGTGGAGCACCTTGCTGAGGTCAGCGGCTACGCTCACCACTTCTGGGGCGAGCACCACACGCGCCAGGTGGGCAAGCGAAAGGTCTCCATCGGCACGGCGCTCCTCTCGCGGCTCCCCCTCGGCAACCCGGAGTCGTTCACCTTCAAGCGCTGGCCCCTGCGCGGGCGCAAGGGCTTCGTCGTCGCCACGCTCCCATTCCCGGCGACGCCGACGCGGGCGGTGGACGTGGTGTCGGTGCACCTGGACTTCCTGCTGAAGAAGCTGCGGCGGACGCAGATTCGGGAGATGGCGGGCGAGCTGGCCGACCGCCAAAACCCGCTGATCATCCTGGGCGATATGAACTGCTGGTGGGAGCGGCGGAACGACGCGGTTCACCTTCTGGCGGACGTGTTGGGCGTGCGCACCTGCCAGCCGGAGGCGGAGCACCTGGCCACGTTCCCCTCCCTTCGCCCGCGCCTGCGGCTCGACTGGATTTTCGTGTCGCCTGAGCTCGACTTCGGCCACTACCGGGTCGTGGCCGACCGCGTCTCCGACCACCTGGGCGTCGTGGCCGAAATCCTCGCCTCCCCCGCCGCCTGATTGCCGCGCGCAGGGGGACGAGCCAGTTCGTAGTGCGGGCTTCAGCCCGTCCCGCCAAGAGACGGCCTGAAGGCCGCACTACAAACGGGTCCCATCCTTGACGCCTTACCGCTGGTTCCACCTGTCAATCATCTGCTGAATCTTCTCGGGCTTCCAGTCCTTCGGCTTCGCGGCGTGCTGGTTCTCGGCCAGTTCCTCCGCCGTGGGAGTCTTGGAGGGGATGCCCTCGGGGGGCACCTC
>VGYW01000144.1 GCA_016872875.1 Planctomycetota bacterium | reverse complement strand
CCAGGGCTCCCTTCGGTCGCCCTGGGCTACGGCTGGGTCGCCCGCGTCCGCGGGCTACAAGGCCCCGAGATGTGGGCAAAGATCAGGGCGTTGCCCTGGGCTTTCCCATGTCGCCCCTTTGGGGCTGCGGAATGTGCCTGGAATCCCGGCTCGCACCCGGCCCGACCCTGTTCTTCTGCGCCGGTTGTGCCAAGCGACTCTAGAAAGGAGATGCCGACAATGGCCAGTATGAAGAAGGACACCCCCGGTCAGCCGAAGGAGGGCCGCGGGCTCGGGCGACGCCAGTTCCTGGGGTCGGCCGCGGGCGCCGGGGCAGGGCTGCTCGTGCTGCGGAGCGGCGCCCTGGGCGCCGAGGCCCCCAGCAAGAAGCTCAACGTCGCTATGGTCGGCACCGGCGGCCGGGCCGGCGCACACTTCGGCGTGGCGGGCAGCGAGAACATCGTGGCCCTCTGCGACGTTGATGAGAGGCACCTCGAGGCCGCCGCCAAGCGCTGCCCCAATGCCAAGACCTACGTGGACTGGCGGAAGTGCCTCGACCAGAAGGACATTGACACCGTCATCTGCTCGACGACCGACCACACGCACGCCTTCGTGGCCAACTGGGCGCTGAACCGCGACATGCACGTCTTCTGCGAGAAGCCCCTCGCCAACTCGGTGGAAGAGGCGCGCGTCGTCCGCGCAAACTACCTCAAGCGGAAGGACAAGGTGGCCACCCAGTGCGGCACCCAGCGCCACGCGATGGACAACTTCAACCGCGTGGCCGAGCTCATCCGCGACGGCGCCATCGGCGAGCTCAGCCAGGCGCACGCCTGGGGCGACCGCCAGATCCGCCGCTCAGGCTACCTCCCCGCCGCAGGCGAGCCCCCCAAGCACCTCCACTACGACCTCTGGCTCGGCCCATCCCCCTTCCACCCCTACAACCCCGGCTACTTCGGCGGATGCCTGGCCTGGAACATGTACTGGGACTTCGGCAGCGGCCAGATCGGCGACATGGGCAGCCACACGATGGACCTCGTGTGGAACGCCATTGACCCCGTGCTGCCCACCACGGCCCAGGCCGAGGCGTATCCCGCCGGCTCCGCCGAGGCCGGCGGCGGCGGGGGCGGCCGCGGCGGCGAGAAGGCCAAGGCGGCCCCCGCACAGCCCATCCCGCCCCACCCAGAGGTCACTCCCGTCGAGCTCCACACCACCTTCGACATGCCCGCGAACAACTGGCGCCCCGCCATAAAGGTCAACTGGTGGCAGGGCGGCATGATGCCGCGGTCGCCGAGGAACTACGTGGACCTCAACAGGATCGGCCACGGCGCCATGTTCAAGGGCTCGCACGGCTTCCTCGTCTGCGACTACGGCTCGCGCATCCTCATCCCGTTCGGCGACGCCGACGACATGACCTACTACAAGCCGCGCGCGAAGGACCAGCTCCAGCCCCCCGTGGCCGGCTTCCAGCGCGAGTGGCTCGCCGCCTGCCGCGACCCGAAGAACAAGAAGACCCACTGCGACTTCGACTACAGCGGCACGATGATCGAGACCATGCTTCTCGGCCTCGTAGCCTATCGCGTCGGCAAGAAGATCGCCTACGACCCCGCCAAGGGCGTCGTCACCGACAACGACGAGGCGAACGCCCTCCTCAAGCGCAAGTACCGCGAGGGCTGGACCCTCGACGGCTGAGGCAGAGCACCGTGCGTGGCCGCATAGGACCTATAGGACCTATTGCGGCAAGGCGGCTTCCTCGCTCCTGGGCGCCCTCTCAATAATCCATCGGCAGGCCGGCGAGCTGGGCCGCGGTGAAGACCGGGCCTTCCTTGCAGACGTATATCGGGCCGACGTTGCACCGCCCACACTTCCCCAGGCCGCACTTCATCCTGTTCTCGAGGGTGGTGTAAACCTGCTGGAGCGAGAAGCCCAAGTTCTTGAGCGTGGCGAGGGTGAACTTGATCATGATGGGCGGGCCGCAGAGGACGACGATGGAGTTCTCGACCGGGGGCTTGACCTGCTCGACAATCGTTGGCACGAAGCCGATGCGGCCGGCCCAGTCCTCCGTCTCGCCCCCGGGGTCAACGGTCTGGACCACCTGCACGTCGCCCCGCTCCTGCCATTCCGCCAACTCGTCCTTGTAGACAAGGTCGGCAACCGTCCGCGCGCCGTAGATGATCCAGATGTCGCTGTAGCGCTCGCGTTCGTCCAGACAGGTCCAGATGACGCTCCGCACGGGGGGGAGTGCGATGCCGCCGGCGATGAAGATGAGCTTCTTGCCCTGCCACTCGTCCACGGGGAAGTGGTTGCCGTACGGCCCGCGGAAGCCCACGATGTCGCCCACCTCGCTCCGCGCCAGGGCGCGGGTCACGCGCCCCGCCTCGCGGAACGTGCACTCGATGTAGCCCTTCCGCGTGTGGGGCGAGGCCACGCAGAACGTGCTCTCGCCCGCCCCGAAGCACGAGTATTCGCCGAACTGCCCGGTCTTGAACGTGAACCGCTCGGCGTCGGCGGGGTCCACGAACTCCAGCCTGAACGTGCGCACGAGCGGCGCCTCCTCGCGTATCGCCGCGATGCGCGTGAGCATCGGATAATAGATGTGGGGGGCGTGTGGCGGGGCGGCCTCCGACTGCTGGCTCCTGACTGCCGATTGGACTTCTGCCATTGGGCGGACGCTCTCCTGTGGTTGAGGTCACATGTCCCCGGCCTGCCAATCTGCCAATCAGCTCCTGTTGCGGAAGACACGGACAAACAAGTTTGTCCGTGGCACCCTCCGCCGGATTGGTGAGAGTTGCGGGTGCCACGCCCAAACTTGTTTGGGCGTGCTCGGGGAACCACCTTCCGCAACAGAAGCCAATTATAGGCTATCCCTGTCCGGCGATCAAGGCGCCCGCGGCCTCGGGACTATGGGTTCCGGTATTGGCGCAGGCCCCCGCTCGCCTTCTCGTGCTCGTCGTCGTCCTCGTCGTCGTCGTCGAGTCTTCGGGCTCTTCCCATCACGGAGGCTCGACGACGAGGACGACGACGACGACGATTCGAACCACCAGACCATGGGCGGCTTTGGGCATTGGGGCGCCGGCGGGCGACATCAGGGCGAGTCGGGGAGGGACCTCACGGGGTCGCCTTCGCGGAGGGGGGCGTCGCCGCGGCGCTCGAGGACGCGGGCCATGGTGAGGGTGGGGTCAACCTTTTCGGCGCGGAGGGTGGCGATGGGCTTGCCGTCGCGGAGGACCTCGAAGCGGAGGCCTCGGCGGACCGCTTTGTCGCTGCCGACGTCGAGGATGACGGCGTCGGGGGCCTGCTGGTCGAGGACGAGGATTTTGCCGCGAATGCCCTCGGGCGGGGGCTGGGCGAGCTCGCCTTTGAGCCAGCGGTCCCAGAGCGCCGCGGCTTCTTCACGGCGGTCGGCGGAGGCGTCGGCCTGGAAGCCGAAGCTCTCGCCGGTGAGCTTGCGCAGTGACTGTATGGCGCGGTCGCGGACCACCTTGTCGGGGTCGCGGAGGGCCTTGACGAGCTGTGGGATGAAGCGCTTGGCGTCGAAGCGGGCCAGGCCCGAGACGGCCTGCATGCGCGCCAGGGCGTTGAGGGATTCGAGCTGGCGGAGGAGGTCGGGGACCACCCGCTCGGACTTCTGGTCAACGAGGACGCGCTGCGCGGTGGCGCGGGTGGCGGGGTCGGGGTCGGCGAGTGCGGCGGCGAGGAGGCCCTGGGCGCGCTCATCCTTGAAGGAGACGAGGAGGTGGAGTGCCCGGCGGCGCGTGGCGTCCGAGCCGCGAACGGCGAGGGTCTTCTCAAGGATGTCGAGGGCGCTGAAGGCTTCGGAGCGGTAGAAGGGGAGGTAGCGGTAGTAGACCTCGAGGGAGAGGACGCAGAGGGCGGTGGCGTAGACGCGGCCGCCGGCGGCGTCGAAGCCGCGCTCGGGCGGGTCCCAGCTCCCCTTGCGGTCGCCCTCGCGGCACTGGCGGGCGACGAGGAGATCGCGGAGGTGGGTGTTCCACTGCTGCCACCAGTGGCCGCCCAGTTGGAAGAGGGCGAGGGTGCCGTAGTACCAGTAGTAGATGGTGTGGAGGTAGCTTGCGGGGTCGCGCGGGTCGTTGCGGTTCATCTCGGCCCAGTCGGGGAGCTCCTTGAGGAGGAGATCGGCCTGCTGGGTGAGGAGCGAGGCGTCGCGGGGCCAGCCGAGGGCGAGGTAGGAGAAGAGTCCGACGGCGGCCATTCCCGGCCCGCGGCGCCAGGAGCCGGGGTCGCGGTTGGCGTAGACCACCTCGCCTGCGGGGCTGGTGTTGAGGTCGAGGTGGCGCATGACGCCGAAGAGGGTGGGCCAGCCGGCCTCGATGCCGGCGGCATGGGCGCTCTTGAGGGCCATGAGCTGCCAGCCGGTCACGGAGGTGTCGTTGCGGCCGGTGGGCGCATCACCGTAGTCCCAGCCCCCGGCGTCCTGCTGGGCGCGTTCGATGAAGGCGATGGCGCGCCGCACGGGGTCGCGGAGCTCGGGGTCGCGGGTCATGGCGAATGCCTCGGCGAGTGCCATTGTTGCGATCGCCTGGTGGTACATGAGGTAGCGGTTGTTGCGCTCGCCGCCGGCGAGGTAGGGCTCGCCGAAGCGCCCCTCGGCGCTCTGGATGCTCAGGAGGTAGCGCAGGCCGCGGGCGACCGTGGCGCGGTAGGGGCCGTCGTCGGCCTGGGTGTGGCCCTTGCCGAGGAATGCGAGGACGGCGAGGGCGGAGAGGCCGGGGGCGAGCTTGAGCTGCGGGTCGCCGTCGGCCCAGCGGCCGTCGGGCTCCTGCTTGCGGGCGAGCCATTCGAGAGCGGAGTCCACCGCCCGCTCGGAGGCTGGGGTTCCGCCCCAGAGCTTGACGGCTTCGGCGCGCGCGGCGGGGGTTCGGGAGGCGAAGATGTCGCGGGCCGGCTCCCGGCCGCCAGGGACCTCGACGACGGGGGTGGCCTTGACGCTGGCCGGCTCGGGGACGGGTGGCGTGGGAGGCTCGGGGGCCTTGGGCGGCGCGGGCGGGGCCGGCTCGGGCTCTGGCTCAGGCTTCACCTCAGGCACGGGCTCGATGGGTTTGGGCTTGGGCGGCTCCGGGGGCGGCTCGGGCGGCTTGGGCTCCTCGACCGGCTGTGGGCGCTCGGCGTAGAGGCCGACCTCGAAGGTGTAGGCGAGCGGCTCCTCTGGGGCGACGGCCCTCCTGCCCGACAGGAGGGCGATGACGATGAGTGCGCAGACGTGGACGATGGCCGAGATGAGGAACCAGGGGATTCGGCGGAGCTGGGAGGCGACGGCGGCGAGCTCCCCCGGGCGCTGTCCGCGTGCGGCGTCCAGGCGCACGCGGCGCGTCTCGCGCACCCCCCTCGGCGGGCGGAAGGGCAGGTTGGGCATGGTCACCACCTGGCCCGCATTCCCGGCGAGATGCGGGAAATCAAGGGGATGTTTGGATGGGTGGATGGATGGTTGCCTGACATCCATCCACCCATCCAGTCATCCATACATCCGCTCCGACATGAACAAGCCCGGCCGGCGGCCCGTGGGCGCGCGGCCGGGCTCGTCAGGCTGCGGGAGAGGCCGGCTCAGAACTCCTTGACGGCGGCCGCGCCCTCGACGTCCCAGGAGCCTGGGGCGATGGTCTTCTTGATGAACTCCACGAGGCTTTCGCCCGTGATCCTGTCTTCCTCCTCGTTCTCGTCTTCGTCGCCGCCGAAGAACTCCTGTGCCATCTGGCCGCTGCCGCCGCCGCCGCCGAAGCTCGAGCCGGTGGAGGAGTAGCCGCTGTCGGAGGCGAGGGCCTGCTGGCGGCCCTGGAAGTTCTTGATGTCAATCGTCAGGTCAGTGACGTCGTACATGCGCAGGACCGGCCTCTCCGTGATGTTCTCGCCCTTGGAGATGAAGACCGCTTCGTCCTTGAGCGTGTACCTGAGGGCGACGAGCTTGAGGATCCAGTTGAGGGCCGACTGGAGGCGCATGTCGTTGACGCGGAGGGTGACGTTCGGGGCGTCCTTCGTGGCCGCGTGGTCGAGCACAATCGTCACGTCCACGAGGCTGGAGAGGAAGTTCACGACGTCCTGGAGCGGGGTCTCGACGAAGTCGAACGTGACCTTCTTGTTGAGGGACTCCTTGATGCGGCGTTCCCACTCCTGCTCTTCGACCTGTTCGCCGAAGGAGGTGGCGATCTTGCGGCGAGCGACCTCTTCGAACTTGTCGCGCGGCATGTAGGGTCGGACCTGGTTGTAGGGGACGCAGTAGGCCTGGGTCTCCTGCCAGTGCTCCTCGCTGGCGGAGCGGCGCTCCTTGAGGGCGGCCTCGATGTCCTCCTTGCGGGCCGCGGCCTTGGCCGTCTCCATCAGCGTGAGCGCGGCGCCGTTGGAGGGGTCCTTGCGGAGGATTTCGTTGCAGACGTTCTCGGCCTCCTTGTAGCGGTGCTCGGCCATGAGCACGGTGGCCTGGCGGTAGAGGGCCTGCATGCGCTCGTCGAGGAGCTTCTGGCGCTGCTCGACCATGTCGCGGACCGACTTCTCGGCGGCCTCGCGCCGTGTCTTCTCGTCCTCCACCCGCTTCTGCTCCATCCTGAGCATGGACTTCTGGATGAGGGCCTCGCAGTCCTCGACGATCTTGCCAACGTCCACGTTCGGGGAGAGGTAGCGGCCTCTCGCGGCGGCGCGGGTGAAGCCCTCAATGGCGTCTATGTAGTTCCCCGCCTCGAGCTGGCGGCGGGCCTGGTCGTACATGTTCATCAGCTCGGTCTTCTGGACCTCGATGGCGATGGCGCGCTGGCGGGCGTAGTCGGTCACGAGGTCGCCGAACTTGGGCTTGATGACGCCGAGGAGGCTCTGGGCCTTGCGGAGGCCCTCCTGGGCGTCCTTGTTCGTGTCGTCGAGCTTCATGGCCTCTTCGAACTGGCGGCGGGCGTCCTCGTAGGCCCCGTTGACCAGGTGGGCCTGGCCCGCGGCCACGTGCTGCTGCGCCAGGAACCGCTTCTGGTCGTGCTGCACCCGCTCCTCCACCTGGTAGCGCTTGATGATGTCGAGTGCGGCTTGCTCTTCAGGGCTGAGGACGGGTTTGGGCGCTTCGCCCTCGGGCTTGGGCGCATCCGCGGCACGCGGTGCCCCGCTGAGCGCGGCCACCAGGAGCGCGCACGCCAATCCAGACTTCCACCATCGTCGCATGGCTCGACCCCTTTCGCCTCCCACCACGGTGTTGTCTCCAGCCCCCTTGCCCGCGCTTCTGGCGAAGCGCGGGAAATCCGAAACCGCAAATCCGAAATCCGAAATCCGGTTCATTCGGCCGTTCGCCTCAGGAGCGCCACATAGCCGCCGTCGTCGCCCGTCTCGTGCGGCAGGATGTAGCGCGCTTCGGCGAGACGCCAGGCCGCCTGCTCGCGGCAGAAGCTCTCGACGGCCTGCTCGTTCTCCTCCTGCTCCAGGCTGCACGTGCTGTAGACGAGCCGTCCGCCCGGCCGCACGGCCGCGGCGGCCGACGCCAGGAGCCGCCCCTGGAGCTCGGCCAGCCCGGCAATCGTCTCCGCCGAGAGGCGCCAGCGGCTCTCCACGCGGCGGGCCAACACGCCCGTGTTCGAGCACGGCACATCCACCAGGGCGGCGTCGAAGGCCGCCCTGAAGAGCCGCTCGCAGGCCGCGCCGTCGCCCGCCACGGGCCAGACGGTTCGGGCGCCGAGGCGCTGGATGTTTGCAGCCACCTGGCGGAGGCGCTTCGGCGAGACGTCGAGTGCCACCACCCTGGCCTCGCCTCGGGCCAGCTCCGCGAGCTGGCAGGCCTTCGAGCCGGGCGCGGAGCAGACGTCGAGCAGCAACTCGCCCGGCTGAGGCGCCAGGAGCGCCGGCGCCGCGGAGGCCGCGACGCCCTGCACCGTGCAGAGGCCGTCGCGGAGGGCCGCGAGGTCGGCCAGGGAGCCGGCGGGGTCAATCACCACGTGGTCGGCGCCCAGCGGCTTGGCCCAGCGGCCGCCCTTCACGAGCTCGGCGACCAGGCCGTCGCGCGTCGCCCGAAGGCGGTTCACGCGGAGCGCCAGGCCGGCGTGGCGGTTGCCCATCTCGCAGAGGCGACGCGTGGCGGCCTCACCGAAGCGGCCCAGCCAGCGCCGCACGAGCCACAGCGGGTGCGAGTGGGCGGCGGCCAGCCAGGCCGCCAGCGCCCGCCGGGGGTCCGGCAGCACTGGCCGGTCGAAGACGCACCAGGCGTCGTCGCCCACGGGCAGCGCCCGCCGGGGGTCGTCGCCCGCCTGGCTCTCCTTGGCCACGATGGCCCTGTGGAGCGCGCGGAGGCAGGCGTTGACGAAGCCCACCGCGCCGCGGGAACTGACCCGTTTGGCCATCTCCACCGCCTCGCTGACGGCGGCAGGAGCAGGCACCTTGTCAAGGAACAGCAGTTGATACGCGCCAATCCGCAGGACTTCGAGCACCTGCGGCTGAATCCTCTTGAGCGGCAGGGAGCTGAACTGAGCCAGGAGGTGGTCGAGCGTGCCGCGCTGCCGCAGCGTGCCGTAGGCCAGCTCCGTGGCCAGGTCGCGGTCCCGCCTGTCAAAGCCGCTGCGCTCGAGCTCGTGCTCGAGCAGGTCCTTCGCCCGCTGGCTGGTGCCGTTGGCGATGTGGCACACGAAGGCGGCAATCGCCCGCGGGCTGCGGCCGAAGTGGTAGCTCTTCATCCCTTTGGCACGGCCTCGTATGGAGCGTGCGGCACGGCACGCGGAACGCCACTCGGCCGCGCAATCGGATTATACCACTTCGCGTCGCCAGCGCAAGTGCAATTCGCCTCTGCGGCGGTCCAGACGCAAACAGCACCGAGTGACATCCCCGCCCCCAGCGACACGAGGTCGGTAGGGGCGGGGGCTTCAGCGGCCTCGTGGCGCGCGGCCGGGCTTGTGAGGCCGGGCGAGGGTTCTCATCGGAACTCCTTGTTGCCGGCCACCGCGTCGCCCATGTCCCAGCTATTCGGGGCAATGGTCTTCTTGATGAACTCGACGAGGGTCTCGCCGGTGAGGCGGTCTTCCTCCTTGTCTTCGTCCTCGCAGCCCTCGAAGAACGCCTGGGCCATCTGGCCGCCGCCGCCGCCGAAGGTTGAGCCTGTGGAGGAGTACCCGCCATCGGAGGCGAGGGCCTGCTGGTGGCCCTGGAAGTTCTTGATGTCAATCGTCAGGTCGGTCACGTCGTACATGCGCAGGACCGCCTTGTCAACGATGTTCTCGCCCTTGGAGATGAAGACCGCTTCGTCCTTGAGCGTGTACTTGAGGGCGACGAGCTTGAGGATCCAGTTGAGCGCGGATAGGAGGCGCATGTCGTTGACGCGCAGTGTGACGTTCGGGGCGTCCTTAGTGGCCGCGTGGTCGAGCACGATCGTCACGTCCACCAGGCTCGACAGGAAGTTCACGACGTCCTGGAGCGGGGTTTCGACGAAGTCGAATGTGACCTTCTTGTTGAGTGACTCCTCGATGCGCTTCTCCCATTCTTGTTTTTCGGTCTTCTCGCCGAAGGAGGTGATGCCCTTGCGGCGCACGACCTCTTCGAACTTGGGACGCGGCATGTAGGGGCGCACCTGGTTGTAGGGGACGCAGTAGGCCTGGGTCTCCTGCCAGTGCTCCTCGCTGGCGGAGGCGCGTTCCTTGAGGGCGGCCTCGATGTCCTCCTTGCGGGCCGCGGCCTTGGCGGTCTCCATGAGCGTCAGCGCGGCGCCGTTGGAGGGATCCTTGCGGAGGATTTCGTGGCAGACGTTCTCGGCCTCCTTGTAGCGGTGCTCGGCCATGAGCACGGTGGCCTGGCGGTAGAGGGCCTGCATGCGCTCGTCGAGGAGCTTCTGGCGCTGCTCGACCATGTCGCGGACCGACTTCTCGGCGGCCTCGCGCCGTGTCTTCTCGTCCTCCACCCGCTTCTGCTCCATCCTGAGCATGGACTTCTGGATGAGGGCCTCGCAGTCCTCGACGATCTTGCCAACGTCCACGTTCGGGGAGAGGTAGCGGCCTCTCGCGGCGGCGCGGGTGAAGCCCTCGATGGCGTCAATGTAGTTCCCCGCCTCGAGCTGGCGGCGGGCCTGGTCGTACATGTTCATCAGCTCGGTCTTCTGGGCTTCGATGACGACGGCGCGCTGGCCGACGTAGTCGGTCACGAGCTGGCCGAACTTGGGCTTGATGACGCCGAGGAGGCTCTGGGCCTTGCGGAGGCCCTCCTGGGCGTCCTTGTTCGTGTCGTCGAGCTTCAGGGCCTCCTCGAACTGGCGGCGGGCGTCCTCGAAGGCCCCCTGCACCAGGTGCGCCTGGCCTGCGGCCACGTGCTGTGCCGCAAGGAACCGCTTCTGATCGGCCTGGACCCGCTGCTCGACCTGGTAGCGCTTGATGATGTCGAGTGCGGCTTGTTCCTCGGGGCTGAGGACGGGCTTCTGTTCCTCCCCATTGGCCTTTGGCGCGTCAGCGGCGCAGAGCGCGGCCACCAGGAGCGCGCATATCAACCCGCACTTCCACCATCGTCGCATGGCTGGACCCCTTTCGCCTCCCACCAGGGTGTCGGCTCCAGCCCCCGTCGGTCATTTCTGATTTGTGATTCTCGATTTTCGATTGAGGGAGAACGCCGGCCTCGCGCCTCTTCAATCGCAAATCGAAAATCAAAAATCGAAAAGCGCTTCATTTACTCGCGGGTCTTCACGCCGATGTACGACCGGCCGCCAATGGTGACGCCGATCAGGTCAACCAGCTCCTGGGCCTTGCCGGGGCGCTCGTCGCGCGGGAGGCCGAGCACCTGCTGGACCCTTTCCAGGCCGGCATCGTCCTCCGGGCCGGTCGGGGCGGCGATGCGCTTGAGGAACTCCACCATCTCGGCCCCCGAGAGCGGCTTCTCCGACTCGTCCTCATCCTCCTCGTCCTCGAAGAAGTCGCGGACATTCTGCTGTGCCCCGAAGCCGGTGTCGGTGGCCAGGGCGCGTTGGCGCCCCTTGAAGTTCTTGATGCCAATCGTCAGGTCCGTGATGTCGTACATCCGCAGCACCGGGGTGTCGTGGATGCGTTCGGGCCGCGAGATGAAGACCGCCTCGTCGCGGAGCGTGTAGCCGAGCCCGGCGAGCTTGCAGAGCCAGTTGAGCGCCGCCTCCAGGCGCATCTCCTGCACGCGGAGGGTGACGTTCGGGCTCGCACCCTTCACCGCCTCGGTGTCGAGCACCAGCGTGACGCCCGTCAGCGAGCCGAGGAACGAGAGCACGTCAGGGAAAGGCGTCTCGACAAAATCGAACGTGACCTTCTTTTCGAGCGATTCGCGGATGCGCTTCTCCCATTCCTCGGGCGGCTTGAGGCTCGATTCGTAGAGCGGGTCGCCCTTGCGGTTGCGCAGCTCCTCGATGCGCTGGCGCGAGATGGAGATGATGCAGTTCTGGGGGATGGTGTAGGCGGTGAGCTGCCGCATGAGGAGGCTGGTTTCGGAGGCGCGGGCGTTGATGGCTTGCGCGATGCCCTCGGCTCTGGCGGCCTGGAGGGCGTTGTCGCGGAGCGCGGCAGCCGAGGCGTTGGCGGGGTCGTGGCGCAGCACCTCGTCGCAGAGCTTGCGGGCCTGGCCGTAGCGGTGCTCGCCGAAGAGGGAGAGGGCCTGGGCGAGCTGGGCCTCGCGACGCTCGGCGGCGAGGCTCTGGCCCTCCCTGCGGAGCCTTTCGGCTTCCGCGGCGGCCCGGCGGCGCTGCTCCTGCTCGCCCTCGCTGCGCTGGCGGTCAATGGCCGCCTTGGACTGCTGGATGCCCTTCTCGGCATCCTCCGCCACCTTCGAGGTGTCGAGATGGGGGGCGAGGAAGTTGGCTTTGGCCTTCACGCGGATGAAGAGTTCGAGTGCCTCGGCGAACTGCCCCCGCGCGTAGGCGGCCTTCGCCTGCTCGAAGAGGCTCAGGAGCTGGATCATCTGCGCCTCGCGCCGCACCTTCTCCTGGGCCACCACCGAGTCAACGAGGCCTGGGCTGCCCTCCTTGAGGCCCAGGAGGCCCGCCGTCTTCCGAAGGTGGTCCTGCGCCTCCTTGTGGGTGGGGTCGAGTGCCACGGCCTTCTGGAAGTGCTCGCGAGCCGCCCCCCATGCGCCCAGGTCGAAGTGTGCCCTTCCCGTCCTGAAGTGCTGCTCGGCCAGGACCCGCGACTGGTCCTGCTTGATCTTCGCGTCGGCCTTGTAGCGTTCGAGGATGTCGTGTGCGGCCTGCTCGTCAGGCGAGAGCTGCTGTTTGGCGGGACCGGGCGGCTTCGCGGGACCCGTGGCCTCCGCCCCCACCGCGCACGCCGGCAGCAGCCCGAGCAGGCCCAGGAGCGGCCAGCTCAACGCTCGCACTCGCAAGTTCACCATGGCACAACTCCTGGCGTCACTGCCTCTGGCCTTCGCTCATCTCCACTTGGATTATAGCGCGGCCCGGCCATTCCGCAAGGCAAATCCGGGCAAGTTACAGTCCCGTTACACGAGTTGACAGCCGGGCCTCCATGTGCTATACAACGCCCACGGCCACGACTTCGGCTTGCTCGCTCCCCTCTTCGGCTCGATTCTGACACCCGCCATGGGTTCCGATGCCCTCGGAACGGCAAGCCGTTCCCCTCCAGCCGCGACCGTTCGATCCGCGGCGGAGCAAGAGGAGCGGCGCTTGACTTTCGGGCACGGGCACGATAGGGTTTAGATGGGAAAGGAGGACAGGCGATGGGTTACGTGTACGCCGAGATCGAGCTGGGGAACCCAAGTCGGCCTGACCTCAAGAGGGTCAGGGTGAGGGCCATCGCGGACACGGGGGCCATGACGCTCAGCATTCCCGAACACATCGCGCTTCAGTTGCAGCTCAAGAGCGACCGCGTGCGAGAGGTGACTGCCGCCGACGCCAAGAAGCACGTGGTGCCCTATGTGGGGCCGATCGAGGTGGTGTTCGAGAACCGCAACTGCTACGTTGGGGCCATCGTGCTGGGCGACGAAGTGCTCCTCGGGGCCGTGCCGATGGAGGACATGGACCTCGTGATCTCGCCATCGCAGAGGACCGTGGTGGTGAATCCCGAAAGCCCAAACATCCCTCACGTCCTGGCGAAATGAAGAAGGAGGCAGGTGCCCGGCACCGCAACACGCCATGACACCAGCATCCCAGTGGTTGATGTTGCTCGCCCACGCCCTTGTCGTGTGTCTTGCCGCCGCGCGCGGCGGCGAGGAGGCCAAGATGGGGAAGCTCCGCGTCTACGTCGGCACGTACACCTGGAAGGAGAGCAAGGGCATCTACCTGATGGAGCTTGACCTCGCAACGGGCAAGCTCTCCGCGCCTGAGCTGGCTGCCGAGGCCACGAATCCCACGTTCCTCGCCATCCACCCCTCAAAGCGCTTCCTCTACGCAGTCGGCGAGATCGGCAGCTTCAAGGGCAAGTCGAGCGGCTCCGTGAGTGCCTTCGCCATCGCGCCCGGCACGGGCAAGCTCACGCCCCTCAACTCGCAGCGCTCGGGCGGAGCCGGACCCTGCCACGTGACGGTGGACAAGGAGGGGAAGAACCTGCTCGTGGCCAACTACAGCGGCGGCAGCGTCGCCATCCTCCCCATCGCCGCCGACGGCTCGCTCGAGGAGCCCTCCTGCACGATCCAGCACCAGGGCAAGGGCCACGACCCCAGGCGGCAGGAGGGGCCGCACGCCCACTCGATCAATCTCGACCCCGCCGGCCGCTTCGCCTTCGCCGCCGACCTGGGACTCGATAAGCTCCTCATCTATCGCTTCGACGCGGCGAAAGGCGCCCTGACGCCCAACGACCCGCCGTCCGCCTCCGTGGCCCCAGGCGCCGGGCCACGGCACTTCGCGTTCCACCCCAACGGCCGCTTCGCCTACGTCATCAACGAGATGGGGATGACCGTCACGGCGTTCGCCTACGACGCCGAGCGCGGGGCGCTGAGGGAGCTTCAGACGGTGCGCACCCTGCCCGAGGGCCGCGAGACGACACCGGCCGACTCCACCGCCGAGGTGGTGGTGCACCCGTCGGGCAAGTTCCTCTACGGCTCGAACCGCGGGCACGACAGCATCGCCATCTTCGCGGTTGACGCCGAGACGGGCAAGCTGACGCCGGCCGGCCACGAGCCGACCCAGGGCAAGAACCCGCGCAACTTCGCCATCGAGCCGGCCGGCGCCTGGCTCCTCGCCGCCAACCAGAACTCCGCCTCTGTCGTCGTCTTCCGCATTGACCCCAAGAGCGGCGCTCTCACACCGGCCGGCGTCAAGGCCGACATCCCGGCCCCCGTCTGCGTCCGCTACTTGCCCTGAGCGCGGGCGAGGGTGCCGACGTTGCCGGTGGCCTGGGTGTTCTTGCCGACGATGGCGATGCCGCCTTGGGCGTTGCCCTCGCAGAGGTTGGCCGCCACCACGTTGTGGTCGCTCTTCTCGCACTCCTCGATGCCGAGCACGATGCCGTGGGCCATGTACCAGCCGTGCATCGGGTCGTCCATCAGTGCCACCTCGTCGCCGGGCCGGAAGCCGTCGGTGGTTTCGACCTCGATGGCCGTCTCGCCCTTTCGGGCTGGCTTGGCGAGCTTGGTGTGCGCCTGCTTGCCGCGGGTGAGGATGGTGGTGGAGCCGGCGCCGCGAAGGGTGACGTGCGAGCGCAGCACCAGCGCCTGCCGCAGCACGTAGGTGCCCGGCGGGATGCTCACGACGCCCCCCTCCTTCGGCAGCGCGCCAATGGCCTCCTGGAGCCCGGCGGTCGGGCTGTCGGGCCGCGCGAAGTCGGCGGCACTCACCACAGCCGGCCGTTCCGCCGCCGCGCCGAGAGCCGCTGAAACCACGCACACCAGAAGGGCCGACGCGTACCTCACCGAAGTCCCTGTGGCCATCTTGTGCTCTCCTGCTTCGTTGGCGTCACTCCACCTGGTAGAACCCGAACCGCACCGGCTGCTCTGGGGCGAGCACGTTCTGCCAGTCGGTCACCTCCAGCAGCGTCTCGGCAGGTGACCAGTAGGCCTGGCCCAACAGGCTCTCCCCAAGGCTCATCCATCTGCGGAGGGTTCTGGCACGGCCGCTGGCTACGTCAATGATGCGCGCGCGGACCCCGAGGTCTCCGAGCACGGTACACAAGGCGTAGCGCGCGCCCTTCGAGAGGGCGACCAGCTCGATGACCCCATCGGGCGCCGTGTAGGGGCGGGATACCTCCCCTGTCAGCGCCTTCACGACCACGAAGGTGCGCTCATCGCGGTCCTGGAACGCAAGGGTATCTCCGTCGGGCGACCAGAGCAAGCCTGTCTCCCCCGTCCACCCGGGGCATGGCTTGATCGTTCGACATTTCCCGCTCAGGAGGTCAACAAGTTCAACTCCCGCCTCCGTCCAGACGATGGCCCAGCGACCGTTTGGAGAAACACGCGCGTTGTCCCGAGCGCTTGCCTTGCGATAGAGGCACGTGGGCGCCCTGCCATCGGGCGGCACGGCCCAGAAAACCACCGTCTTGTCCCTGTCCTCACGCGCAGGCTCCTCGACGAGGAGCAGTTGGCCATCGCTTCGCCACAGGGCGCGCGACGCCCGCGCGAAGTCGAGATGAACATCGAGCTTCCTTACGGACAGGTCGTCCACCCCAACGACATGGACGGCGCGCTTCCCCCGCTCCGGCCCGGCAACGAAGACGAGCTGGCCGTGGTCAGGTGACAGAGCGCACACGTCGGACAAAGACAGCTCCGGCCCCCCGTGCAGGCGCCTGACCTCGCCGCGCGCCGTGTCGAGCGTCCAGAGCTCGTGGCATAGCGACTTCCCCTCGCCCTCGACCGCTCGCCAGTCACGGTAGAACACGCGCCGCGCGTTCGGCATAACGTGCCAATAGCCGTAGTGTGGGATGGGGAATGACCTGACCGCGAGCGATCGGCTATCCACAACGTAGCAAACCCATTTGCGCCCCCCATCGCGGGGTGGGCTGATCCCGCACACCCACCGCCCATCTGCCGACCATGCCACATGCGATGGCCCCGGCCTCAGCACCTCCGTGGCGCCGAAGGCGAAGGGTTCGACGCCGGCTCGCCAGTGCGTCCAACCGAGGAGAGCCGCGGCCACTCCCGAGTAGAGCACGATTGCCTGCCACGCCCGGGGTCGCCAGGGCAGACAGATGAGCAGGGTCGCGATCGCGCAGGCAAGGCACCCCGCCGCCAGGAGCAGGAAGGTCTCCCCACGCCCCATGCTGGCCGACGGACCCAGGTTGGAACACGTAGCCGGCACAGCCAGCCCGTAGACGGTCACTAACGACGGCTTCCAGCGCCACTCGCGCCCCAAGGCTCCACCAACCATCGGGAAGACGCTGAGCAGAGCCAGCACAGCCGCTCCTTCTACCCAGGAGCGTGCCGAAGCGCTGCCCGAGAGCATCAGGCCCAGGAGCCAGCAGAGCGCCCCCACGTTCGCCGTGAGCGTCAGAAGCGCCGGCAGGCGGTGGCGCCAGGCCACCTCGTTGGGCGCCCGCAGGTAGGCCCGCAGATTCGCGCTCAGCGTGGCGTGAGGCACGCGGGCCAGCACCTCGCCGAGCAGGCGGGGGAAGCCCTCATAGTCGTCGCCGAACGCGAACCAGCGCGGCTCGCCTCGGCTCAAGCTCCAGAACTTCGGCTTCGGGCGGTCCAGCCTCAGTTGGATAGCCGGCGGCCAGAAGAGCCCGCCCCACGGCAGCTTGGCCTCCTGCACCTCGTGCCAGGCGATCCTGCGAGTGCCGAAGAGCCAGCGACGCGTCAGTCCCTCATCATCTACAAGGATGGTCTCGCGGCTCAATGCGAGCACGGCCGCCAAGCGGACCACGCACGCGATGACCAACGCTGCAATGGCCGTCCCCACGGGATAGCCTTCTCTTGGCAGGTGCTTCAGGAAATCCAGGTTGACGAGTAGGTTGCCGGCCACGACGGCGATAAACGCGAGGACCGTGAAGATGCTCGTGTCGCACCGGGAACGAAATGTGAGGGGCTCAGGCATGCGCGCGACTCTCTACCCGGAGGCCCATTTCCATATGGTCGGAGGCTGTTGAGCCTGCGCATCAGGGGTATCTGATTGTAGGCCGCTCTGCCTCGGTGTCAAGGCGGGGTCTGACGGAGGGCGCGGTAACGGACTTGCACCCGCCACCGCACGTCACCCCATCGCCTCCACCGAACGCATCCTGCTGGGGCGATGGCTGGCAGCCACTCCGCGGCCTTACCCGCCATCCTCCGAGAGGCTGCGACCTCAGCGTCTGCCGCCCGTCGAGCCCGAGCGGAGGCACTTGGCCGGAACAGGGCTGCCCGCTGGCACGGAGATGATTGCAGAGTCATATGACTCTGCAATCATCTGCGCACCGACGGCTATTGTCAAGGGGCCATCGTGTAGAGGCTGCGATGACGGGCTTGGACGGGTCCCGCGGCGGTCCGGAAGGCCGCCAGCAGGGCGCTTGCCCCAAAGGGGCGAGCGATCGCGTGCGCTGGTGCGTACAAATGCGTTATTGGACCCACTGACGGAGCTGTGATTCAGACGTAAGGAGGGGCAACGCAGAGCCTCTGGGTTCCTGCCCCGCTGCCGCAAGGTCGGTGGGGGCGGGAACACGAGGCGGAGAGCCCGCGTCTGAATCGCACCTGTGACAGGCGGGCCGGCTCACAGGCGCCAGGGGCTGCGCATGGCGCGGGAGACGTGCCGCTCGGCCTCGGGGTCGTTGATGAAATGCTCGGCCGCGGGGTCCCAGCGCACCTTGCGGCCAAGCCACAGGCAGATGTTGGTCAAATGGCACACCGTCACCGACCGATGGGCCACCTCCACGGGACAGATGGTGCGCCGCCGGGTCTTGACGCAGTGGATGAAGTTCGCGTGGTGGTCGGGGCTGTCGTAGAGGTGGACTTCGTTGGGGCCGATGGCAGTGGTGAGCAATGACTTGGGCTCGGCGGTGATGGCGCCGCGGTGGACGTAGACCCAGCCGTCGGTGCCGATGAACTTCACGCCGTGGGCGACCTGGCCCTGGTCGGCGTAGACCATCTTCAGGCCGTTGGCGTAGCGGCACTCGACCTTCCAGGTGACCGCCGAATCGTAGAGGCCATCCGTGGGGAAGGTGCCGGTGCCCTCGACCTCCACAGGCCCCGTGTCGTCGGTGCC
>VGYW01000143.1 GCA_016872875.1 Planctomycetota bacterium | reverse complement strand
CCGCGCTTGCCCTGTCGCACCGTAGCCCCGATCGAGCTATTCCGCCTTACGCCCCCTTTCTCTCAGCCGGTTCCCCACCCCCTCCTGGCCTTCCTCAGCGCGACGAATTCCCGATTCCGCAGCCCTGCGGAGCGCCGGCGTCGCTCGGAGGGCGTAAGGCGCCTAGCCGCAATGACTTAGGTTTGTGCCACGATGAACGATCTGGCCGCGAGATTGGCCGAGTTGTCCGAAGCCTGCTGGCAGCGCGGGCGCGCGCTGCCCCGGCTGGCGATGCGGAAGCTCTTCGAGAAGGATGGGGAAGCATACGCCGAGTGGAACCATTCGCTCCCCGGCTATGAGGCCCCGCACGCCGACATCGCGCAGCCATTCGCGTCGGCGGACGATCTGCGCCGGCTCAAGGCCGCGGCCGAGGCGAAGCGCGACGAGCTTCACCGCGAGATGGTGGCCCTCCAGGAGGAAATGGACTGGCTGGTCTACACCGCCTATGGCCTCGTGAGCGAGGGCGAGGGGCTTGTGGAGACCCTTGCGCCGGGCGCGCCACTGCCCGCGCCACACGACAAGGGGCAGCGGGCATTCGTCCTATGGGCGCAGACTGAGGGCGACTTTGACAGAGCCGTCGCCTTGATCCCGGCCGACTGGACGGCGGAGCGCAAGGCCCTCTGGCGGAAGCGGCTGGCGGCCATCCGCGACAACGAGCACGTCCGCCGCATCGAGCAGCCCGTCTACAAGCGCCGCTGGTATCAGCCCAAGAGCTACGACGAGCAGTTCGTCGAGGCGTTCGAGCGGTGGATGTGCGAGAAGGCCGAATGGTGGTTGGAGCACCAGCACGCCGGCGAACCCGTCGAGTTGGCCGTCTGGACCCAGGCCCTCTGGCAGGACGCGCGGGTTCAGGCTGCATGGCCCGTCGCCGCCGAGGTCTACAGCCGCGTCGAGGGCGAGCGCCGTCAGAAGCTTGCCGCCAAGAAGGGCAAGAAGGGTGCGGCCCAGCCGGAGTTCGCCGGCTTCGCCCCGACCCCCGATGAGTTCCGCCGATGCTTCAAGGCCATCGTTGACGCCGAGACCGTGGATGCTGGCTGGCCCGCCGCCGTCTCGTACGAGGAACTGGCCGAACTCGCCAGGAAACGCAAGCAGAAGGTCCCCGGCTGCATCCGCCCAATCCGCGGCAAGCTCAACGTCCCGCGCGAGCGCTTCCGCCGCCACGACAAGAAAGGCCCCTACGAGTGGGCAGGGAAGGACTTGTTCGGGGACCGGTCAAAGTGATGGGCCGTGTCGCGCCAGGACAGGGGAGCGAGTGGTTCGTGAAGTAGCGCCTATGCCTGGGTCGCCCAGGAAGGCGACGATGGAGTGATGCGATGGGCGACTCGCCGAAGTTCGGGAGTTTTCGGGTCGAGGAGTTACACGTTCGTCCTGGACTGACACCCAAGACAGATGAGAGGATGATCGACCTGATGAAGAAGGCGTTGAGGGGCGTTGTGCCGGTCTACTTCGCGTCAATCCCTCTGGCCCTTTGCGTGCCTTTCGACGTGGACTACCGGCCAGACCTCGATCCTGTGGGTGCAGCGGCCATCGCGCAAGTGGCGGCTTACGCGCGGAAGGGCAACTGGCGCGTGTTGGTCATGATTGTCTACCCGCGAGGCAGGTGGTTCGTTGTTTCGGACGACTACATCAAGCTCTTCGCGGCGCTGTCGGGGCAACCCGAGTACGTGCCATGCTGGGTGCTCGGCAAGCCCGAAGGCGACCTCTTGCAACAGGTTCAAGGGCCGATCGCCCTTGAGACTGTCAGCAGAATCCTGGGTTTGGGTTGAGGCGCGGACAGCGCCAAGAGGGCAAGCTGCTCGGCGCTGTGGCGGGGACATTAGGGCGCTCGTGCGGCTGGCGCACCGGAAAACGTGGGACTGCAAAGGAAGGTGACATGGCGCACAACATCCAGATTTGGAATGGTGAAGCGTCAATGTTCTACGTCGGCGACCCGCCGTGGCACGGGTTGGGGACGCCTCTGGCTCGCCCTGCAACAGCACAGCAGGCGATCCGCGCCGCCAAGCTGGACTGGTCGGTGAAGAAGGTCCCCTTGTTTGCCTTCGAGGGACGCATCGCCCTCGACGTGCCGGGCAAGTTTGCGGTGGTCCGCGAAGACCTTTGGGGCACACCCGACTGCTGCGTGCTCGGCGTCGTGGGGAGAGATTACCGGCCTCTCCAGAACCGAGATGCGTTCCGCTTCTTCGACCCGATTGTGGGCGAGGACGCGGCGATCTACCATACCGCTGGCGTGCTCGGCGCTGGGGAGCGCATCTGGATTCTCGCCAAGCTCCCCTCGCAGATTCGGGTGGTCGGAGTCGACATTTCGGACAAGTACCTCCTCCTCTCCAACAGCCACGACGGCCAGAGCGCTGTCCAGATGAAGTTCACGCCCATCCGCGTCGTTTGCCAGAACACCCTGACGATGGCTCTGAGCACGGGGCCGACCGTGCGCGCTCCCCACCTTCGCAACCTGGAAGAGCGACTCCAGGAGGCGCGGCGCTTGCTCGGCATCGTCGAGCAGCGGTACGCCGAGATCGAGAAGGCTTTCCAGGCTATGGCGAAGGTGCAGGTGGACGGAGAGAGACTCGCTTTCTACCTGGGGCTGGTGTTCCCCGATCCCAAGGACCCGCTCAACGAGAGGGCGATGGCGCGGGTCAAGCGGGACCGGTTCTGGTCAGGGCACTTCTTTGAGCACGGAGCGGGGAAGGATGTCCCAGGCGTCCGGGGGACGCTCTGGGCCGCGTACAACGGTGTGACGGAGTATATTGACCACCGCGAGTTGCCGCGGGGCGCCCCGTGGCGGCTGCATTCCGTCTGGTTTGGGAACGGCTACCAGATCAAGGCCAGGGCCTTCCAAGCCGCCGAGCAACAGCTTGGGGCGTGGGCCAATTGAACCGTGAGGGAGACCCGGAGTTCGCCGCCTACGGTTGGGACGCTGCGCCAGGTTCGGAAGGAAGGGATTCCGATGCTCGATCTGGAGGACCGCAATCTTGGGCTTCCCGCTCGCCTGGGGATGGGGCGCCGGGCCATCATCTTCAGCGATGGGTGGTTCTTTCTCTACAAGGTGGCGCGTGAGCACGGGCGCCGCTTTTACGGCATAGACGACTGGGACCTGGGGTCCCCGGAAGAGCTTGAAGCGGCGGTGGCCCGCTTCCCTTCACATAGGTGGCACGTGGACGACTTCCAATACCTGCTGGGGGTCGTCGCAGGCGTGCCACGCTACGTACACGGCCCTGAGGTGTTCGCCTTTGCTGAGACCCCCGAGGGGGCGCTTTGGGTTCAGACACAGAAGTACTTCGACCTCCTGGCATCTCTGGTCACTAGGCTCGGGACGCCGCTGATGAGGGTTCTCTTTGATATTGAGAAGGGGGAAAAGCTTGTGTGGTATGGACACATGCCGGAACTGGGTGGTCCTGGCTTGCCAGGTGATCAATGGTTTCTGCATATCCTCAAGGTAAGCGATGACATGCCCCCGCGGCTTGAGCACTTGAGGCACTACTTCACGACAGGGGGACCTGCGCCGCGCCTGGGGCGGAAAGCTATGCCCGTCGAATGGGACCAGCAACCTCGGACCATCGGCGAACTCGCGCAACAGTACGGCTATTGCGAAAAGACCATGAGCAAGATGTTGAAGGACTGGGCCGAAGAAGGCACGGCTCGTAAGGTGGGAAGCCGCTGGTTGGTGGCGAGGCCCCTCGAAGGCTGAGGGGAACGGATCGGGAAACTTCGGAAAGTTCCGGCCACCCCTGTTGCGGCCATGCTAGACTCCCGCGCGGTTGACTGAACACCGTTCGGGAGTACCCCAATGGCCGAACGCCTGCTTGACTTGGTGAGTGTGGCAACCCGCCTGGGTGTGACCCGTGGCGACATCGCACGGATGGTACGCGAAGGGACATTGCCGCACATCGCCCTACCCAACGGCGAGGTCCGCTTTGACCCTGGCGAGCTTTCCTCCTGGATTGAAAGCCGGCGCCGCCCGGTGAAGCCGGCGCTGAAGGGAGGGCCAGCCGATGGGGACTGATCCACCCGACGTAGCCCATGACCTTCAATGCCTCACGGTCAAGGAGGTGGCGGCCCTTCTGCGTTGGTCGGTGCGCGGAGTGTGGCGGGAAAGTGCTCTTGGGGAAGTCGGCTTGTCCACCTTTCCGCGTCCACTGCGGATGGGGGGCAAACGGACGCGCTGGCGGCTGAGGGAGATTGAGTCCTACCTCGACCGCCTCGGACTGGATGGAAAGCGAGGCGGGCCGGCATGAGCAACCCGGTCCTCGACGCCGCGCGCCGCTACCTGGGCTTGGGCTTCTCCGTGATCCCCATCCGGCCTGGCACCAAGAAGCCGGCCGTGGAGACGTGGGGCGGCTACCAGAGGCGTTTGCCGAACGCCTCAGAGCTGGACCGTTGGTTCACGGACGGGAAGAACGGCGTGGGGATCATCTGCGGCGTCATCAGCGGGGACCTCGTGGTACGCGATTTCGACTCGATGTCGGCATACGAAGCGTGGGCGGCGACTCACCCCGACCTTGCCAAAACGCTGCCGACCGTGGCCACGGCGCGGGGCCGGCACGTCTACGCGCGGCTGCCGGGAGCGAAGACCCGCGTCAAGCTGGGCGACGGAGAGTTGCGGGCTGAGGGAGTCTACGTTGTGGCTCCACCATCGTTGCACCCCGACGGGCCACGGTACGAATGGGTTGTTCCCCTCGATGGGGCGCTGCACACGGTGAGTCTGGCTGACCTGGCGGCGGAGGGGGGTGCAACAGAGAAACGCACGACTCCGGGGCCTGGTCCCGAGTGTACAGAGAAACAGAGCAACAGAGACTTACTGAGAGGGACAGAGAGGGACGGCTTCTGTCTCTCAGAGTCTCAGAGTCTCTGTTGCGCTTGGGGCTTGAACGGCCTCTCCCCGGATGATGCGGCGGCCGTGCGGCGCGCGATTGATGAGACGGTGCCCATGCGCGAGGGGGAGCGCAACGATCAGGTCTTCGAGTTCGTTCGGGCGTTGAAGGCGATCAGGGGCCTGAGGGGGCGGGCGATTGGCGACTTGAGGCCCATAGTCCAGGAGTGGCATTCGCGCGCGCTCCCGTTCATTGGGAGCAAGGACTTTGAGACAACCTGGGAGGACTTTGGAAACGCCTCTGCGAAGGCGCGTTTGGCGAAAGGAGAGAACCCGTTGGACACCATCCTATCCGAGATCGAGGGCATCCCGGTTCCACCGGCCGTTGCCAAGTTTCAGACGCCGAGGCTTTCGCTGCTGGCCCGCATCTGCGTTGGGTTGCAGAGGAAGATGGGCGAGTCGCCCTTCATCCTGGGCTGCCGCGACGCTGCCCGGCTGCTGGGCATGGAAGACTACGTGCGGGCCTCCAGGTTCTTGAGGCGCCTGGTGGAACTCGGCTTCCTCAAGGAGGTCGAGCACGGCGGCTTCCACGGGGCGCCAGACAAGCCAGAGAAGCGGGCGAGTCGTTACCGTGTGGCAGACGATGGGGGGACTGCGTAGGCGCCGCTGATTTCACTGCACGGGGGGGAAGGAGCAAGCCATGAGCGAGAACGCTGTTGTGGTGGCCGAGGTCGCCGAGGGCAAGCCCACGGGGGCCGGGCTGCCGGCCTTCGTTGAGCCGGCTTCGCTGCCAGAGGCGGCCACGTTGATCAACCGGTTGGGCCGGAACCTGGCGGAACACGCCTACCTGCTCGGGAAGGCGCTGTTGTGGGCCAAGGCGAAGGTCGGCCACGGGCACTTCGGTGACTGGGTTCGGGAGAACGTCTGGTTCTCCATGCGGACGGCCCAGCGGTTCATGGGGTTTGCGACGGCCTGCGAGGGCGGCGGACGGCTGCTAGAGTACCACCCGGCCGGAAGCGACAGCATGACGCATTTGGCGGCCCCGGACTTCGACAATCTTGCGGACGCGCTGGTCTACCTGCTTGAACGGGAGATCGAGGCCGACAAGAACGGGGCGCCGCCCCCCGAAAGGTCTGGAATCCGCGACCTGCGCCATGCCTGGTCCGCAGCGTTGCATGAGGAGTTAGAGTCGGCTTCCAGGTCGGGCGACATTGCCCGCGTCTTGCGCATGCGCGACAAGGCGCGCCGGCTTTGCTTCCTGTGTGCGGAGGTGGTGCTCAGGTGCGAGCGACGCCTGGGCAGGTGGTTCAAGTCCATTGACGAGGTAGTCGGCCAGTTGCACCAGCATTTCAACGAAGGGGCCTTGGCGTCCTGGCTCGCGGACTTGGCGAGTCAGTACCCTGACGATCTCGGCTACCTGGCCGACATACCCGTCAAGGTAGCAACGGCCAAGCGCACGTTGGAAGAAGCCCCCAAGCAGAACGTCCTACCGGCCTACGAAGCGGCCAGCGCCCTAGTTGACGACGTGGTGACGCTGTGGGACAGAGGGGAAACGGACCTTGAGCGGGTTGCCGCCAGACTCAGGAACGCGCCCGCGCAGATTTCGACTTGACAAGCGGGGGAACTTGTGATAGAAAGATATATCATGAGCAAGAAGCAAGCCGAACCGATGATGACGGAACTCCTCCTTGAGGCCCTTCGGGACTGCGAGTCCTTGCGGGGCGTGGGGCGGGCGACGGGGGTTCCTCAGCCGTGCCTCTCGCGGTTCCTGGCGGGCAAAGGGTCTCTGCGCCTCGACAACGCGGACGCCCTGGCCCGCCACTTCGGGATCAAGGTCGTGCGGCCCCGAGGCCGCCAAAGGAAAGGGGGTTGACCGTGGCTTCCATCTTCAAGAAGGGCGGGCGGAAGGGGAAGGGCGGCTACATCGTAGAGTACACTGAGCGGCCCGGCCTGCGCCGGCGGGTCTACGCCGGGAACGACCTCGAAGCCGCCAAAGCCCTGGGGCGGAAGTTGGAGACGGATGCGTTGCTGAGGCGGAAGGGCATCGTTGACCCCTTGGCCGAGCGCTTGGCCGCCGAGGAAGCCAAGCCGCTGGGGGAGCACGTCAAGGACTTCGTGGCGACGCTCCTGGCAAGCGGGGCGACGGCCAAGCACGTCGGCCACACGGAAGCCCACGTGCGGCGCGTCCTCGACGCCACGGGCGCCCAACGCCTGAGCGACCTCACGGCCTCGGGCGTCCAGCGCGCCATCGGAGCGATGATCGCAGAGAAGGGGCTATCGCATCGGACGGCGAACGCCCACCTCGCCTCCATCAAACACTTCTCGGCCTGGCTCTGGCGGAACGGGCGGACGCGGACTCACGCCCTGGCGGGCGTCAAGGGCTACAACGTCGAAGAGGACCGGCGACTCGTCCGGCGGGCGCTGAGCGACGCAGAGTTGTCGGCCCTCCTGCACGTGGCCCACGAAGGCGGCCCCGTGCTGGGTATGGCCGGCCCCGACAGGGCCGTCCTCTACGCCCTGGCCGTGGGGACGGGCTTCCGCGCCGGGGAGCTTGCCAGCTTGACGCCACAGAGCTTTGCCCTGGACTCAGACCCGCCGACCGTGACGGTAGAGGCGGGCTACAGCAAGCACCGGCGGCGCGACGTGCAACCCCTGCCCCGTGGCCTGGCCGAAGTCCTCTGGCCGTGGCTCATCGGCAAGGCGGCGGGCGTCCCCGTCTTCGGCAACCTGCACCGTGCGGCGGAGATGGTCAAAACCGACCTTGAGGCGGCGGGGGTCCCGGCCAAGACGCCAGAGGGCGTGGCCGACTTCCATTCGTTGCGGCACAGCTACATCTCCCGACTCGTGCGGAGCGGAATCAACGTCAAGCTCTGCCAAGAGCTCGCCCGGCATTCAACGCCCGTCCTCACCCTCGGCCGCTACGCCCACGTTGACATGGCGGACAAGGCCACGGCCTTGACGATGGTGCCGGCTCTGGCGGCCCCGAGCGACGGCGCGCGCGTCCCGGAGCGTGTAGCATCTGAGGCAGCGCATGAATGCTACAGCCTGGCTTCTGGTGGCACTGATAGTCACGACGATCGAGGGGAAGGCGATTTCGCAGAATCAGCGGGCGATGTGCCCGGAAGGGCGAGAATAGGCGATTTGGCGGAGAGGGAGGGATTCGAACCCTCGGAAGAGGTTTACCCCCTTCAACGGATTAGCAATCCGCTCCTTTAAGCCGCTCAGGCACCTCTCCGTGGCTACGGGTGTATACTACCATGCCCGCGTGGGTTTGTCAATCCCACATTGTCTCTGGATCGGGCATTGCGAAAGGCATCCGCTCGGTCACGTCCCGCCTGATGCTTTTGGCCGCTCGCGCAGGCCCTGCGACTGGCCTTCACGCAGGCGGCCTTGCTATGGACGGGCTTCGGGCTATAATGGTGGGTGCGCAGTCTGCACTGGAGGTTCGCCCCGATGGCTCAGCAGGCTTCAGACCGGGACCACACGCGGAGCGCTGGCCTGAGGACGTGCTTTGCGCCGGCGGAACGGGCCAGCCCCGATGCCGTGGCCGCGGCGGCCGCGGCGGTGAATGCGAGCCCGACGATGGCCGCCCTCGGCGGCGTGGGCGGCATCCTGATGATCTTGAACCGCGAGCGGCAGATCGTGGCGCTCAATGACGACCTGCTACGCTTCCTGGGCTGCGAGCGGCCCGAGATGCTCCTGGGCATGCGCCCAGGCGAGGCACTCCACTGCATCCACGCGGCCGACAACCCCGGCGGCGGCTGCGGCACGGGGGTCTTCTGCCGGTCGTGCGGCGCCGCCGTCGCCATCGTGGCCAGCCAGAAGGAGAACGCCCCCGTCGAGACGGAGTGCCTCCTCACGGCCACCGTGGGCGAGCGCCAGGAGCCCTTCGAGTTCCGCGTGCGCGCCGCGCCCATCGCCATGGGCGGCGAGCAGCTCCTCGCCATCTCGCTCCAGGACATCCGCGACCTGAAGCGCCGCGAGGCACTCGAGGCGGTGTTCCTCCACGACCTGATGAACACCGCCACAGCCCTCCAGGGCACCGTGGGGCTTCTTGCCCGGTGCCAGGGAGCCGAGCGCGAGGGACTCATCCGCGACGCCAAGGACATCGCCCGGCGCCTCGTCGCCGAGATCGCCGAGCA
Source organism: Planctomycetota bacterium (assembly GCA_016872875.1). The sequence goes on along the minus strand of VGYW01000143.1, from coordinate 9,214 downwards.
GCGCGACCTGGCCGACCTCGAGACCGGCCGCTTCCCGGTCCGGAAGGTGTTCCTCAGCCCGTCGGAGGTCCGCGAGGCCCTCGAGCACCTCTTCGCACACCAGCAGTGCTCGACGGGCAAGAGGCTGGTCTTCGATTGCGAGGGCGACGGCCTGATGCTCTACACCGACTCGGTACTGCTCACGCGAGCGTTGACCAACCTGGTGAAGAACGCCTTCGAGGGGACGGCGCCTGGGGGCGAGGTGCGCGTGCGGTGCTTCACGGAAGACGACAGCGTGGTCTTCGAGGTCTGGAACGCCGCGGCCATGCCGGCGGAGGTGGCCATGCAGGTCTTCGTCCGCTACTTCACCACCAAGGGTCGGCGGGGGCGCGGGCTTGGCACCTACGGCGCGCGGCTGATCGCCGAGCGCTACCTGGGCGGGAGCCTCTCCTTCGCCACCTCCGAGGCCCAGGGAACCACCTTCCGCCTGAAGCTGCCGCGGCCGCCGCAGTGAGATCGAGGCCGCATGTTCATACCTGGCAAGCGGTTAGAGCGCCGCGTCCGGCCCCGGAAAAAACCGCCGTAAATGCCCCGTACAGCCCCGATCGGAGGCCCCTTAGACCTCTGACACCTCTGGCCCCCGGCGACGGATCGGCGACTCCGTAAGCGTAGCGCTCATAAGCGTTTGTGGACTCGGCCCTCCGCCCTGCGCGCCGAACAAGACAGGCCCCAAATCGCCTCTGGGCCATTAACGAAGATTCATCAGGGAGCGTAGCGACGGGCGGCTCGCCTGTCGGCTCCCGCGGGGGGACACGCGAGCCGCGTGTCGCTGCGGCCCTCGTCAACGCTGTCAACGCTCTCGCCGAGAAGAACGTCAAGGTCGTGCCCGACATCCTCGTGGCCGGCGGCGGCGGCTCGCCGGACGGCATGGCGGCATCCCCATGGAGGTCCTTGGCTGTGGCGCCTGACCTGCGTTTCCACCAGTTGATTCCCGCTCCTTCGCATGGTATCCTTGCGTGGGGATATACACTGGAGGCGAGACATGTCAACAACGCTCAACAAGGACGAGGCACACAGCGTCGTTGACAGGATGCCCGAGGGCGCGACCTGGGATGATCTGATCCACGAGATTTACGTGCGCGAGGTCATCGATAATGGCCTCGCCGACAGCCGCGAGGGCCGGACTAGGGATGTTCATGAAGTGAGGGAGAGATACGGAATCGTGCAAGGCGTGCCCCGGATTCACAATGCCTGAGGCGCGGGGAGGAGCGCCAGGAGAATGTTGTGGCAGCCACTGAAAGACCGAACGTGCTGGCCCCATCCGCCACCCAGTTGACCCTCTGGATTGACCACCCGGTGGGTGAGGACCCGGAGTTCCTTTCCAGGCAGTTGATCACGTGCATAGGTAACAAGCGCTCGTTGCTAGGCACAATCAACGATGCCGTCACTCTGGTGAAGCGACGGCTTGGTAAGGATCGGCTTCGGGTCCTCGACGCATTCTCAGGGTCAGGCGTGGTATCACGTTACTTCAAGGCCCACGCGACGTATCTTGTCAGCAACGACATTGAGGACTTCGCAACGGTCACTGCACGTTGCTATCTCCGCAACCGCGGCGAAGTGGACTTGCCGGCTCTTTGTGAGGTGGTAGAAGACCTCAACAGGCGAGTTGATGACGATGAGTTCCCGCCAGGTTTCATAGAGGAGCTGTACGCACCCCGCGACGATAACCACATCACCAAGCAGGACCGAGTGTTCTACACCCGTCGAAACGCCCGACGCCTTGACAACTATCGGAGACTCCTGGAGTCCGCGGAGCCGGGACTGCGAGACATGGTCCTTGCTCCAATCCTTAGCGAAGCGTCGGTCCACGCGAACACGGCGGGGGTGTTCAAGGGTTTCTATAAGGACCGCCATACCAAGATTGGCCGGTTTGGGGGAAGCAACTCCGATGCGCTGAAACGGATAATGGGAGAGATTCGGCTGGAGGTGCCTGTCCTGAGCCGCTTTGAGTGTGACGTTCGGGTCTCCCAGCAAGACGCTAACGCCGCGGTGCGCGAGATCCGTGATCTTGATCTCGCCTACTTCGATCCGCCGTACAACCAACACCCTTACGGGTCCAACTACTTCATGTTGAACCTGCTGGTTCACTACAGGAGGCCCCTGCACATCAGCCATGTATCCGGCATCCCAGACGACTGGCGAAGGTCGGACTACAATATCCGTTCGCGGTGCCTACCCGCCCTGAAGGACCTTCTTGAGGCCGTGGACGCCAAGTTCATTCTCCTGTCCTTCAACGACGAAGGGTTCATCCGCCCTGACGCAATGCGGCAACTCCTGGCGGAGGTTGGCTCGGTCCAGGTCATCGAGACCCGCTATAACACCTTCCGGGGGAGCAGGAACCTTCGGAACCGCAGCATCCACGTGACCGAGCAGCTCTTCCTCGTTGAGCGCCGGTAGGCAACGACGGAAGCCGCGGGGGGTAGGAGGCCAGTCGTGGCACGAAAGCATCACCTGAGAGAGCAACGGGCGGGCACGGTCATCAACCTGACCTCCAAGAAGCAGGAGGGCCGCTTGGGCAAGGCGCTGGCGGTGGTCGCCGAGCGCCTTCGCGCGGAGTTTGGCGTCGAACTCAAGCATGAACGGCATTGGAAACTCGCGGATGTCGTGGGCAAGCTCAGGCGCTTGTTCCCGGACGTTGAGTTCTTCTACTACTTCGACACGTCAGCAATGCGCCCAGACGGTGGAATCCTGTCTATTCAAGACCGGTACGGCGCGCCCTATCCCGTCCTGATCGTCGAGGTCAAGAACCAAGGCACGAACGATCTGCGGAGCGCTGAGGGGAAGCCACCACAGGCCCGAGGTAACGCGATCGAGCGGCTAGGCAAGAACGTGATCGGCTTTCGCACCGCGATGCTCAGCGAAGGCATTGTGCCCTTTGTGTGTTTCGGGGACGGGTGCGACTTCGCCGAATCCAGCAGCATCCTGGATAGGGTGGTGACTATAGCCATGTTTGGGCCGCTCAACAAGATTCACGTGGTGAACCAGGGCGAACGTGGCCAGTTCAACCGAGGCAGTTTCTTCTTCAAGGTGGCAGCATGGACCGCCGAGGAGATGGCTGAAATCATGCACGAGATCGCCCGGCGGAGCATTCACTACTACTATGCCAAGTATGGCGAAGAGCGGTTCCGCGTCACCCCAGCAAAGTCGCCGACGTAGGGGGCGGGCTCCTATGCGCCGAGGAGGGCGGGGTAGGCGTCGAGGAGGAGGCGGTTGCCGCAGAGGACGGCGTCGGAGGCGGAGCGCACGCGGCGGCTCATGGCGGGGACGAAGAGGTCGGCGAGGAGGGCCTTGCTCTCACTGACCTCGCCAAACTGCATGAGGCGGAAGGCGTTGTAGACGTCAATCGCCATGTCCGCGAGGTTGCGGGCCACGAGGTCGGTGTAGTCGCGCTCTGCCCGCCCCTTGACGTAGTCGAGGGCCTTGCGGTAGCGGTCGAGGGCCTCGGTGACCGCGGGGAGGTGCTTGGCGGTGGCGCCGGTGTAGGGGCGCGCGGCGAAGTCGGCGAAGAGGCTGTCGAGGTCGCCGCCGAGGAGGCCGGCGAGGATGGCGACGACCTGGAGCTGGCTGGTGCCTTCGTAGATGTTGGTGATGCGGGCGTCGCGGAGGTAGCGCTCGATGGGGTAGTCGCGCATGAAGCCGCTGCCGCCCAGCACGGCGAGTGCCGAATTGCACAGCTCCACCGCGGCCTCGGAGGCGTAGTATTTGGCCATCGGGGTGAGGGAGGAGGCATATCCATGCCACCTCTTATAGAGGGTCTTGGCGTCCGGTTGATTTCTGATTTCTGATTTCTGATTTCTGATTTCAGACGAAGATTGGGTTTTCGCGTCCTTTTCGCGTGTTTCGCGGGCAGGGACGGACTGGAGGGCTTCGTATTCCTTCTCGAAGTCAACGGCCACGCCGCAGTCAATGGTGAGGGTGCGGGCGAGCTCGAGCTTGAGGCGCATGCCGACGAGGAGCTCGGCGACGGCGGGGAATTGGACGATGGCCTTTCCGAACTGCTCGCGGGAGTGGGCGTAGGCGAGTGCCTCGCGGTAGGCGGCCTCGCAGAGGCCGACGCCCTGGGCGGCGATGGCGAGGCGGGCGCCGTTCATGAGGTCCATCGTGTACTTGATGAGGCCGAAGCGTCGGCGGCCGACGAGGCGGGCGGGGCAGTTTGTGAACTGTAGCTCGCAGGTTGGGGAGCCGTGGATGCCGAGCTTGTCCTCGATTCGGCGGACGCGGAGGCCCTGCCCCTTCTCGGCGAGGAGGAGCGAGAGGCCGCGGCCGTCCTTCGTCCCCTCCTCCGACCGGGCGAGGACGAGCAGCATGTCCCCGCAGCCGTTGGTGATGAAGCGCTTGACGCCGTTGAGGCGCCAGAGGTTGGGGTCGTTGGGGTCGGGGCTGGCCTTGAGCCTGACGGCCTGGAGGTCGGAGCCGGCGTCGGGCTCGGTGAGGACCATCGCGCCCGTGGCCTCGCCGGAGGCGAAGCGGGGGAGGTATTGGTCCTTCAGCTCGTCGGAGGCGAAGCGGAGGATGGTCTCCGCGATGTCCTGGAGGCCGAAGAGGGTCATGAGTGCGGCGTCGCCGCGCGAGACCATCTCGATTGCGGCGGCGTAGACGGTGTGGGGCATGAAGATGCCGCCGTACTTGCGTGGGAGCGTGAAGCCCATCAGGTCGGCGCCCGAGAGGCGGTCGAGGGCCTCCTGGGTGCCGGGCGCGTAGGTTACGACGCCGTCGTGCCAGGTGGCGCCCTCGCGGTCAACGTCCTCGGCGCGCGGGGCGATGAAGTCGCCCGCGATGTCGCCCACGATGCGGAGCGTGTCGTGGTAGTTCTCGATGGCGTCGGCGGCGTCGCGGGGGGCGAAGGGGTATTGCCCCGCCTCGGCGAAGTCGCGCTCGCGGAGGCGCGCGATCTCCGCAAGCGGCGCCTGATCGAGGTTGAGCCGGATGTCCGGGTTATCGTCGTAGAAATTGGGCATCGTCAGTGCTCTCCATGTAGGCCGGCGCACAGATAAGGAGACTGGCTCCTTAGTCACGCAGGCAACGCGGCATTCCTCGCCGCCCAGTCCCGAAGGGACGATAGTGGGTAGCCGGCGGCTTCAGCCGCCGGATCGGGTGTTCCCCCACGGTCCAGTCCCGAAGGGACGGCAGAACTGCTCCTGGAGCGCCCTGCGCCCGCCGTTTCTGTCGTCCCTTCGGGACTGATACAACTTCCGCGCCGTGATCCGGCGGCTGAAGCCGCCGGCTACCCACTACGCTCCCTTCGGGAGCAAGACGCCGGGGCGGCGGCAGTCTCGTCCCCTTCCTTCTCCGCGCCGTGATCCGGCGGCTGAAGCCGCCGGCTACCCACTACGCTCCCTTCGGGAGCAAGACGCCGGGGCGGCGGCAGTCTCGTCCCCTTCCTTCTCCGCGCCGTGATCCGGCGGCTGAAGCCGCCGGCTACCCACTACGCTCCCTTCGGGAGCAAGACGCCGGGGCGGCGGCAGTCTCGTCCCCTTCCTTTTCCGCGCCGTGATCCGGCGGCTGAAGCCGCCGGCTACCCACTACGCTCCCTTCGGGAGCAAGACGCCGGGGCGGCGGCAGTCTCGTCCCCTTCCTTCTCCGCGCCGTGATCCGGCGGCTGAAGCCGCCGGCTACCCACTACGCTCCCTTCGGGAGCAAGACGCCGGGGCGGCGGCAGTCTCGTCCCCTTCCTTGGGGCACGGTGGACTGAGGGTCTCCATCACTTGGCCAGGACGGCGACGGAGCAGCCGCCGATGAGGATGGCGCCCTGGGGGGTCAGCCTCACGAGGGTCGCGCCGTCCACCTTTTCGCCTTCAACCACGTTGACGGCCTTCTTCGTCTTGTCCTCGAAGGCGAGGAGGGCGACGAGGGGCTTGACGCCGCCGATGGCCTTGAGCTGAAAGCGCTTCGGAAACGCGAGGGTGTGGGCGAAGGCGGCCTTGAGCCCGCGGCTGTCCTCCTCGATGGCGGTGCAGGCCAGCGTGTAGACCTGGCGCGGGAGGTCTGGCCGCGCCTTGAGGGGCCTTGTGGCATAAGCGAAGGGCTTGCCCCAGGGGTCCACGAGCAGCTCGGGGGCCGCCAGCTTGCGCGCCACGAGGCCATCGAGCTTCTCGGGGTATTCGATCTTGTCGGCCCAGTAGCGGCGGAGCGCGGCGTCGAGCTGCTCCATCTGGAGTCGAGCGAGCCAACCGCGTGCGAGCTCGCGCACCGCCCGGCCGAAGGGGGTGTCGGGCGCCTTCGCCGCACGCAGGAACGCCTCTCGCGCCTGGGCGGGCTGGTCGAGCTCGCGTCGCAGGATGATGCCCTGGAGAGCCGCGGCGAGCGGCGCGCAGGGGTCCTCGCCCCTCTCAGCGGCGAAAGCTCCGTAGGCCTTCGCCGCCTCCTGCCACTTCTTCTCGACGGCGAGGGCGCTGGCTTTCTGGTGGGCGAAGAGGAAAGGCAGGAGCTCATCCGCCGCGGCGGTGACCGCCCCAAACGCCCCTAGCGCAGCCATGAGCCATATCTGGCGCAAGCGGCGAGCCGCGAGCCACGAGCCACGAGCCTGGGGACACGAAAGCAAGCGCACAAACCCTCTTATGGAAGCTCGAAGCTCGTGGCTCGCCGCTCGAAGCTGGGCTTCAGTGCGTGACGGCGTGCATGACGATGTTGACGCCGAGCTGGAGGGCGTCGCGGGACTCGTAGCCGACGGCGTAGGGGTGGGGCTTGAGCTCCCAGCCGCAGCCGAGGTCGTAGGGGCTGTAGACGACGGCGAGCTCGCCGTTGATGAGCACGCCTTCGAGGTGGGCGGGGCCGGGGCTCTGTATCTTGCGCTGGACGACGGCGGCCTGGCTGTAGTTGACGGCCCCGACCTTGTAGTGGACGGAGAAGATGGGGTGCTTGGGGTCGAGGGTGACGAGCTTGGTGTCGGGGAGTGCGCGCGCGATTTCGCGTCGGAATGCGGCGTCGAAGGCCCGCCGGCCGCAGCAGGCGTCGGCCATGAGGAACCCGCCGGCCTTGAGGTAGCGCTGGAGTGCCGAGACCTCGGCCTGGCTGAGCGTGAAGTCGCCGTGGCCGGTCATGTAGATGAAGGGGAACGTGGTGAGCTCGGCGCTGTCGAGCTTGAGGTGCTGGGTGGCGAAGCTGACCTTCATCGCGGACGTGCCGCTCACGGTGTCGAGCAGGGTCGAGAGGCCGGCGGGATCGGGATTGCAGTCCCCGCCGTGGACCACCTGTCCGATGCGGAACTTGTCGGCGCGCGAGGTATCCTTGTCCACGAACACGCGGCTTTCGGCGAGGGAGTGGCCCATCGCCTTGGTGGCGGTGGCGTAGGCGATGAGGTTTGCGCCGAGCTTGAGGGCGTCCTCGCTCACCACGCCGGCGCTCGTGGCGTGGGTGTGCATGTCCCAGCCGCAGCTAAGGTCGAGGGGGGAGAAGACGACGGCGGTTCGGCAGCCGATCTCGATGCCCTCGAGGGGCGGCGGGGCCGAGCCTGTGATTCCCGTGGCGGGGGTGTATTGGACGAGAGGCACGTCGTAGTAGCAGCGGTAGAGCGGGTGGTCGGCTTCGAGCTTCTTCAGCGGCCGCTCGGGGAAGATGGCGGCCAGCTCCTTGCGGACAGAGTCGCTGAACTCCTTGCGCCCGCAGCAGGCGTCGAAGACGATGAAGCCGCCCCTGATGATGTAGTCGCGGAGGGCCTGGCGCTCGCTCTCGCTGAACGTGAAGGCGTTGTGGCCCGTGCGGTAGAGGAGGGGCAGGCGTTCGGAGTCCAGCGGGACCTCCGAGAGCTTCTTCTCTTCGCAACTGAACGTGATCTTGAGCTTGGTCTGCATCCAGGCGAGGAGGTTGTTGATGTCGTTCTGGTCGGTCGCCCAGTCGAGGGGGGTGCCTGTGACGATTTTGACGACGACGACGGGCGGGGTGGGCGGCTTCTTCTTCTCGGTGCGGCGCTGGGGCGTGGCGGGCAGGGGCAGCGGTGGGAAGCCTTCGGCGCCTGCGCGCTGAGCCGGCTTGGGCGGCGGCGGCTTGCCGCAAGGACCGACATCCGGCACGCCCGCCGCCATGATCATGCTCGCCCCCAGGAACAGGGCGCCCAGCGCCACTGCCGCCACGCCGACCGTTCGCTTCTTCACCTGTGTTCCCTCGCAAAAGAGGACACACCGACGCGCCCACCGGGGCCGCCGAGAGGCCGAGGCGCGCGCTCTCCCCCAACCCATCATATAGTTTACAGGATGAAAGGCGTTTGTCAAGCGCTAAACGAGTCTCGCCCCCTGTCTTGGGGTTCCGAATCGTCGTCGTCGTCGTCCTCGTCGTCGAGTCCCCTGATGATGGAGAGGCCCGTCGGACTCGACGACGACGAGGACGACGACGAGCCCGAGCGGCCACTTGAGGGCAAGCCCCAAAGTTTGGGGCCAGACGCAGCTCTAAACCCTTCTTGACAGGGGCGGGCGAGATGGCTATAGTGCGGCGGAGAGGGAAGGAGCAGGACCGTGCGGGAATGGCGACTCGACGAGCTGACGCTGAAGGCGGTGCGGGAGCGGCGCTTCGAGGTGGCCGTGCTGCCCGTGGGGGCCACCGAGCCGCACAACCTGCACATCCCCTACGGCTCCGACGCCTTCCACGGCGAGAAGATCGCCGACCTCTGCTGCGAGGCGGCCCTCAAGATGGGCGCCAGGGTTGTGCTGCTGCCCACGATTCCCTACGGCGTCAACTCGAATCACCTGGAGTTCCCGCTCGCCATCCACGTGGGCCAGCACGCCCTCGACGCGATGGTCACGGAGATCGTCCGCTCGCTCGAACACCACGGCATCCTGAAGCTGGTGGTCTTCAACAGCCACGGCGGCAACTCCTTCAAGCCGCTCCTGCGCGAGCTGTATGGCAAGACGAAGGTCTTCCTGGCAGCCGTGGACTGGTGGACGGTGGGGGGCGACAAAGTGCGGGAAATCTTCGAGCGCCCGGGCGACCACGCGGACGAGATGGAGACGAGCGTGGGGCTGGCGCTCTTCGGCGAGCTGATTCACCTGGCGGACGCCGACGACGGCGCGACTCGCCCAAGCCGTTTCGAGGCCGTGAACCGCGGCTGGGCGCAGATAACGCGCCCCTGGCACCTCCTCACCAGGAGCGCCGGCGTGGGCGACCCGCGCGCCGCCACTGCCGAGAAGGGCCGCCGCTACGTCGGGCTCGTCGTCGAGCGCGTCGCTCGCTTCCTCAAGGACCT
>VGYW01000142.1 GCA_016872875.1 Planctomycetota bacterium | reverse complement strand
CGCTGATGGACGCCGGCGTGCCCATCCGCGACCCCGTGGCCGGCATCGCAATGGGACTCGTCAAGGAGGCCGACCGCTTCATCGTCCTCACCGACATCCTCGGTGAAGAGGACCACTTCGGGGACATGGATTTCAAGGTGGCCGGCACCCAGCACGGGGTGACGGCGCTCCAGATGGACATCAAGATCGGCGGGCTGACCGACAGCGTGCTGCGGCAGGCCCTCGAGCAGGCGCGCGAGGCGCGCATCCACATCCTCCGCGAGATGCTCCGCGCCCTCGACCGCCCAAGGGCCGAAATCTCCGAGTACGCCCCACGCCTGCTGCGCATCCAGATCGACCCCGCCAAGATCGGCACCGTCATCGGCCCAGGCGGCAAGATGATCCGCAGCATCGAGGCCGACTCGGGGGCCAAGGTGGAGATCGAGGACGACGGCACGATCACCATCTCCTCGCCGAACGTCAAGCACGCCGAGAAGGCCCGCGACCTCATCCTCGGACTCGTCGCCACCGCCGAGATCGGAAAGGTCTACAACGGCCGCGTCGTCTCCACCAAGACCTTTGGCGCCTTCATCGAGTTCCTCCCTGGCCAGGAGGGCCTCTGCCACATCTCCGAGCTCGCCGAGCGTTACGTCGAACGAGTCGAGGACGAAGTCAAGGTCGGCGACGAGGTCAGAGTCAAGGTCATCTCCATTGACGACCAGGGCCGCGTGAAGCTCAGCCGCAAAGCCGTCGCACGCGACGAAGCCCAGCCCGCCCCCGAGGGCGGCGGCCGCAGCACCTTCGGCGCCGGCGGCGGGGGCAGGAGATAGCTGATGGCCCAAGGCGTCGTCAAGTGGTTCGACCCCAAGAAGGGCTACGGCTTCATCGCCGCCGACGGCCAGCCCGACATCTTCGTCCACTGGCGCAGCATCAGGACCGACGACCAGTTCAAGACCCTCGAAGACGGCGCCCCCGTCCAGTTCGACATCGTCCAGGGCGCCAAGGGCCTCGCCGCCGAAAACGTCGTCCCGCTGGCCTGACGAGCCCCTATCGCGGGAAGCGGGCCACAGGCAGGATGCCTGTGCCACCAATCCAGGAGCAGCGGTGGCACAGGCTTCTAGCCTGTGACTCGCCGCACGCCCATGAGCACCAAGCCCGACCCCCAGACCGGCCCCTGGTCCCACGTCGTCACCCTCGCCGCCGGTCTCGTCCACGAGATCAAGAACCCCCTCAGCACCATCAGCCTCAACCTCCAGCTCCTCCTCGAGGACTGGCAGCAGGGCGCCGACTCGCCCCGCGAGCGCCGAACCCTCAAACGCCTCCAGACCCTCGAGCGCGAGACCAGCCGCCTCGTGGCCCTCCTCGAAGACTTCCTCCGCTACGCCCACACCCTCCACATCGAGCCCCAGCCCTGCCAGCCCAACGCCATCGTCCAGGAGCTCCTCGACCTCATCGCCCCCAGGGCCGCCCAGGGGCGCGTCCAGCTCCGCAGCACCCTCGCCCCCGGCCTCCCGGCCATCCAGGCCGACCCCAAGCTCCTGCGCCAGGCCCTCCTCAACCTCCTCATCAACGCCCTCGAGGCCATGCCCCAGGGCGGCGAGCTCATCGTCCAGACCGCGCCCGACGCCGCAGGCGTCCAGATCAGCGTCACCGACACCGGCGTCGGCATCCCAGACCACCAGCTCGGCAAGATCTTCGACCTCTTCTTCTCCACCAAGGAGGGCGGCAGCGGACTCGGCCTCGCCACCACCCGGCGCATCATCCAGCTCCACGGCGGCTCCATCGCCGTCCAGAGCGAGGTCGGAAAGGGAACCCACTTCACCGTCAAGCTCCCCGCTGCGCCACCAGCCGACAAACCGGGGACTTCTGATGGCTGAAATCCGAAATCCGAAATCCGAAATCCGAAATTCCCCGGTCCTCATCGTGGACGATCACGCCGACCACGCCGAGGCCCTCGCCGCCGCCCTGGAGGCCCTCCCCGTGGCCTCCGACATCGCCACCGGCGGCAAGGAGGGCCTCGACCGCCTCGCCGCCAAGCCCTACGACGCCGTCATCACCGACCTCGTGATGAACGACCTCGACGGCATGGAGCTCCTCCGCGAGGCCAGGGGACGCTTCCCAGACATCGAGGTCATCGTCGTCACCGGCTACGCCACCGTCGAGAACGCCGTCGCCGCCATGCAGCAGGGCGCCGCAACATACCTCCGCAAACCCGTCAACCTCGACGAACTCCGCGCCGTCGTCCGAGGCGTCCTCGAAAAGCAGGCCCTCCGCCGCACAAACGTCGAGCTCCGCCGCGAGCTCGACGCCCGCTTCGGCCTCCAAGGCATCATCGGCAACAACCCCAAGATGCTCCGCCTCGTCGAAACACTCCGCCAGATCGCACCCACCGACGCCACAGTCCTCGTCTACGGCGAGAGCGGCACCGGCAAGGAGCTCGCCGCACGCGCCATCCACAACAACAGCCCGCGGCGCGCCCGCCGCTTCGTTGCACTCAACTGCGCCGCCCTCTCCGAGGGCATCCTCGAAAGCGAGCTCTTCGGCCACGAGAAGGGCTCCTTCACCGGCGCCGCCGCAGCGAGGGTCGGCCGCTTCGAATACGCCGACGGCGGCACACTCCTCCTCGACGAGGTCGGCGACATGCCAACCTCCACCCAGGTCAAGCTCCTCCGCGTCCTGGAGCAGAGCGAGATCATCCGCGTCGGCTCAAACACCCCCATCCACGTCGACGTCCGCATCATCGCCGCCACCCACCGCCACCTCGAAACCCTCATCAAGGAGAGCAAGTTCCGCGAAGACCTCTACTTCCGACTCAAAGTCGTCACACTCCACATCCCGCCGCTCCGCGAGCGGAAGGACGACATCCCCCTCCTCGCCGACCACTTCATGCGCCAGGTCGCCAGCACCTACGACAAGCCCCTCCTCGAACTCAGCGCCGACGCCCGCCACCGCCTCGCCGCCTACGACTGGCCCGGCAACGTCCGCGAGCTCCGAAACGCCATCGAGCACATGGCCGTCGTCACCACCGACGCCGTCCTGGGCGCCGACGACCTCCCCGACCACATCCTCCCTGGCGAAGCCGCCCCTGCCGTCCCCGCTGCCCCCCAGCTCGTCGGCATCTCCATGCAGCAAGCCGAGCGCCAGCTCATCGAGAACACCCTCCAACTCGTCGCCGGCAACCGCGTCGAGGCCGCCCGCATCCTCGGCATCGGCGAGCGCACCCTCTACCGCAAGATCAAAGAATACGGCCTCACCTAGCCCGCCCCCACGTGCGCGATGCGGGGTAAGCGCCCGGGGCGGCGCGGAGACGGGGCAAGATCGTCAAGAACATCACCACCACCTGACGGCTCACACCCATCTTGACGGCCTGACACCAGACGTTAGCGAAGGGAGGGAGCCTGACACCGTGCGTCAGCCTGTTGCCGTCAAGGTGTCCACTTCCTTCACAACCGGGCGGCTCATCGCTCCCTGCCCTCCTCCACGAGGTCTTCCGCCTTCAGCCGCGCCCCGCCCTTCCGCTGAGCGGCGCGCAAGGCCCGGAGCTCGGACACCACCCACTCCGCCCGCTCCGCATCCGAGCGGGCAACTGCACCCTGGGCCGGCCCGGGCGCCCCAACATCCTTCCTTTCCCGCCGGGTCACGTCGCACCTCCTACTTCCGTCTCAGCACTCGGCTCTTCCGGATCTCGGCCAGCGAGCGCCCACCGGACTCTTCCGCCCGGCCTTTGAGGAAGGTCATGAAGCGTTCGCTTCGGCCAAGGGAGGCCACCTCCCGGTCGAAGTCGTCGGCTGGCTCAAGAAGGAAGTCCTCTCCAGTGGCAGCGTGGATGAGAACGCTCTCGCTTCTCGCGAGCGCGAGCAGGTCGGCGAGCGTGCAGTCTTCGCACGCAAGGTCAACGGTCTTCATAGGTCAACCCTCTTGACAGCAAGAGGATACCGCATCCCCGCGCCCGGCGCAACCGCCACTTTGCATCACGCGACACCAACAACCGCACGGTGGACCACCCAGAACAGGCCGTCACAACGGAAAGCACCGGGCGCCAGAGGGACAACTTGAGGATTGGAGATGTGACAACCAAAGCCGGCCACATGTGACAAGGTTCACTTCCTCTTGCGCCGCTGCTTTCTGTCGCGCTGCTCACGACCATAACGAGCGCCGTCGTCCCCAACAAGTCTACTCAGCTTGCGGTAGGTCGAAATGACGTTGCCCATGGTAATGTGGAGTTCGCCAAGCAGATCGCGCAGTCCGTCGTCGGGCGCCGTGGACAGCAGCTCTCCCTGAACCGCATCGCCTGGAGGCCAGCGGAGCGCTGTGGTAACACACGGGGCCAGTTCCACCAACATATACCCTTGTACCGCCGTCCGGAGGTCCACCACGGACGCCCCAGCTCCCATCAACACCTCGAGTTCCGTCAGAGCGATATCGCAAGTAGGACTATCAAGCGGGCTCTCCAAGCGCAGGAGATCCCTAAGAACACGTCTCCCGAACCCGCCTAGGTGCCCCTTGAGTCTTGGCCGCACCGATAGGCCGGCGCACAAGCCATACCACATCAATGATGACGGGAACGCTTGGATGTGGGGATACAGGATCCCGCCGTGCTCGACGGTACCCTCCGCAACCAAGCTCGTCAAGTATCCGCAGAAGAACGCCCCGGTCTCCGGCTCAAGGCTCGATCGTCTGAGCACGTCGATCGCGCGCTCCAAGTGGATGACCCTCTCCTCGCGAGTTGCCCCCATTCTTGCCCTGATATCAGCCATCTCGGACAAGCTGGACACTAGGGTCTTCCAAGTGGGCTCGGAGATAGCACCTGCCGAGAAGAGATCGCGACAAGCATCCAGCACGAGATTGGGAGCGACCTGCGCACTTGGCTCGCCAGTTGGCATCTCATCTGCCCACAGAGAGAGTACGGCCGACCAAGGCGCTCTCATGTGTGCCTCAGCTATGCGGAGCTTCGGCTGCCGGGTCAGCTCCCGCGCCCGGAACCATGCGCCGCTGACTGGGCTCCCGTCTCGCCTCACGCCATGCAGCGAGAGAGCACGCGCCATTGCGAATGAGAACGTTCGCGCACACGCCGAGGGGGGGACGCGAGTGAGGTTTGTCCACTCATCCATGTGGGTTGCTACCTCTCCCAGGATCAGCCCAAGGCAGGCATCCTCAAGCTTGCCAAGCATGGGCCGCCCCCGATGGCGAAGGACAAGTTCCACATCCGTTGCGTCCACTATGCGAAGGTTTGCCGTTATGGGCCGGAAGGCAGGAAGATACGTCCAAGCCCATGCGACAAAATCTCTTCGCCTGTCGGGCTGCACCAAGATCATGGAAGGCATCTGGGGACGCTCGGATGGCCTCTCGTCCCAGACGACATGAATGTCTTGCGAGCGTTTGGCAGCATCCGCCAGGAGCGCTGGCTCCTCCACTTGAGCACATTCGATGTGACCCGCGCCCTGGAGAATGTCAATCAACTCCGCGCGGTCTACGGCCTTTGTCCACATTCATCGCTCGTTTCTAAAGACGTCTCGAAGACGGGGGAGATCTCGCGGCGGCTCCAAGACGTTGAGAGCAGCCTCGAGATAGCCAGGGATGTCATCGGAATAGTAGATCGATAGCGATGTCTTGGCTCGGGTCACGGCTGTATAGGCCATGTTGCGCTGGTGCCGGAACTTGCGCAGGAATTCAGCTCCTGCCAAATGGACGGCCCGCATTTCCAGGCCCTTCGCCGCGTGAATCGTGCAGACACAGATAGGCTTGCCTGGCTCGAAGGCGGAATGGTCCGTTCCACATTGGAGAACCGCTAGCTCCGAAAGGGATGAGTTCTGGATATGCCGCCAGATTGCACCCACCTCTTCGTTCCTTGGCGAGAGCACGCCCAACAGTTCGCCCGGATAGGCTTTGAGTTGTGTTTGCAGCGTCGCGATGATGCGCTGCGCCTCGTCATCGATGTTCGAGCAGCGCAAGTGCCTGACGCTCGATGGCCTCTCCGTCTCATTGTAGTTGGCAGTGTTGACAAGGGGCTCATAGGCCCCAGATTCCTTAGCCAAGGCATCTGCCAGCCTGCAGATCTGGAGGCCGTTGCGATAGTGGTATCGCAGACGATGCTGCTTCTCCGTAATCGACGCTAGGATCTCGAGCGGTTCCTGCCCGGCGTAGATCTTCTGTCTGGAATCCACGACAGCAAAGATGTTCCTGGAGAGCTTCTGGAAGATCCCAATCTCCTCCGGTAGATAGTCATGTGCTTCGTCCAGGAGGATCGCATCGTACAGCTTGCCCAGCCCCTTTGTCTCGATCAATGTGTTCACCGCGTCGATGAGGCAGAGTCGTTGCTGAGCGAAGTCGGCGGGAGGTTCGCACGACACCTCGAACTGGTACAGGAGGTCTTGCTGCCATCTGCGACAGGTCTGGACCTTTGAGATTGGGAAGATGTACTCATTGCTGCCTCTCGCGATAAACTCCTGGAGCGCCCTGGTGAAGACGATGACTAAGATATCTGCCATGCCCGCCAGGTACAGGTACTTGGCGCGAAGGAGCAGGAGGTTCGTCTTGCCAGAGCCGGGGGGGCCGATCACCAGGTGACTTCCCTCAAGCGGCAAAGTGACAACGGCCTTCTGATTAGCGTCGAGATCATTCTCGTCAACCCACCAAGTCTCACTCATTCCCCGACCTCCTGTCAAGCACTCGCACGAAGTCCATGGGCATCGGCTGGACCCAGTTCTCACCGACCGAGGTCGTCGGTTCTTCCGCTCTCTGCGCGTTATCCAGAGCCACGTAAAGGATGTCTCGCACCACCCTCGCTACAACCGCTTCTTCGAACGTGCCCTGGAAGACGCGCACAGGCTTTGCCCGCGCTACGGCGGCCCTCTCAAGCGGTGCGGCAGATAGGAAGGGGAGGCATTCTAGCTCAAGAGCAGGGGCGTTCGCGTCGAGAAGACGGATGGAGAACCAGTAGGAGAGATGGCATCGAAGCAAATGGTCCGGCGACGGCCGGAAGCATACGAGCAAGTGGCTCTCGTTCGGTAGTCCTCCCTGCCATTCGCTCGTCTCCAGAGGTGGGAATAGCCCCCCGCCGATACATTCCGCGCGGATGATCGATTCGACGCTGCTATGGATGCTTTGAACGGCCTTTCGTTCCGCTAGCTTGCGTCGTTCCTCCTCCATGCTGGAACGTGTCAGTTCGACCTCCCGGTCGTGACCTAGCCGCCTACGGATCCTGTCCTTGGCATCCGCCGCGGTGGGCGGACCTACCTCACGCAGCTCGAAGTCATCCCAATTGACTAAGCTCAAGCGCAGCTTTGGGTCCTTTATCAAGCAGTTGTTCGCGAGTAGCGCCAGATCATGCGGTACGTCATCTGCTTTGACGTGAGGCACCTTGTGTCTGACTGCATCAACCAACAGGGCAAACGGCTCACCTAGGTCTTCAAACAGTCGCTGGCGCATGATCATATCGTGCAGAACCCCCCCGAGTTGGTAGAAGGTCACCGCTCGCCACCCGTCGGGCGTGTCCTCCTCCTGTCGCAGTAGGAACTCAGGCGAGGCGTATCGCAATGTCCCTATGAACGTCTGCGCATCACGATCGGTCAAGTCTGATCCACCAAACGGGCGCAGTACCCCCAGATCCATTAGCTTGGCTGCCCTGAAGTCCTCGCTGACAGCAATATTGTCTGGTTTGATGTCTCTATGAGCCAAACCGAGCTCCTCTAGAAATCTCGCGGCCCTGGCAACCTGGGAGATGAGAAGCCAGACTCGATCCCTTGGAACGTCGGCCAGAACCTCCGCGAGACTAGGGCAGTCGAGGAACTCCATGACCACGTAGAACACTCCATGCTGCCGACACTCACCGCCGTCCAGGATCCGGACGAGGTTGGGATGCACCTTGCCGCGCAGGCAGAGCTCGCGTTCGACTCTGGCCGCTTGGATGTCCTTGCCAAACCGCTCGACGAGCTCCGGCTCGAAGATCTTCAGTGCCCCTACTTCCCCCCCGTTCTCTGCCTTGAGCACGATGGCGGACTTTCCGTGCGCTACATAATCGGTGACCACCCACCCGCCTACATGCTGGCGGTGCAGTTCAGCGAACATGCGCTTGGCTCTTGCGCTGTCCATGTCTGGCACCAAGACGTCCGTGTCACCACTGCTCAGGCATTGCCAGCACTCCAAGGCGTTCTTTCGCGTGTTTCACGGGCAGCTGGCTTTCTCTTCGCCACGCGTCACGCGGGGCAGGGGCGCGCCGCCCACAATCGTCACAGCCGAGGGCGGCTGTGCCACAACGGCTCAACGCTTCGGCGGGGCGGCTTCGCGGACGACGGCGCCGTCGGTGTCGCTGAGGACGAGGAGGGAGAAGCGCTCGACGTTGTCGAGCTCGTTGGTGCTCAGCGAGGCGTAGTCGAAGCGGCCACGGAGGTCGGTGTAGCCGTCGCGGTAGAACTTGGTCTGCCCGTCCTTCATGCGGGCGTAGACTTTGACGTAGACCTTGGGGAGGGGCTTGTTGGTCTTTTCGTTTGCGATCTTGACCTGGCCGTAGGTCTCGATGACCTGGAGGGCCAGGGCGTTGGCGTAGTAGGCCTGAGCTTTCGCCACGCCGCCGCCGATGATCTCGACCATGACGTTGCTGTTGTGGAACTTCTCGGGGAGGTCGAAGACGAGTGCGGTCTTCGCGGGGTCGAGCTTGAGCATCGCCGTCTCGTTCGGGCGGATGTAGGCGAACTGCCCGGTCTGGGCCTGCACAAATGGGTTGCGGGAGAAGAGGAGCTCGACGTCCATCAGGTAGTAGTTGACCTGGGCCTCGGGGAGGTTCTGGTATTGGAGTGCGACCTTTCGTGCTTCGACCTTGAAGTCGAAGGAGGCCTCCGTGGCGGCGAGTGCGGCCTGCTTCTGGGCCGCGTCGTCCTTGTCCACCACCTTTGCGCCCTTGCCTTCCAGCTCGTCGAGCTGAGCTGTGACGTTTGTGAAGACGTTGCGCCATCTGTCAACGGGGTAGTCGGCGTATCTAGCGGCGATGGTGCGGGCGGACTTCGGGGCGTCGGCGTAGAAGTCCAGGTAGGCCGCGAAGTAGTCGTGCTGGAGGGCGGTCAGGAGCTTCTTGGGGTCGGCCTGTGCGAAGAAGGCCTGGCCGTCCTCGATGCGGTCCTGGAGGAGGAGGTAGTAGGTGAGGCTCATGAGGTCGTCGTCGTCGAGCTTGGGGCGGTAGCTGAGGACGCGCATCAGCCGGATGTATTGCTCGAAGAAGCGGTCGTTGAGGATTTTTCGGCTCTTGCCGAGGCGGTGTGCGCGGGCGTTGACGAGTGGCAGGTATTCCATGTGCTGATAGCTCTTGCGGACGACGGGGTCAATGGCCACGAGGCGGCAGTCAATGTAGGCGCCGCACTGTGCGAGCCAGGGGTCGGCGTGCTGGAGGAACTCGCGGAGCGCGGGGAGCTCGTCGTGCTTGAGGGCGTAGGACCAGAGGGTGTGGTTGTAGGAGTGGCGCTGGTCGAGGAGAGCGATGGCGCGTCGGAAGAAGCCCTGCTCCTGCATGCGCCAGGCGATGCGCTCGAGGTTGGTGCGGCCCAGGTTGTTCGCGCCGACGTAGGCGATGACCTGGTCCTCCGTGCCGTGCTGGGAGATGTAGTCCCACGACTGCGTGTCGATCTTGGTGGGCTTTTCGACGACGTTGAAGGAGAAGGGCTCGGCGGAGGCGAGGAGCTTCTCGTTGCGGGCCACGTGGACGGGGTAGTGGACGAACTTGCCCGGGCCGGGGAAGTAGAAGAAGTAGTCAACGGTCTGGGTGCGGTAGGGTTCGAGGTCCACGCGGATGCTGCGGGTGTACTGGCCGTTGAGGACGGGGATGGAGCCGCGTGGGACCTGGAGGAGGATTTCGAGCTTCTGGCGCGACGAGGTGGGGTTGGTGATGACCACGTGGCAGCCGTAGGGGACGTGGGTGAGGAATTCTTCGGCGACGTATTTGTCCACCTGCTCGTTTCCGACCTGGCGGTAGCGTTCGCCGTGGCGGTAGAAGTTCTGGCTGACGAGGATGGGGGTCTTCTCCAGGTCGGGCTGTGCCTCCTTGATCTCGCGGTAGAAGACGACCATGGGGCTGCCAGGGGTGAGTGCGAAGCGTGCCTTCTGGACGTCGGTCTTGTGCTCGGCGGCGGCGAAGGGCAGGTCGAGGATGGAGAGGGCGAACATCATCTCGGTGAAGTTGTGGGACGCCTCGCCGAGCCAGCGGCAGTAGAAGGGGAACTTCTGGTCGTGCGCGGCATACTCCATCCAGACGCCGTTCACGCTGACTAGGCCGGCGTTCTGGGCCTCGATGGGAAGGTGGTAGTAGTTGTTCTCCACCCATTCCTGGGTGGCGTCGAGCTTGCGGTAGAGCTGGCGGACGGCCTTGCGGCGGTCGGCATCCTTGGCGAAGTAGCCGTTGGCAGGGACCGCCTCATCGGAGAGCGCCTCATCCAGCCTTTCTGCCTCCTTGGCCTCGCCCTTGGCGTCGCCGCGGGCCGCCATGTCGCGCGCGGCCGACTTGCCGGGTGCTCGGAGGGTGCCGGCGGCGGTGGCGGTGGTGGGCCGGGCAGCAGGGCCTGGGGCTGGCGGGGGCGCGGCTGGCTCGGCGGGGGCCTCGGCGGCGGGGGCGGCCTCGGCGCGGGCCGTGTCCTGGCCCGCCTGCTGGAGCTGGGCGAGCTTCTCGCCCGGCTCCTGGAGCTTCTTGGCGTGCTCCCTGGCCTTGTCAACGCCGAGCTCGTCGCGGGTCTCCAACGCGCGGCCGCGGAGGGCCGTCTTGAAGAGGTGGTTGAACCGCTCGATGTCGGGCGGGATGAGGTCGAAGGCGTCCCTGACGAAGCGCGCGGTGAATTGGGCTTCACCCGCGAGGCGCTGTGCGAGGAGGATGCGCTCGACCGTGTTGAGCTGTCCGAAGGCCCAGGCCTTGCGGTAGGCCGAAAGGTCCTCGCCGAGGAGCCAGCGGTCGAGGAACGTCTTGTCCTTCTTGTTTCTCAGGTAGGGCTGGATGGCGGTCTCGAAGAACTTCGGGTCCTTCTTGTAGAGGAAGAAGTTGAGCTCGTGGCAGGCGTACTTGGAGTAGAGCTCGCGCTTCGTCTCGGGCTTGAGGGCGGGCCAGTTGGTGATGAACCCGAACTCGATGAGGGTGGGGTTGCCGGAGAGGGTGACGAAGAGGGAGTAGACCTTTGCGAGGGAGTCGTAGGGCTGAAGGTCGCTGGTCGTGATGTCGGGGATGGCGAACTCCTTGCCCTGGATGACCACGCTGATCTGCTTCTGCTCGGTGAAGTGCTTGGCGGGGTCGAGGCCATCGGCGAGGCGGAGGTCGTCGAACTTCATCTCGACCTCGGGCAGGGAGAGCTCGCGGTAGGCGGTGTTCTCAGGGTCAACGGCCACGATGCGGAACTGCTGATGGGCGCCGAGGTCGGCGCGCTTGATCGTCACCACGCCCTTCTCATCGGGCCGGGCGTTCACGACCACGGCCGTGCCCTCGCCGAGGAAGTCGAGGTTGGCGAAGAAGGCGCCCGCGCCGGCTGCTTGGCTGGCCTGCTTGGCCTTGGCGCCGCCGCCCCGGCCGCCAAAGGAGCGGGCCTGGCGGCGCAGGAACTCCTCGCCCTCGGCTGCCTCCTGGGTGCTGGTCTCGGTCCTGCGGATCGCCCATGGGTTCAAGAGCAGGCTGGGACGGGCGAGCATGTTTCCGGGGAACTTCTTGGCGTATTTGCGTTCGAGGATGTAGCGGTACTCCTCGCCGATGTCGCGGCCGACGACGTAGAGGGAGTCGGTCTTCGGCACGCGGACGAAGAACGGCTCGGCGAACGAGGCGCCGAGGTTCGTGTAGGCGGAGTACTCGGGCATGTAGCGGGTGGCGAAGACGTGGACCCGCGCGAACTTGGAGGCGTTTTCGAGTCGGACGACCAGGGCCTCCTTGTCGGCGGCCACGGCGGCGATCTGGAGCGGCTTGGGGTTGCGGACCTCCAGGTGGCGGGTCTTGGAGAGGACGTAGCCTTCGCCCTCGGCGCCCGCGGTGAGGCGGACGGCGATTCGCTCGCCCGTTTCCTTCAGAAGGAGGTCGTAATCGCCGGCCGGGATGTCCTGTATCTGGATGAATCCGCCCTTGAGCGAGAGGGTGTCGAAGCGATCGCTGAGGAACGTGTTGCCGCGGCACTCCAGGAAGGAGACCTCTGGTCGCGCGGGCTTGGCGGCCTGGCCCATGTAGGGCACGAGGAGCGGAGCGCCGGCCCGGCCGTGCAGGGTGCGGGGGAGGCTGTGCTTGTCGCTGTCGAGCCTCCAGGTCTTGGTCACGCCCTCTGGCCCTGTGGCGCTCAGATGCGCGATCTCCTTGAGGGCGCCGAGGGCGATGCGGCCGCGGGCGTCCGACTGGAGCGACAGGTTCACGGGGTCGGTGAAGTCGCGGTGCTTGATGCTGAGGTTCACTGGGCGGTCGGGGTTCGTCTCGCCCGTCTTGCCGAGCACCTCGATGCTGTACTGGCCATCGGCGTGCTTGAGGTGGAGGTCTTCGATCTTCTCCGTGGCGTCAATGTTGTTGAGTTGGAAGGTCTCGCCGTCGGCGAGGTCGTCCTTCTTGTTCTGGCTGAGGTTCTGCACCTTCGCCCTGAGCGCGAAGCTCAGGCGGGAGAGGTTGGCGGGGACCTGGAAGTCGTAGGCCGCCTCGCGGTCCTCGAAGAGCTTGAAGTCCTTGACCTCTTTCGTGGTGTTCACCCCCTCGCGGTCGGTGGAGGTGAGGGTGAGAACCACGTCTTCAAGGACAGAGAGGGTGACGGGTGTGCTGTTGAGGTAGAGCATTGGGCGGATGAGGAGGGTGGCGCGCTTGCGCTTGAGGAGGGCCTCGCGGTCAACATAGAAGCTGGCCGCGAGCTGGTACTGCTCGGCCTCGTGGTGGAAGGAGTCGAGGCAGGCGAACTCGCCGCGTGTGAGGATGATGCGCTGGCGGCCGGGCTGGTTGCTGAAGGGGACGGTGATGAAGCCTTCTTTGTCTGGGGAGTATTTGTGGCCGGCGAGCCAGAGGGCGGCGTCGTTGACCCTCTTGTTCGCTTCGTCGAGGATAGTGAAAACCTGTCCCGCTGTGCCCGTCCGCACGAGGTGCTGGAGCCTGCCGCGGCGGATGACGGCTCGGCTGCTCTTGCCATTGCCGATGAACTCCACGATGTAAGTGCCGCGTGGCTTTAGATTTGGGAAGTCGAAGTGGCGCTTGACCCGCCTCAACGGCGGCTCCTCGTAAGTGTAAGTCTTCTCTTCATTTGCGACTAGGCCATCGAGGTTCACCGCCGTGTCCACCTCCTGGCCCCGCTCGCGGTAGTAGTTGAACGCATTCAGCTCGTAAACCTTCACGAGCATTGTCTTTACGTTCTTCACGTGGACATCCAGGCCCACCTTGTCTTCGGGCGCGAAGAGGGTTTTGCTCGTGAAGTCGAAATCAATGTCTATCCGCTCCTTGAGGGCCTGGTAGTCGGAGGCGGGGAGCATGGAGTACCACTGCTCCATGTCGCCGATGCCGTTGACGATCTTGGTCTCGGCGAAGACGTGCTTGAGGTAGACGTCGTTGATGTAGTCGTCGTAAGGCTTTATGCTGGCGGCCTTTACGAAGATGTTCATCAGGTAGCTGCGGACGAGCGGCTCGTCGTTGCCGATGGGCGGCAGGAGGGTGAACTCCTGGAAGTTAGCGTTGATGTCCGCCGTAAACCTGCGCCGCTCCTCATTTTCCATATACCTCGGGCTCATGTAGCCGACGTTTCGCGGCAACTGGATGTAGGCGATGAAGCGCTCACCATCGTAGACGCCCCTGGCGCGGTCGTGGACGAGGCGGTGGTAGAGGACGTTTGCCTTGAGGGAGTTGTGGGCGGGAGCGAGCTTGGCCACAAATGCCCACAGCCTATCGAGATACGCCTCGCGCTCCTTCTCGTCGTCCTGCCAGTCGGCATCGGCGCTGGGGCGCAGCTTGGCGACATAGGCGTTCACGAAGTGGGCCTGGTTCAGCAGGTCGGGCTTGAGCTTGAGGCATTCTTCGAGCTGGGAGAGGAGCATGAGGCGGTGGATCTGGTGGGAGCCGAAGCCGCCGCTGTGTTCGTGATTGAGGTCGGCCACGACGAGCTGGGGCAGGTTCGCATAGTCGGGCCGCTTCAGGCGGCTCAGCATGTGGCGGCGGCGGTTGGGGTCGAGGGCGGCGTCCACCAACCAGTCGAGGGCGCGTTCCTCGAAGCCCTGGAGGGAGCCTGGGTGGCGCGCCAGGGCCACCTGGGTGAGGGTTTCGCGGCTGATGAGGCGTTGGTCAAGGGCGGTGGGCAGTTGCGGCTTCTGGCCAAGGAGCTCGCGTTGGTGGTTGAACTGGACGCCGAGCCGCTGGCGGATGTACTCCAGCGATGCCCGCGGGTTCTTCTCGTACTTGAGGAGGGCCTGGCGGTTCTCGATCTCCACGACGCGCTGGGTGCGGTCGTAGCGCTTGATCCAGGGCACGAGCATGGCGTCCACGTCGTCCAGCTTCCCCTGGTTCTGGGCGTGGAGGCAGTGGTAGTAGTAGTAGTCCTCGGTGCCGGGGATGAGCTGTTTGAGGGCCTCGGCGCGGTCTTTGGCCAGCGCGAAGTCCTCGATGAAGCCCACCTCGCCCGCGCGCGCCGCCGAGGCCGCGAGCAGGACGCACGCCGCCAACCGAACGCGAAATCGCCGCATGGTTGCTGCCTCCAAGAGGTTGTGGCAACGGAACTGCCGAAACAGACTCTAATGTGAGAGATTAGACGCACGATCCCTGGGCGCGGTTCCCTCACCGCCGGAGGAGCAGGACCAGGGCGATGATGCCGCCGACAAGGAAGATGCCCACGATGATGGCCAGGACGATGACCTTCGCGCGGTCGGGCCGGGCCTGTTTGGACTCCCTGGCCGGGCCTGCGGGAGCCGGCGGCAGCGGCGGGGGCATGGGCGCGCGCTCGGCCCTTGGTTGCGGCGGCGGCGCCGCGGGCGCCGCGAGGGCGGCGGCCAACTCCTGCGCCGACTGGAACCGCTTGGCGGGGTCCTTGGCGAGGAGGCGGTGGATGGCGCCCCTGAGGGGGTTTGGCACGCTCGGGGGCAGGGGCAGGGGCTCCTCGTGGAGGAGCTTTGTGATGATGGCCGCGGTGGTCGGGGCGTCCACGGGCGAGCGCCCGGCGAGCGCGCAGTAGAACGTGGCGCCCAGCGAGTACAGGTCGCTGCGCGCGTCCGCCCCGTGGCCCTCGGCCACCTCTGGCGCCATGTAGAGCGGCGTACCGATGAGGGCGCCCTGGGCGGTCACGTCAACATCCTCCCCGCTGCGCTTGGCCAGACCGAAGTCCATCACCTTCACTGCCCCGCTCGGCGTGACCATGAGGTTGGCCGGCTTGATGTTACGGTGGACGATGCCGAGGGCGTGTGCGGCGGCCAGCGCCGACGCCGTCTGCTTGAGCAGGTCGAGGGCGGCGTCGGGCGGCAGCGGCCCCGTCCGCTTGAGCCGGTCCCCCAGCGACTCACCGTCCACGTGCTCCATCACGATGAAGCCGTAGCCCTTGTCGTCCCCGACCTCGAAGACCTGGGCGATTGCGGTATGGTTGATTGCGGCGACGGCGCGCGCCTCGCGGCGGAAGCGCTCGACGAAGGCGGGGTCATTGGCCGCCTTCTGGGGCAGCACCTTGATGGCGCACTCGCGGGGGAGCGAGCCGTGCCGGGCCTTGTAGACGGCGCCCGTGGCACTGCTCTTGATGAGCTCCCGGAGCACGTACTGGCCGAGCGTCTGGCCGACCAGTGCGCCGGGCGACTCCTTGTCCGTCCCAGGCGCGCGCAGCTTCGCACCGCAGTGCGGGCACACCACCCCGCCGTAGGCCGATGGCGCGGCCGAGAACTTCTTGGCGCACCGAGGACACTTGAACGAGACCATCGCCATGCGCGGCCCTCTACGGAGTCCTGTAGGCTTTCGCAGCCCATATCATAGCGATCTTTCGGGATTGCGCAAGAGCGTTCAGACAAACGCCAGGCCATCGAGCCAGAACGTGAGCGGCTCGGGATTCGTCGCCTGGAACTGGAGCCCGATGCGCTCGACGGCGCGGAGTGAGGGCTTCCCCAAGGTCTCCCAGCGCCACGCTGCGTCGCCGGCGAGCGGAACGGCCATGAGCAGCCAGCCCCAGCGGGCCTCGCTGGGGCTCTCGGGGTGCTCGATGCGGTTGGCGCCATCAGCAGGTGTGCAGGTGAGGTAGCCCCCGCTGCTGTGGAGCCGAATGACCGGGCTCGCGCCCTTGAAGCCCCGCACGCCCTCGATCCGCCGGCGCAGCCAGAAGGTGAGGGCCTTCTTCCCCGTGAGATCTAGCGGGGCGTCGGGCGTGAAGACGAGCTCGACCTCGCCGCCGGCGTAGGGCTCCACGCGGGCCTCAAGCGATGAGCTGCCGACGAGCGCCTCGCCGGAGTTCCGGAAGGTGACTACCGTGCCTTCCCCGGCGCGAAACGCCCAGTTGTCCGCGGACCACTCGGTCGCGGCGTCCTCGCGGTCCAGGACTGCGTATAGCTCGCGCCACGCAATGTCGGCGGTCGCGCCGTTGGAGACGGTCAGGGCCACACGGTGGAAGCCGGGCCGCGCGAAGACGTGCTCGACGGCCTGGGCCGAGTGCTCGGCACCCGCGATGTCCCACGCGAAGGCCAGGGGCCGCCCCTGTGGGTCGCGGCTGCCCGAGGCGTCGAAGACCACCCTCTTGCCCACGATGGCGCGGGTGGGACCGTTGATGCACGCGACAGGGGAAGGGAGAGTCGAGGACGAGGACGATTGGGTCAGGCGAGTGACGCTCTCGAAGAGATCGGGGTTCTCATTGCCCTCGTGGGAGTTCGCTGCGAGGTGGATCAGGTCGGCGTGTTGGGCGTGGATGCCCCAGCGGTTGGCCTCCAGGCGGTTGCCCTCGATGAGCCAGTGGAATGCGCGCCAGGCGCGGCCCTCGGAAGCGGCGTCGCCGCGCAGGACGATCCCGCCGCCGTTGTTGTGGTGACAGTGGTTGCCGCGGATGATGGTGTGGCTGGACGGTGCGCCGACGAAGACGATGCCGCCGTGGCCGAAGCCCTTGTCGGGCGCGTTGTGGGGGCCGTCGGGCTGGCCGTTCCAGCCGGCCTCGTTGCCCACCAGCAGCGTATGGTCGGAGCCGCCCAGCCAGAAGCCGTAGGAGCAGTGGTTCGCGCGGTTGCGCACGTAGGCGTTGCCGGGGCTCCAGGCCTCGAGGCCGTTGTTGTTCGCCCAGGAGCAGTCGTTTTCGATGAAGGCGTTGCCCGTGGAGACCCAGCCGTTCAGCACGCGGATGAAGATGCCGTCGCCGCCGTGGGTGACGTTGTTCCGTGTGAAGTGGTTGTGGTCGGAGCCGCTCTCGATGAGGACGCCGGCCGAATCGCGGGCGTGGACCTCGCCTGGGTCAATCCGCAGGCCCCACGAGAGGTCGTTGTCCGCCACCACGTTGCGGCAGCTCGCCCAGAGCTTCAGGCAGACGTTTGAGCAGTGCGAGAAGGTGTTTGCCACGACGAGGTTGCCATTGCAGTGGTCCAGGTCGAGCCCGTTCCAGACCCGCTGCGCGACGTTGCGGCGCACCACGCTGTGGGCGATGCGGGTGAGGACGATGCCGCCGGCCCGACGCTCCACGTCCCACCCCGCCGCCGGGTCGGTGAAGTTGTCCGAGAAGTCGCAGTCCTCGACGACCCAGCCCGCGCCGTCGGCGGCAGCGAGGCCCACGCGGAAGCCGCGCACCCTCACGTTCCGCAGCGTCACCCCAGAGCACCCCTCCGCCACGATGCCCGCGCCCTGGAACGAATCGGGCTCACCCGCCCTCCCCGGCCCCACGATCCTCGCCCCGTTCCCGTCGAGGGTCACGCCGCTGGCGGCGATGACCAGCGGCTCCGAAACTACCGCGCGGCGCGGCAGGGTCGTGTTGGACGCAACCCGCACGAGCTGTCTCCTCACCGCTCCCTGTCATCTTATAGCGCGCGCCGCGTGACATTTCCAGCCCGAGCTCTGGATCCTGGCAGGGACCATCTTGTCTGCGAGTGAATGGGGAGCGACCTCTCGATAGGCAGATCGGGCATGCGGTACCAGATCCCTGGTCCACTACGGGCGCTTTGGCGATCCGGAGGCTTCCGGGGCATTCCCACCATACTCGATTCAGCATTCGCTTCGGAAGGGGAGAGGCCCAGGCATTCGCCAACCAGCCTTGGGGCGGGAGTCTTCTCCTCCTTCTTCCAGAAAGAGACGGCTTGTGCCGAGGGGAACAAGCCAATCCCCCCTGGCCGCACACGATAGCGGCACGCCCGTTTGCACCTCGCTCCACACGCTTCGTGTGCGGCCTGGGGGGATGGCGACGCGGGGGAAGACCTTGTGGCCGGGTCTTCTCGCTCTCAGATACACGCGAACCCTCGTCTCGCCAAG
>VGYW01000141.1 GCA_016872875.1 Planctomycetota bacterium | reverse complement strand
GTGAGGGGTGAGGAGTAAGGGGGGAGAGGGAAAGGGGTGAGGGACGAGGGGCGAGGGACGAGGGGCGAGTGAGGAGTGAGAGGGGAAGAAGGGGGTTTGGCCGATGGCAGAGGCATTGGGGGAACTCTCACTTCTTCTTGGGCGGTTCTTTGGGCGCGGGGGGCTTGGGGAGGGTGCGGGGCGGGTTGTCGAGGTCGAGGTCGCGGCGGGAGCCGAAGTCCTCTGTCCAGGGTCCGCCGTGTCCGACGCCGATCTCGTTGTGGCCGCCGAGCATGTTGCGGTGGTGGCCTGAGCTGCGATACCACATGGCGAAGGCGGTGTCGGGGCTTCCGCCGCTGGCGCAGTTCTCGCCGCCGAAGCCGCCGCGGTAGCCCTCGTTGGCGCAGCGCTGGCCGGGGGAGCGGTTGGCGGGGGTGGGGCTGTCGTGGGCGAAGTAGCCGAGGCGCGCCATCTCCTGGCTGTGCTTGCGGGCGGCCTGGGTGAGGGGCTCGCTGATGGCCAGGGGCTTGAGGCCGAGCTGCATGCGGTAGTCGTTGGTGAGGTCCACGACCCGCCGCTCGGCGTCGGTGGCGGTGGTGCGGATGAGGCGGTTGTAGCGAGTGACCCGCTCGCAGAGGTCGGCGTAGGCCGCCTCCGCCGTGAGGAGCTTGAGGAGCTCGGGGTCGCAGCTCACGAGCTTCTCGAGCGGGGGGCTGAGCTCGATGTCCTTGACATCGAGCTTTCCAAGCTGGGCGTCAAGCTCCCTGAGGCGCTCGTAGGCGCGGAGCACGCGCTCGAAGCGCTTGAGCACCGGGTCGAACGTCTTGCGGAACTGGGGATAGGCGGCCTTGACGGCGTCAACCGCCTTGTCCACGGTCGGCTGGCCGACCCTTCCGTGGTCGGCGTCGGGGTAGACCTTTCTGTCGAAGATCACGCGGAGGGCCTCCTTGCGGGCCTCCGCCAGGCGCTTGTGGGTGGTGAGGAGCTTCTTCTGGGTCTCCTCGGCCAGGTAGAGCTCGCGGCAGGCGGCGAGGGCGCCGGAGCGACGCGCCCGGAGCTCCTCGCGTCGCGCGATGGCGGGGTCGGACTTCTCCGCCGCGAGCGCGACCGCGCCCGACAGGGCGAGAGACCAGATGAACAACGCTCTTCTCAAGCAGTTGGCTCCTCTAGCAGCGTGTGCCCGCAGATAGAATAGCAGAGCGGGGGGCGGGAAAGCAAGGGGGGTTCCAACACAAATCCGACGGGTCGCACCGATCGATTCGCTCGAATCGGTCGAATCGGTCGAATCGATCGACCGGTCGCAAGAGAGGCGATGTGCGGCGCCGCACACCGGAAAGCGGCTCACGGCGAAAAAAGGGCTTGACAAGGCCGCCCCACACATGTTAGAAGAAGCCTGCGCAACTGCCGTGTACTCTCACACCTGCTGACTCCGCTGGAGACCGCGAGAATGGGTGGACGCACTGCGTTGGGTGGCGTCGTCGCGTTGGCCCTGGTCGTGACCGGCTGTGGCCCGCGCCGCGCGGGGGAGGGCGCGGGGGCCGGCCCCGAGGTCGCGCTCCCGAAGGAGGTGCGCTGCGCCGCCGACGGCTCGACGCTCCTCCTCGTCCCCGGCGGCGATTTCACGATGGGGCCGCCGGGCCAGGAGAAGCGGGTGACGCTGAAGCCGTTCTACATTGACCGCATGGAGGTGACGAACGCGCAGTATGCGAAGTTCCTGGCGGAGGTCCAGAAGCAGGGGGACGCGGCCTGGCGGCACCCGGACCAGCCGTCCGCCAAACGGGGCCACGTGCCGGCCCTCTGGTCCCATCCCGAGCTCGGCGAGGCGAAGGCTAACAATCCGGTGGTGGGGGTGGACTGGTTCGATGCCTTCGCGTACGCCAGGTGGGCGGACAAGCGGCTGCCCACCGAGGCCGAATGGGAGCGCGCGGCGCGCGGCACCGACGCTCGCCCCTACCCCTGGGGCAACGCGCCGCCCGAGCAGCGCTTCCGCTACTTCGCCAACTACATGGCCGCCCACCTGGGCGCCGATGGCTTCCGCTTCTCCGCACCCGTCGGCTCCTTCCCCGCCGGCACCAGCCCGTGCGGGTGCCTGGACATGGCGGGCAACGCCGCCGAGTGGTGCGCCGACTGGTTCGGCCCGCTGCCCGCGGGGTCGCGGCTGGTTGACCCGGCCGGCCCGCCGACGGGCAAGGCGCGGGTGACGAAGGGCGGGGGCTGGAACCTCGACGCCGAGAGCATCCGCACCTACAGCCGCTGGCCGCTGGAGCCGGAGCGGCAGCTTGCCAACGTGGGCTTCCGCTGCGCGCGGAGCGCCTCGCTCGCGCCCCCCGCCGAGCCGCCGGCCAAGTGAGGGCCTCAAGTCCTTTGCGTTATTGGGCTTAGGTGTGGGCTGGCCCCCGCCCCGCTACCCCCCTGTTGCACGTGGAACTTAGGTGGTGTGCGGCGCCGCACAGGTCAGCGGCGGCCCGGGCCGCGCCCGGGGCCGCGCCAAGGCGGGCCGAAGCCCTCGGGGGCCTTCAAGAGGTCCTCGGCGGTGCTGTGCCAGTCCTGCGGGCCACAGACCAGGAGGAGGTCGTCCCCACGCTCGACGACGAAGGGGAGGTCCTGGCCAGCGCCCCGCTGCCCCCTGGCGAGGTCGCGGAAGATGCCGAACGCCGGCCTGCGGAAGCCGCCGATGGCGGGGAGGTTGTAGGCGCGGGCCACGATGGGCTCGAAGAGGGGGCGGCGCTCCTTTCGCACGAAGACACACGCGCCGTCGTACCAGCAGCGCTCGGCGCCGAGCTGCTGCCCGAGGGAGTCGGCCACCTCGCTCAGCGGCCGCTTGTCGGCCTCGAGGCTCGCTTTCGCCGAGTTCAGCCCCTTGTCCCACGGGTCCACGTAGAAGCTGAGCTTCGCGGCGGAGGTGAGCGCCCAGGCGGCCTCGGCGGGGGTGCCGTTAGCCGCTTTGAGGGAGACCTCGCCCAGGAGCTTCGGGGGCGGGCCCGAGCCATAGGTGGTGAGGAAGCCGACCTCGTGGGGCTCGTAGGCAAGGCGAATGTCCTCGAAACCCCTCCGTGGCAAGACCTTCTGGATGGCGCGGAGGAGGGTCTGCACCTCGCGCTGGACGATTGGCGGCGCGAAGACCTTGAGCTTCCCCTTCTCCAACACGGCGTCGAAGACAGGCTCCTCCTTGCCCTGGTCGTCGCGGAGGCGGATGGGGTGCATCTCGAAGATGGCGCCCTTGATGAAGCCCAGGAGCGCGTCGCTCGATTCCTGGGTGAGCGTCAGCTTTGCCACGATGTACTCGCGGTCAACCGAGGGCGCAATCGTGGCCCGCCCGAGGGTCAGGCGGCCGTCCTTCGCCTCGGCGGCGATCATGCCCTGGGTGCGGCAGAGCCACCGCAGGGCGGCGTAGGCCGTCATCCCCTTCGCCGCAAAGGTCACTTTCTCCGCCTCGAGGTCGGGGCTGACGGCCAGCTTCGGGCCGCCCTGGGTGGTCAGCAGGCGCACCACCTCCGGCAGCGCCACGTCCTTGGCGTCCACCTGCACGCCCTTGCGCTCGGCGGCCCGAGCCGCGGAGCCGACACAGAGGGCCGCTATCCCGAGAATCGCTCCAGCAGTCCTCATTGCCTCACTCCCCTCGCTAGAGTTGCCGTCGCAGACTCCTCCACTAATGATCAGACACCTCGCGCGGCGGATACGCTGCATGCGGGCTGGGCCGGATGCTGGAAAACCCGGGCCAGACCGGGCGTTGCCGAGCAGCAACGTCCAGTGAAATCGCCGTAACCGGTTGCGGCTAAAGAGGTTGCCGATGGCGCGCAGGGCATGGGGAGAGTGCCTGGTTGCGGCGCGACAACATGCCGTGCGGAGCCATAAGTGCTGATATAGCAAGGTGTTAGTGGTGTGCGGCCTGGCTGGGGCGCCGGGGCTGTTGCAGGGCGTCAACATGCCCGCCCACAGCGTGGCGCGCCCAGGCATCGGGGCCTGCCAGTTGCGCCAGCGGGTGCCGGAGCGTAAGTGCTTATGGCATCAGTGGTTAAGTTGCGCAGCCAACGCTGTTCTTCGGATGACGCCGCCGGCGGGTCGAGCGGCACCTTATTTGCTGGTTCTACCCATTCGTTTGTAGTTCTTCGGACATGCTACGTCTTGGGGTCTACGCGATGCCTACGAAGCCAAGGCTCAACCTGTTCTCTCTCCTCCTCGCGTCGCTGGCGTGGGTTGGCGCCTCCCTCGGCGCGCCCATCGTCGTTGAGGACCTTACGACCCTGGGGAGCTGGACCGGGAAATACGGGGCCGATGGCTACATCTTACCCGCCTTCTACAACTCGAGCAGCGACGTCGTGTCGCTGCCAGCGTACGTGAGCAGTTGGAACTGGACGGGGATCAACCGCTGGAACTGGGCGACGAACACCGGGCAGGCGCGCGCCGTGGTCTCCCCGGACGGCTCGACGCGCAACGCCGGCTGCTTCTACGGCGGCGGCACCATGACCTTCACCGTCAACCTCAACCAGGCCAAGACCTTCAACCTCGGCTTCTACCTGCTGGACTGGGACTCCACGTCGCGCACCGAGCGGCTCAGCGTGGCCGGGTATACCGACGTCAACGCCTCCGGCTTCAACCCCGGCAAGTGGTACACCTTCCAGGAGGTCTCCGGCGCCCCGGGCAGCCCCGTGACCATGACGTTCACCCACACGGGCGGCGCCAACGCCGTCATCAGCGCCATCATGTTCGACCCCAAGCCCGGCCCGAACATCAACCTGACCTGGGATGGGACTGTGAACGACTGGACGACCTCCCACTGGCTCGGCAGCCCGCCCACCTGGCCCGACAGCACGGTGGGGGCCACGGTCAACGCGGGGGACGTGCGGGTTGACCGCGCGGAGCGCGGGGCCTACTGGCTCCAGCAGGGCGGCGGCCAGGTGACGGTAGACGTCGGCAACACCCTCCTCCTGCCCAACGGCATCACCTCGACGGCTGGGACGGTCGCGCTCCGCGACCGCAGCACCCTGCGCCTCGACAACGCGGGGGGCAGCATCGTGAACCTCGCGGTGACTGGGGACGCGACGGTGCACGTGGGGGCCGGCACGCTGGACGTGGCCAACCTCACCATGGCGAGCAGCCTGGAGAAGACGGGCGGCGGCACCCTCGCCCTCCCGAACGTCACGGCCGCCCCAGGCTCGATTGTGGAGGCCGCCGGCGGCACCACGCGCATCGGGGGGCCGGGCTACATCAGCGCCGCCGACCTGGTCCTCAGCGGCGGCACGGTCGAGATCAGCGGCACGCTGGCCGCGGTGCCCGGGCTCATGGGCGGCTCCCGCTCGGGCAACCCCTGGACCGGCACGCCGAACCCCGGCAACCTGGGCGTCGCGCTCGGCCCCGACGGCCTGTGGCGCGAGAACGGCCCCGGGCAGACCCAGCGCGAGGCCGCCTGGAGGGCCACCCGCGCCGACGGCGGCACAGGCCCCGACAACACCACCCTCATCTACACCGGCGAGGTCTACCTCGGCGGCACCACGACCTTCGTCGAGCAGAACGACGACGTGACCATCCTCACGATCAACGGCGTCCAGCTCATCAACAACGGCTCGTGGAACGACGCCATCCGCGCCACCTACACCCCGCCCGCCCCGGGCTGGTACTCGTTTGACATGCGCCTGAGCAACGGCGGCGGCGGCTACGGCTTCTTCGGCCAGCAGGGGGGCGGCGGCGACAGCAACTGGGACAATGCGGCGGTCCAGTACGGCTTCCGCTACGCCGCAGGCACCATCGGCGACGAGAACGCGCTGAGCTACCAGCCCGCCCGCGACCCCGGCGACGGCTCGCTCTTCCGCGTCGCCTCCAGGGCCGCCATTGATATGACCACCACGCCGGTCTGGGTCACTCAGGACACCACCGGCTCGCGGATCGTGGCGGTGACGGACGCCGGGACCGCCGCCCTGGGGCCGCTGACCTTCGGGCGGAACTCCGACCTCACGCTCACGGGCGCAAGGTTCACCTTCCCCTCCGTCGCCTTCGGCCAGACCAGCGCGCTCACCGTGCCCAGCCAGGGCGCGGCGCTGGGCAACGTGACGACCAACGGCGGCGAAGACAGGCTCGGCGCCTCCGGCGCCGTCAGCGCCTCCACCTGGAACGACCAGGGCGTCCGCGCCGGAATGCTCCTCACCGGCAGCACCACCCTGATCCTCGACAACACCGTCCCCGGCACCATCGTGGCCGACGCCTCGACCTTCGGGCCCGCAGGCACCAGCACGCTCCGCGGGCTCGGCATCAAGCCCCTCGGCGCAGGCGGCCCCAACATCAACCTCCAGGGCGGCACCCTGCTCGTCCAGGGCAACAGCATCCTCTCCCCAGGCATGCTCAGGGAGCGGCTCTTCGACTACGACGGGGCGGTCTACCTCAACCCGATAGACTCCGGGAGCGGCTTCCTCGTCCGCGGCGACTACATCTACGAAGGGATGTTGACGGGCAACCTGGCGTTCAACGGCGACCACTGGCAGAACGCGCCGGGCAACTTCGGCGCGAAGGGGCTGAACGGCTGGGACAACATCGGCGGCCTCTGGTACGGCAAGATGAACATCGGGGGCAGCAGCCCACTGCCCGCGAACTCCGACATCACGCTGGCGACCGGCAGCGACGACGGGAGCGTCTTCTGGGTGGACGCCAACCGGAACGGCGTCTACGAGGCCAGCGAGCTCGTCGTCAACAACAACTACTACCAGGGCACCACCTGGCGCGGCGGCCTGATCAACCTCCCTGCCGGCCAGTACAACGTGGCCATCGGCTTCTACGAGGGCGGCGGCGGAGAGTGGATGGAGGCACGCTACGCCATCGGCAACACCCTCAACAACTGGGGCGCCATGACCGTCGTCAACCCCGGCTCCCAGAGCGCCATCTGGGCCGCCGAGAAGTTCGGCCCCATCTACATGGCCCAGAGCTACATCAACGTCAGCGCCAACTCGAGGATCAACGCCGGGACTGAGGACTTCGCGCTCTTCGGGCCGCTGAGCTTCTCGGCCCCCAGCGTCCTCACCGTCGCGGGCGGCGGCCGGGCGTACTTCGCCACCACCACGGTCAATGCGGCGGGCTCCTCCGGGTTCAACACCGAAATCCCCGTCTACGCCGGGACCCTCGACGGCAAGGGCCTCGCGCCGACCATCCTCAAGCAGGGCCAGTCCGACCTCATCTTCGCCGCCGGCGGGGCCGGGATAACCGGCGGGCGCTTCGAGGTCCAGGCCGGCCGCCTCGGCCTCATCGGCGGCACCGGCTTCGGCGCCGCCACCGCCAACCTCGCAGGCGGTAACATCGTCGTCGGCAGCCTCTACGGCGCCGACGAGACGTACTTCACGAACTTCACCTCCACGGCCAACGGCACGATCACGGCCGGCTCCATCGGCGGCGTGGGCGCGCCCACCGGCGCCATCACCATCGTGCCCCCCATCGCGCCAGGCGCAGGAACCACCATCACCCTGGCGAGCCAGGACAGCCACTCCTTCGCCCTCCTCGGCGGCGCGGGCGGCGCGGGAAGCCTCGCGTTCAACCAGACCACTGTTGGCGTGCCCGCCCCCCTCAACCTAGCGAACCTGACGCTCAACGGCGGCACGACGAACCTGAGCGCCAATGCCACTCTCACCGGCGGCCTGGTGGGCAGCGGCACCCTGGCCACCCAGGGGAACGTGACGATCAACGCCCAGCAGACCCTGAGCTTCGGCGGCACGCTGCGGGTGGACAGCGGCCAGTTGACCATCCAGACGCCTGCCGCCGCAGCCCCACCGCCGGGGGCCGTGGCCTTCTGGACCTTCGACAACGCCGGCAACCTGGGCGCCGACACGATGGGGGCCTACAACGGCACCCTGATGGGCGCGCCGCTCCCGGTCCAGGTGCCCGGCCGCATCGGCGGCGCCCTCGACTTCGAGAGCACCCAAGGCAACTACGTTGACCTGCCCGACGGCATGGCCAACTTCACCAACGGCATCACCGTGGCCGCGTGGGTGAAGTACGAGTCGTACAGCAACTGGAACCGCATCATTGACTTCGGGAACGGCGCGGGCAACAACAACATCGTGCTGGCGCGCCGCGGCGGCGAGCCCAACGGCCGCTGGGAGGTCTTCAACACCGCCGGTGGCACCGAGACCCACGACTTCAGCAACAACCCGCTCCTCAACGGCCAGTGGTACCACGTGGCCGCCACCATCGCACCGGGAGCCACCAACGCCTCCGTCTCCACCGTCTACATCAATGGAGTCCCCTACGACACCAAGTACGACTCCACAGTGCCGCCCAACGTGACCCGCGTGAACAACTTCATCGGGGAGAGCAACTGGGGCGGTGACGACTTCCTGGATGGGATAATGGACGAGCTGCTCGTCTACAATCGCGCCCTGGGGGCAGGAGAGGTGCGGGCGCTCTACAACGCGGGGCTCGTGGGGAGCTACGCGCCCTTCATCGGCGACGTGCGCCTGGCGCCCGGCACGAGCCTGACCCTCGGCGGCGGCGGCGTCGCCGCGGCCACCTCCATCGGCAGCACCACCGGGGCGCCTATGGTCACCGGCGGCATCACAATGAGCAATCCCGGCTCGCCCACCCTCTCCGTGAACCCGGCGGGCGACAGGCTCACCACTGACGCCACGATCAACGCCACCGGCTTCAACGTCACCGGCCCGGGCACCGTGGCCCTCAGGCGGAACCTGACACTCACCGGCGGCCTCACCGTCGCCAGCAACGCCACCCTGGCCACAGAGAACAGCCTCACGGTGGATGCCTCGGCCGGCTCCGTGAACATCGTGGGCAACCTCAACGTCAACGCCGCGACCACCCTCACCATGCGAGTCGCGCCACCCGTCCCGATGCCCGCCAACCTCACCATGTGGCTCGACGCCGCCGACCGGAACGGCGACGGCACGCCCGACAACTCCGCCGACGGCACCGCCGTCTCCACCTGGGTCAGCCGCAGCGGCTCCGGCTTCCGCCTGGTCGCCTGGAACAACGACCCCTACTGGACGCCCACCACCGTCGCCAGCGGCATCGGCGGGAAGCCCGTCGTCCGCTTCCAAGAAGACTACATGTGGTCCGACAACTACGACATGAACAACCCCTTCACCATCTTCGCCGTCTCCAACCTGATCGGCGGGGACAACGAGCGGCTCATCTCGTCCCGCAACATCAACTGGCTCATGGGCTACCACGGCGGCCTCCAGGGCGTCCTCCACGCCAGCGGCTGGATCACCCACCCCGGCCCCGCAGCCGACACCACCCCCGACCTCTTCGCCTCGACGAACACCGGCGGGCCCTATTACCAGTTCTACTGGAACGGCAACAACATCACGGGCAACGCCACGGGCGGCAACGACCGCATCGGCCAGCTCGCCCTCGGCGGCTACGGCGGCATCGGCGAAACCTCCCGCGGCGACGTCGCCGAAGTCCTCATCTTCGACCGCGTCCTCAACGCCGCCGAGCTCAACAACGTGGGCGGCTACCTCGCCAACAAGTACGGCCTCTCCTCCAGCTACACCGGCTACCTTGGCACGCCCGACCTCGGCAACGTCACCCTCGGCGCGGGCTCGACGCTCCGGCTCAACGACGACGGCTCCGGCCAGGCCCAGTTCACCTCCATCACCGCCGGCAACGCCGCCACCATCCAGGGCCACCCGACCCTCACCGGCGACCTGCGCCCCGGCGCCAGCCCAGGCACCCTCAACGTCATTGGCAACCTTACCTTGGCCGCAGGCTCCACCTACCACTGGGAGCACGACGGCACCACCGGCGACATGGTGAACGTGACCGGCAACTTGACCACGCTCGGCAACATCAACCTCGGCGTCTCACTCGGCAGGCTCATACCCGATGGCACCTACGACGTCGGCACGGTCACCGGTTCCATCACCCTCGGCGGCGGCGTGAACGTGGTGAAGGAGAACCCCTATGCCCAACTCATCAACTCCGCGACCGTCGGCGTCATCCCAGGCGCACCCAACAGGGTTGTGCTCGCCATCGACATGATGGACAACATCCTGAACTGGACGAGCAACACGGGGACCGACTGGAACAACTCGGCGCACTGGACGCCGGTCCAGGTGCCAACCGCCGCGACCCACACGGTCGTGGCCACGAGCAACCGCATCGCCACAGTCACCTCGACCATGCCCACCCAGGCCGCCCAGAGCCTGATCGTGGACAACGCCGGCCACGTCCTCATCGAGCCGGGCGGGCGGCTCCAGGTCACGGAGAATGCGGACGTGATGCCCGCCGGCAACCTCACGGTCCTCGGCGGCCTCAAGGTCGGCAGCATCACAGGTCCGCCCGCGGGGCTCCTCAGCGGCCTCATCGCCCACTGGGCCTTCGATGGCAACCTGAACAACGACTCGACCTACTCCGGTTTCAACGGCACCGCGAACCCCAGCGTCGCCTACAGCACCAACGTCCCGCCCCAGCTCGGCATCGGCCAGTCACTCCAGCTCAACGGCTCAAATTGGGTATCCGTAAGCCAGCCCGCCGCCACCCCCGTCACCGGCACCTACACCGTCTCGGCCTGGGCACAGGTCGCCAACAACGCCGCGAACAACATCTTCGACACCCGCCGCCCGACCGAGTTCGGCTTCGACATGAAGCTCCAGAACGGCAACCTGGTTCACGGGGATATCGGGACCGGCGGTGGCTGGCTCACGACGGCCGCCGATGCCGCCCTCGCCTACTCGACCAACACCTGGTACCACATCGCCTATGTGGTGACGCCGACCGGCTACAACCTCTACGTGCGCAACACGAGCGGCAGCCTCGTGGCCACCGGTTCTGGCTCATACTCCGGCACGCCGGTCCTCCTCGATGGTAGCCACGTCCTGAACATTGGGCGCCACAGCGGCGGCGGCGAGAACCTCACCGGCCTGATTGACGACGTGGCGGTCTGGAACCGCGCCCTCACGGGCGCCGAGCTGCTCGACGTCTTCAACTTCGGCATGGTCTCCAGGGCCGTGGGCGGCACCCTCACCACCGCCGGCACCACCTACTTCGGCCCATACGCCGACATCGACGTCCCGAAGATCGACGTCATCGGCGGCACGACCACTGGCGCGCCCAACCAGCCGCCCGTCCTCAAGACCGGCACCACCCTGCGCCTCGCCGGCGGCAACCTCGCCGGCGCCCTCGCCCTCACCAACCCCTCCACCACGGCCGGCTCCTACGCCCTCGAGGTCGAGAACGGCACATCGAGCGCCTGGCTCACCGGCCAGGCGGCCTCCCTCCGCAAGTCCACCCCAGGCTCCGCCACCTTCTCCGGCCTCGCCGACCTCAACAACATCCGAGTCGAGGCCGGCACCCTCAACTTCATCGAACCCGCCAGCTTCCTCCGAGCCAACAACATCACCGTCGCCGGCGGCACCCTCATGAGCTCCAAGAACACCACCGTCGGCACCCTCGCCCTCGACGGCGGCACCACCATCCTCGCACGCGACACCAAGATCACCACCGCCCTCCGCGGCTCCGGCACCCTGATAGCCGACGGCACCTTCACCATTGACGCCGCCACTGCCGGCGTGGGCCTTAGCGGCGAGCTCCGCG
The DNA here is from genome assembly GCA_016872875.1 of Planctomycetota bacterium. Next base: position 6,851 of record VGYW01000141.1, on the reverse strand, counting down.
TAACCTCCACCGTCCCAGCCATCAGCGGCGCGCTCACCATCAACACCCCGCCTATCGGCACCCCAGACCCCAACCTCATGAACGGCCTGCGCGGCTACTGGCCCCTGAATGGCGACGTGAACGACTACTCCGGCAACGGCAGGAACGGCACGGCGTTCAATGGCCCCACCTGGGCCAGCGACGCCGTGCGCGCCAGCAGCCTCCGCTTCGACGGCTCCGACGACTACGTGACCATGCCCGCCCTCGGCGTCAGCGGCAACGCCCCACGCACCATCGCAGGCTGGGCGAAGTCCAACGACGCGGCCGGCGCCGATGGCGACTGGACGGGCATCTTCGGCTTCACCCCGGCCCAGGAAGGCCAGGGGCGCTTCTTCGACGTCGAAGTCCGCGGCGGCGGCGCCCCCAAGCCCTACTGCCTCCACCTCTACGCCCGCGAGGACAACTTCGGCCCCCTGACCAACGACCCCAACTGGCACTTCTTCGCCGCCGCGTACGACGGCACAAACGTCCGGCTGTACACGGACGGCAGTGCGACCCCTGTTCTGACCTACACGCCCTCCTGGCCGCTCGACCTCTACGACCAGTTCGGCATGGGCCGGCGCGTCGGCCAGAACCAGTACTTCAACGGGCAGGTGGACGACGTAGCGGCCTGGAACCGCGCGCTCACCGGCGCCGAAATCCAGGCCTTCCGCCAGGGCGCACTCGCCGGCGGACCAGCACGCCTCGGCGACGTCCGTCTCGACCCGGGCAGCCAGCTCACCCTCGGCGGCTCCGCCATCGCCACCCTCAACTCCATGGGCACCACCGGCGGGCCAACCGTCGCCGGACCCATGACCCTCGCCGGCAACGCCAACCTCCGCGGCGGCTCCCAGTGGCTCACCGTCAATGGCTCGCTCGACGCCAACAACTTCAGTGTCACCGGTCCCGCCGGCGTCGACGTGGGCGTCACCCTCCTCGACAACCTCACCGTGGCCTCCGGCGGCAGCCTCAGCGTGCCCCAGGGTGTCACCCTCGCCTCCGACGGCAACGTCACCATCTCCGCGCCCCAGGCCAGCATCAACTTCAGGGGCGCGCTCAACGTCGAAAGCGCCTCCCTCACCCTCGTCCTCCCAGCCGCCGACCCCACCATCAAGCCCCCCACCGATGCCGCCGCCTACTACTCGTTCAGCAACACCTACACCAGCGGCGCCTTCACCTGGGTCACCAACGAGGGCACCCTCGGCTCCAGCAAGAACGGCCAGCTCCGCAACCAGGCCACCACCACCACCGCCGGCAGGATCGGCGCCGGCATGCTCATCCCCACCTCAGGCACAGGCGCCTACATGCGCCTCAACGAAGCCCCCAGCAGCAGCATTGACATTGCCACCGAGTGGACCATCGCCGCCTGGTTCAACAACCTCTGGGGCGACGACTGGCGCACCCTCACCCGTGGCGCCTCCAACGATCACCAGATCATCGTCGAGAACGGCAGCCAGCGCCTCGGCATGTACGACAATGCCGGCGGTGGCGGCTTCCGGCCCGCCCTCGACGGCGGCGGAAACCCCGTCAACATCGCCCCCAGCAGCGGCTGGCACCACGTCGCCGCCGTCGGAAAGGCCAACGGCACCACCGACTACTACGTGGACGGCGTCTTCCGCGGCACCGCCGACCGCCGAAGCACCACCGAGGTGAGCTGGATCGGCAACGGCGAAGGCTGGGGACAGGAGTTCGCCAACGTGGTTGACGAGTTCCTCGTCTACAACCGGACCCTCACCGCCACGGAAATCCAGAACCTCTACCTCGCCGGCCTCCAGGGCAACTATGGCGCCACGCGCCTCGGCGACCTCACCATGGCCCCGAACACCCAGCTCATCGCCCAGGGCGGACCGGTCGGCTTCAGCACCGCCAGCATCGGACACGCCGCCACCCTCACCGGCGACATCACCTTCGACCGCCGCTTCACCCCCAACGGCCTCAACCCCGGCTCCTTCATCGTCCAAGGCGCCGCAGGCCCCGGCACCCTGCGAATCGGCGACGGAGCGGTCTACGAGTGGAGCTTCACCGGCCCAACCACCCACGACCTCATCAGCGTCGTGGGCGACCTCATGTTCGACAAGAGCTTCACCCTCCGCCTCTTCGGCGAGGGCGGAACCATCCTCTCCACCGACCTGATGCCGGTCTTCTACGCCGACAACCTCTTCGTCGGCGGCCTCCCCTGGAACGCCCAGACCAACCCGCTCCAGTACACCATTGACATCGGCAACCTGATGGACCCGCAGCACCTCTACCTGTGGGACCTCAGCACGGCCACGCTCCAGGTGCTCAGCGAGGAGCGGGGCTGGGGCATCTACCTCACCGGCCTCACCGCCCTCGCCATCCCCGAGCCGAGCACCCTGGCCCTCCTCGGCCTCGGAGTCCTGGCCCTCCTGCGCCGCCGCCGCGGCCGGGCCGCCTAGCCGCCGCCGCTCTCCTGAACGCCCTCCGAGGCGAGGAACCCCGTCGCGGGTTCCTCGCCTTGCCGTTTCGTGGCCCCGCTCGGCGAAGCCCTTGGGGCCAGCCTCCCCCCTCGGTCGATCCGCCCCATTTGGGCACTTTGGCGGCCCCGTGGCTTCCGGGGCCGTTCCCTCCATTCTGGATCAGCCAGAACTTGACCCAGATTGAGCGCTTTGGCGATCCGGAGCCTTCCGGGGGCTTCCCACCATACTGGTTCAACCGTGCGCCACACACTTGACCCACTATGGGCTTTTTCGATGCATGTCCTGCCACCCCTGGTGTCATGCTTCAGACGGAACTGGACAAACTCCCTCGGGCGGATAGTATGTAAGCCCGAAGGAGGCAATGTCCATGACGCAGCAGCGACGCCGGTTTTCGGCGCAGGAGAAGGGGGCCATCCTGCGGCGGCACTTCCTGGAGAAGGTGCCGGTCTCAGACCTCTGTGACCAGAACCACCTCAACCCCACGCTCTTCTACCGCTGGCAGAAGGAGTTCTTCGAGAACGGGGCCGCGGCCTTCGAGCACGACCATGGCTCGGAGGTCCGGCGCCTCCAGGAGCACAACGAGGCCCTCACGACCAAGCTGGCTCACAAGGACGAGGTGATCGCCGAGATCATGGAGTCCCACGTCGCTCTAAAAAAAACGCTTGGCCGGGTCTGAAAGGCGCCTGGACGCCCCACGACGTGCGCGATCAGGTGGTGGACTACATGCGATACTGGTCGGGCAAAACGGAACTCCCGGTGGCGCGCCTCGTGGGCTGGCTGGGCCTGGCCCGCAGCAAGTTCTACGACTGGCAGGGGCGCTACGGCCAGGCGAACGAGCATAATGCGCTCGTCCCGCGCGACTGCTGGCTCGAGGACTGGGAGCGCGCCGCCATCGTGGTCTACGCCCGCCACCACCCCCTCGAGGGCTACCGCCGCCTGGCCTTCATGATGCTCGACGAGCTGGACGGCTTCTCCCGCTACATCGTCCACTGGGAAATCCGCGAGAGGATGACCGAGCAGGACGTGGAGGTGATCGTCCAGCGGGCCCCCGAGAAGTTCCCGGACGCCAAGCCCCGGATCATCTCCGACAACGGCCCGCAGTTCATCGCACGGGACTTCAAGGAGTTCCTCCGCATCGCGGGCATGACCCACGTCCGCATCAGCCCCGGCTACCCCCAGAGCAATGGAAAAAAGGAACGCTTCTACCAGACCCTCAAAACGGAGTGCATCCGCCCCGGAACCCCTCTGAGCCTGGAGGAGGCCCGGCGCCTCGTGGCCGACTTCGTGGCCCACTACAACGCCAAGCGGCTCCACAGTGCCATCGGCTACGTCGCGCCCCTCGACAAGCTCGAGGGCCGGGCGGAGGCCATCTGGGCCGAGCGCGACCGCAAGCTCGCCGCGGCCCGCGAAGCCCGGGCCGCCCGCCGCGCCCAGGCCAGGCTCGGCACCGAACCAAGAGAGCTCTTGACAACCAGAAAGGAGACGCCTATGATCCACCCGGCCGGCGAACCGGAAGCGGGCCCTGCTGGAGAGCAACCCGCCAGGGATACCCGGCTGGGGTGTGGCCGAAAGGCTCGGGCGGGGATGGCCCCTCGGGGCTATCCCTGCCCCCCTCTGAAGCCATTCGGCCTATCCCCCGATGCCTCAGAAAACTCCGACTGGCCGCAGGCCAGTCGTCCGTCCGAGTCTCTTATTCCCGAGGGCCGTTTGTCCAGTTCACGCTGAACCAGTACAGTACCGCATGGGCAGGGACGGCTTCGCCGCCCGAGATTTGCGCCGTTGGGCATTAAGAGGAAAACTACATGACAAGCAAAGAGAACTACAAACGAGCAATAGGAGGACCCAACCCATGATGAAAGCACCTGAAATATTCCGTTTCCAGAAGCTCGCATCCCGCTCCATCACAGCCGGCAATCCGACCGGCGCCAAGGCCGGACGCTTGCCGGAATATCGGCACGCGATACAGGTCGAACCGCACGAGAAGATAAGGCTGGCGGATGTCGAAGGTCCGGGAATGGTTCGGGGTATTTGGATGACCATTGGCAACAGGTCTCCGGAGGTTCTGCGCAGCATCGTCCTGCGCATCTATTGGGACGGATCCGAGTCGCCGAGCGTTGAGGCGCCCTTCGGCGATTTCTACGGGGCCGCACACGGCCGCCTGGGACATTATTCCACGCCCTGCCTCGGCATCAGTGAGGGAAAGGGCTTCTGGTGCTTCTTTCCCATGCCGTTCAGGAAAGGGTTCGTTCTTGAATTCGATAACGACCAGGACGAAGGGGTCTGCCTCTTCTACCAGATCAATTACACACTGGGCGACAAAATCACTTCCGACATGGGACGGTTCCATGCGCACTTCAGGAGGAGCGTGCCTCCCATCGGCAAGAACCATCCCGTCATGACCGCGCGAAATACGCCCGGCGTCTATGTCGGCACGCTCATCTCCGCGCTGCCGCGCACGAAAGGCACCTGGCGCGAGGGCGAGATACAGTTCTATATCGACGGGGACACGGCGGTTCCCACCATCGTCGGGACGGGATGGTCGGACTGGTTCCTCTCGGCCTGGGGACTGGGCGTCCACCAGTCCGCGTACGCCGGCTCGAATTACCAGGTCCAGCACCCGGAATTCGGCGACCGCTACTACTGTGGCTGTTACCGCTTCCACCTAATGGATCCCATCTATTTTCAAAACGATATGCGGGTCGAGTATACCCAGACAGGCCAGGGCGGTTCGGGCTGGTTCGACGAGCGGAGCGACGACTGGTGCAGCGTCGCCTACTGGTACCAGAACCTGACGAAGGAGCCCTTGCCGCCCGTCCCTCCCCGCGTCGAGCGCATCCGCGACATCGCGCAGCAGCCGTGGGAACTGGAAGCGCTGAAAGCCATCCGTGCGAAAAAGATGTCCTCGGACGGAGCCGAGAGCGGCCTGGTGTTTTGAACGGATGACGATGGACATTCCCGTGAAAGGATCATGACATGAAACTTCCTTCCATCCCGAACGAAGAGTACGTACGCCGAATTTCGAAGGCGCAGGAACTCGTCCGCGAACGCGGACTCGACATCCTGCTCGTCAACAGCAACGAGGCGGAGTTCGCCAACGTGCGGTATTTCTCGAACTACTGGCCGATCTTCGAGATCGCAGGGGTCGTTATACCACCCCGGGGCGAACCGACCCTGCTCATCGGCCCCGAGAGCCAGACTTTCGCGACCGACCGCAGCAGGATCGCCCGCGTGCGGCTGATGACCGAGTACCGGGAACCGGCCGACCCCGCCTATCCCGGCGTGCCGGTCTCGTCGTTTCGCTCGGTCTTCGCGGAGGCAGGGGTTCCGGAACCCCGCCGCATCGGCATCGGCGGGTACCTGGTGACCACCGCTCCCGTGCTGGACGGGCTCCGGGCGGCCTTCCCAGGCGCCGAACTCGTCCGCGCGGACGACATCCTGGTAAGCTTGCGCTCGGTCAAGAGCGACGCGGAGATCGCGTGTCAGAAAAAGGCGTTTTCCATCGCCGAGGACGCCATCGGCGAGATCCTCAGACAGATGCGGCCCGGGATGACCGAACTGCAGGTGGTCGGGATCTCCCAGAAGGAGATCTATGACCGCGGCGCGGAATACGAGGGTATGCCCCAGTACGTCTTCGCCGGACCGAGCACGACCCACGCGATATCCCGTCCCACGCACAGGGTGCTTCGGAAAGGCGACCTCGTACAACTCAACATCTCGGCCCGCATCGACGGCTATTCCTCGGGCGTCGGTCGGCCGGTTTGCCTGGGAAAGATGACGGAGAAGATGCGACGCATGGTCGAGTTCGGCAGGACCGCGCACCGGAACACCATGGAATGGATGAAGGCCGGCGTCGTCGCCTCGGAAGTGGCGAAGAAATACCGGAGATTCTTCAGTGAAAACGGCTACGACGATAGTTTCCTTTACGGACCCTGCCACGGGCTGGGAATGATCGAGGTCGAGCCGCCGTGGATGGAGGAGACCAGCGACTACCCGCTGAAGGAGAACATGACTTTCAACGTGGACACCTTCCTGTTCGCCCGCGGCGAATTCGGCCTCCGCTGGGAGAACGGCGTACGCGTCACGAGGGACGGCGTCGAGCCTTTCAGCGGCCGGTTCATGGACATCCTGGAGCTGGACGTATGACGAACGCAGGGATCCGTTCTGGACGATTCCGAGGATTTGACGGGACGGCCTATCGAGGGAGCGGACTTGCGGTCGCGCCGCCCTCGCGGGCGGGGAAGTGGAGATGGGTGTCAAATCTTCAAATACAGAACTCAGATCATCTGGGTGCGCTGACACCACAATTTCGCCTACGATCGAGTGACCAAAGTGAAGCAGATGGGGTAGCCGGCAGGCCCGGAAGTCCTGGGTGCACGGGCGTTGATCTCGGCGATG